>JAZOVR010000126.1:0-46011 GCA_045658785.1 Paludibacteraceae bacterium | reverse complement strand
AGTTGGGTCTAGTCATTGTCTTCCTAAGACCGCTTGGCCTCCGACTTTAAGTTTAGATAATGATCCTCGTGTGACGAAAGTAGGAAGGTGGTTACGCAAGTATCGTCTGGATGAATTACCGCAGTTTTGGAATATTCTTCGTGGAGATATGTCTATTGTGGGACCACGTCCTGAACGTAGGTATTTCATAAATCAGATAGAAAAAATTGCTCCGTATTATTGTCTGCTGTATAAGATACGTCCAGGGTTAGCAAGTTGGGGACCAATTCGTGTGGGCTATACCGATACACTGGATAAGATGATTCGTCGTTTGAATTATGATATAGTGTATTTGGAAAATATGTCTATCAGTTTGGATTTAAAGATAATGTTTTATACGATGGGAGTGATTCTCAATGGGAAGGGGAAATAATGGAGCAATACTGAATAGTTATGAGTTACGATGAGGCAATAAGACGAATAGAGTTGATAGTCAATGAGCTAGAGCAGTCAGATGCGCTGAGCATGGATGTCTATTTAGCAAAGGCAAAAGAAGCAAAAGATTTGCTGACATTTTGCCAGAATCAATTAATGGATTGGGAGAATAAAATGGCTGAGGTGGTGAATAAATCTTAGAAAAAAAGATTATTCTCGTACCGTGATATGAAAACACGCCTGTTTGTATTCGTATTTCACATATATACGACCTGCTCGTTGTTCGTTGAGTAAGACCTGACCTAATACCAGTTTCAAATTATCTTGGTGCATGTACTCGCGTGTGTACGCTACTTTGTTGAAGCGGAAATACGCCAGATCGAACGTGGTGCCATAATTGTGGCAAGAATTGGTGGTAGCATTGATATTACCGCTCTTCTGCAAATGCTTGATATCCTCTTTAGTACGTAGGACACTTGTCACATAAAACTGATAATGCGGCAAACCATTGCGTTGTAGAATATCGGCAAACCCTTCACCTATTCGCTCCAATTCTGCTGCCGCAGTTGGCACCAGATAAGGGATAGAGTGCGTGAGCGAGTCCACGATATAGTTATCGTTGCTTTTGATAAGTTTCAATTGGCTCCGCATACGCGCAGCCTCTTGACGATTTTGCGGCGGTGTCTTCAAGCCAATCGCTTGTGCAGCTTGTACCTGTTTGGCCTGGGTATCACGAAACTTATCTTTGTAACTAAACGTGCGACCCGGATAAGACACAAGCGTATCTTCCACTATTTCCTCAGAGGCTTTACCTGATTTACTCCCGCACGCCATACAACCAAAGATTAGTCCTGCCATCAGCAGGACTAATCTTACTATATTTCGTGTATATTCTCTAAACACTAAACGCTAAACTCTAAACACATCAAATACTCCATTCGAAGCCGTCTTTGGTATCCTTGATAGTAAATCCAAGATCGGTCAAGGCATTGCGAATCTTATCGCTCGTACCCCAGTCCTTATTGCGCTTAGCCTCCAGACGCATATTCAGCAGCATATCCACCGCACCCTTGTACGCATCCATACCGGCCCCCGCGTCTTGAGCTCCATCCAATTGCAAACCTAGGATATCCATCGCGTAGGTCTTCCATACGGCACGCAACTCCTCCAAGTCTGCCTCAGAGATCGTACCCTTACCGTCAAAGACAGTATTGATAGCACGCGCCGAATCAAACAAGTGCGAAATCACGATAGGAGAGTTCAAATCATCGTCCATCGCCTCTTGGCAACGCTCACGAAGATTACCAATCTCCACGCTAGAAGCAGCAGACGCCTTGATCTTCATCAATCGTTGGTATGCCTCAGTCAAACGAGCTAAGCCCTTCTCCGCAGCTACCAAAGCGTCATTAGAAAAGTCCACTGTTGAGCGATAATGCGCTTGCAAGATAAAGAAACGAATAGTCATCGGGCTAAATGGCTGCTCCAACAACTCATGCTTACCCGCAAAGAACTGCTCCAGGGTGATGAAGTTGTTGTAACTCTTACCCATCTTCTTACCCGCAATGGTGATCATATTGTTGTGCATCCAGTAATGTACGCTGTCATGACCCAAAGCCGCGCAACTCTGTGCGATCTCCGCTTCGTGGTGAGGGAACATCAAGTCCATACCGCCGCCGTGGATATCAAACTCCTCGCCCAAATACTTCGTACCCATCGCAGAGCACTCCATATGCCAACCAGGGAAACCTTCGCTCCATGGGCTAGGCCAGTGCATGATATGCTCAGGCGCCGCTTTCTTCCAGAGGGCAAAGTCAAAGCTGTGCTTCTTCTCTTGTTGTCCGTCCAACTCGCGCGTCTCAGTAACGATATCCTCCAAGTTGCGGCCAGACAACTTGCCATATGGATAATCCTTGGCATACTTCTCCACATCCATATAGACGCTGCCATTGCTCACATAAGCATAACCTTTGTCCATGATCTTTTGTACAAAAGCAATCTGCTCAATGATATGACCACTAGCATGTGGCTCGATAGATGGTGGCAACACGTTCAGCAACTCCATGTCCCTATGGTAGCGATTCGTGAAGTATTGCACCACTTCCATTGGCTCTAGTTGCTCCAAACGTGCTTTCTTAGCTATCTTATCCTCGCCCTCGTCCGCATCGTGCTCCAGGTGACCCACATCCGTGATATTACGCACATAGCGCACCTTGTAACCCAAATGCATCAGATAACGATACAATAGGTCAAAAGTGATCGCAGGACGCGCATGTCCCAAGTGTGCATCGCCGTACACGGTAGGACCGCAGACATACATGCCTACGTGTCCTTCGTGCAAGGGTTTGAAGTATTCTTTTTGTCTACTTAATGTATTATAAATCTGAAGCATTAGAGCAATGATTTAGGATCGAGGTTATTTTTCTCGATATCTTTGAAGTAGTTGTATGTGCCCACTTTCAACTCAGCGCAAGCAGCCTCGTCAGCTACGATGATACCGTGTTGGTGCATTTGCAATGCAGAGATAGTCCACATATGAGAGATTGGCTCCTCTACAGCGTGTTGCAACGCACGAGCTTTGTTGTGGCCGTTTACCATGATGAGCACCTCGTGAGCGTCCATGATAGTACCTACACCTACGGTCAAAGCGGTCTTTGGCACTTTATTCACATCGTTGTCAAAGAAACGAGAGTTAGCAATGATGGTGTCAGTAGTCAACTCTTTCATACGAGTGCGTGAACTGAGTGAGCTACCTGGCTCGTTGAACGCAATGTGACCGTCAGGACCGATACCTCCGAGGAACAATTTGATGCCGCCGTATTGTTTGATTTTCTCCTCATAGCGAGCGCACTCTGCCACGAGATCCTCTGCGTTACCATTCAAGATATTCACGTTCTCAGGACGGATATCGATGTGAGAGAAGAAGTTCTTCCACATAAAGGTGTGGTAGCTCTCAGAGTGATCCTCTGGAATACCAACATACTCGTCCATATTGAAAGTCACTACGTTACGGAAGCTTACTTTACCCTCTTTATGGAGTTTGATCAAGTTGCGGTACATACCGAGAGGTGATGAACCAGTAGGCAAACCCAACACAAATGGAGTACCCTCTTTAGGGCCGAACTCGTTAATGCGTTTTGCTACGTAATTTGCTGCCCACTCTGAAAGTAGGTCATAGTTTGGTTGAATAACTAATCTCATGGTTTTATTGTTTTATGTTGTTAATAATTTTCTTCTTATCTAAAGCGCTCGAGGGATATTGATTCGAGCGCAACTATTGTCATTATTGTCGTTTTAAATTAGTCCTCTAGTTCAAGAACAACCGCGCTTCTTGCTGGCAAGTACAACTGCAACCAGCCTTTGCCTTCCTTCAAGTACCCATCATCTGGCATTGTAAAGTGCTCCACGCTATCGTCCGACAAACCGAAGCCAGCAAACTCCTTCGCATCGGTGTTCAGCACCACTTTGTACTTACCTGCCTTCACAGGAATACCATAGCCATCGAAAGACTTCACGCCGTTCCAGTTAAACACAAACACCAACTTGCCGCGTTGGAATGCCATCACTTGGTCGCCCTCATTGTCCCAAAGTTTCTCATCCCATGGCAAGTGCACACCATACTTCTTGTCCTTGACAGGAGCCAAGTGCTCGCGCAATAGGTGTACCATCTTCTCGTCAAAAAGGTTGAGACAGGAGAAGAAATAATTCTCGTTATCCACTAGGCTCCATTGACGACGCGCATACTTATGGCTCCAGCCATTACCCTGACGAGGGAAATCAATCCACTCAGGATGACCAAACTCATTACCCATAAAATTCAAGTATCCACCATTGATCGTCGAAGCCGTGATCAGTCGAATCATCTTATGCAACGCCAATCCACGGTCCACCATATAGGTCGCATGGCCCTTCTCAAAGTGCCAATACATATCTGCATCGCAGAGACGGAAGATAATGGTCTTATCGCCCACCAAAGCTTGATCATGGCTCTCCGCATACGAGATAGTCTTCTCACCCTCGCGGCGATTAGTCATCTCGTAGAAGATATGTCCTGCCTTCCAATCCTCATCACGCACTTCCTTGATATACTTGATCCAGAAATCTGGAATACCCATCGCCAAACGATAGTCAAAACCCATACCGCCATCTTTGATCGGACTCGCCAAACCAGGCATACCCGACATATCCTCTGCAATCGTAATCGCACCTTTCTTCACCTCATGGATAAGCTTGTTCGCCAAGGTCAAGTAGCAAATCGCATCGCCATCCTCGTTGCCGTTGTAGTAGCAAGAATAGTCCACAAAATCCTCGCCCAAGCCGTGACTCTTGTACATCATCGAGGTCACGCCGTCAAAGCGAAAACCATCAAAGCCGTACACATCCATCCAGTATTTGCAGTTCGAGAGCAAGAAGTGCAACACCTCTGTCTTGCCGTAGTCAAAGCACAAGCTATCCCATGCGGGATGCTCTCTGCGACCACCTGCGTGGAAGTATTGATAAGGCGTTCCGTCAAAGTTACCCAAGCCTTCCAACTCATTCTTCACCGCATGCGAATGCACGATATCCATGATCACATCCATGCCGTATGCGTGTGCATCGTCAATCAGACGCTTCAACTCCTCTGGAGTACCGCAGCGAGAAGAAACAGCAAAGAAGTTCGACACATGATAACCAAAACTGCCGTAATAAGGGTGCTCTTGTATCGCCATGATCTGCAAGCAGTTGTAGCCCAACTTCGCAATACGAGGCAGGATGTATATACGAAACTCCTCATACGAGTTCACCTTCTCCTCCTCACTAGACATACCAATATGGCACTCGTAGATAAACAACGGATCATCCGCTTTTCTCCTCTTCGCCTTTCGCCTTATCGCCTTATCGCCTTTCGCCTGCTCCGCAGGAGCCCACACTTGCGCCGCAAACAACTTCGTCACAGGATCTTGCACCACGCGGTTGGCATAACTAGGAATACGCTCACCCTTACCGCCATACCACTCTACCAGCAGTTTGTACAACTGCTCATGATGGATCATATCCTCATCCAGCACCACTTCCCACACGCCATTGCCTACAGGCTGCAAGCGATACGCCTCATCTTTCTGCCAGTCATTGAAGTCGCCAATCATGTATATCGCCGTAGCGTTTGGCGCCCACTCACGCAGTACCCATTTACTCTTGACTTTCAACTTTCGACTTTCAACATTCGACTTTCCACTTTCAACTTTCAACTTTCGACTTTCAACTTTCGACACTTCGCCTTCCACTTTATGGAGGCCGAAGTACATGTATCCATTCGCCCATTCACTCAGTTTCTTTCCGCCTGTTAGTTCTTTCTCTCGTTTGAGTGCGTAGTTATATCGTCCTTCGATCGCTTCCGCATAAGGGCGTAAATAGGTGTCTGATTGTATTAGTTTGAGTGTTTTCATCAAGTTAAAATATTCTATTTTACAAAACGGGGACAAAGGTACTAAAAAAAATGCACATACGCAAGCAAAGCGAGAAAATATTTAGCAAAAGATAGATTTATCTATCTCATGCGCTATTCAACACCGATAGGAAGCTTGCTTATAAATCGGGTTAAGTAGGATATGAATCAGGCATAGCTATTTTGCTATTTTGTAGTGTAACATCCTGTTTTTCTCCCCAAAAAACTTGCACAGATCAGATAAATTCCGTACCTTTGCACCCGCAAATCGTTAGTGATTCGTTAGTGATTCGTTAGTTATTCATTAGTTATTCAGCAATGTTTACTATACTATTTACTTAAGATTCAGCGGACGAGCACAGCGAGTGCTAGCGGTGGCAATAAAATCAGCTACTGTGCAATAAGATTTATTTAGATTTCTTGGCGCGTGCGCCAAAGGAGCTTAATTCATAATCCTCATCCCTTATGGCCGAAATCAAACTCGAACATCCATTCGCAGAAATCCACGGTTCCATCGCTAAAAACGGCATCGTCAACCGCCAAAAAAAGTACCGCGACGACCGCGGTCGCGTCATTCACGAAGGCAAACAAGAGGCCTACTCTATCACCCGTCCACGCGACTTCAAAAAGACTCCAAAACAAGGTGCAGAACTAGCCAATCACAACATCTGGAGCGAAGCGTGTCGTCGTACTTCTCAGATCCTTCAAGCAGGCCAGCCTAGCGGTCCGACTGAGCAACAATTATTCAGTCGCAAGATTGATAAAATCCCTGATTATTATACACTTGAAGAAGCGCAATCCTTACTCTCCGATTTCCGTCAGCGTTTCCAAGCACAAATGCCCAACACACGAGGCAAACACCCCGATCCACAAGCGCCCCTTGACCCCACAACGGGTCAAGGCAAACGCTACACCCAACTCCCTAATTTCATTCGCGCCATCATCTACCACACTCTCAAATCACAGCCACAAAACACACCCTCATAACCCGTTGATTACCAGCAACTAACGGGGGGGGTAAATTGTGTCAAAAAAATCACAAAAAATTTGCTCAGTTCAAAAAAAATCACTACCTTTGCAGCAACTTTGTATAACCTTATAATATATAGCCTTATGAAAAAGACATTTTCTCTACTTCTCTTTATTTTTTGTTCGCTTTCTCTATGTGCAGAGAAGTTTGAGTATAACGAAATCTTCTACAACACGATTAGCGATAGCACTGCTGAGGTACACTTCCAAACGTGGTGGGGTTTTTCAGGTTATCAACACGATACGATTGTCATTCCACCTACAGTTGATTACAACGGAAGAACATATCGCGTTATTAGAATAGGTCAAGCAGCGTTCTATGAGTACACTTCTCTTACTTCCATTACTATCCCCAATACTGTTACAAGTATAGGAATTGGAGCATTTTATAAATGCGAAAAATTAGATAGTTTTACAATTCCTGCATCCGTCACAACAATTGAAAAAGAAGCATTCCTAAATTGTACGGGATTAACTTCATTCAAGTTTGACTATTCAAGTAGTTTGACCACCATTGGTGAGAAAGCTTTTGCAGCATGTTGTTCTTTGCGTGCTATTGACATACCCTATAGAGTAACAAGTATAGGTCAAGGCGCTTTTCAAGAATGTCAAGCCCTAAAGACTGTCTATTTGACGGAGAATCTTGGTAGTATTGAGGATTATGTTTTTTCTGGCTGCACTTCTCTTCAATCTATAAACCTTTCAGATAATATCACACGTATCGGAATCTCTGCCTTTGATAAGTGTTCAGCATTGAATAAGATTGATTGGCCTAAAAATCTAACAACAATAGACGATTTTGCTTTTAATGAATGTGCATTTACTTCAATCATCATCCCTAATAATGTAACGATTATTGGTCAATGTGCGTTTCGCTGGTGCTTAAATCTGAACTCTATCACAATACCTAGTTCTACTAAATATATCATGAATAATGCCTTCAAAGGCTGTGAAAATTTGACCAAAGTGATTTGTATGGCAACAACTCCTCCTCGACGAGGTGATAATTATACCACCTACCCAGGTCATTGGGTTTTTTACGATGTGAATTTGAATAATGCTATTCTTTATGTTCCCGCGGAGTCTATAGAATTATACACTACTTCGGAATGGCAGTTCTTTGGTCAAATATTGCCAATAGAAACAACAATGAAAGAGCAATTTCCTATTCTTATGGGCTTGCAGCGAACAGAAGTAGAAGTATCCACAGTAGAGGGGGATGTTGATCCATATCATCTATCTTTTAAGGAATATACTCCTACCCTCGTTAATGAAAAACTATATTTATGCGATGGTCGAAATCATTTCCGTGAAGAAAATAATCAAGTATTATTATACGCCCCATATCTTGGAAACGAAAAGGAACTGGTGCTTTACGATTGGACTTTGGAAGTAGGAGACACTTTACCTTTTAAACCAGGAAGATATACAGATGAGCAGTTGGGAATGATTTTTAGAGTAACGGATGTGTCAACTATCACGTTATTAGATGGAAAGGAATATAAAAAATGGACATTGTCTGGAGGGTATGAGTATGTGGAAGGTATAGGTGCCATTAATAAAGGTTTTGGACATTTCTATTGTTTACGGCATACGACGCATACAGGAATGTCTGCTGGAGAACGACTCGTTTGTGCTAGTCGTAACGGGCAAGTACTTATAGACAACACAGAGCAATGGAAAAAATGGGGTGTAGAATGCTTGTGCGAGGGGTATGTAGATACATCCGTAGAAACATCCGTAGAAACAATAATTACGTCCAATACCAATGCTAGCAAACTCATTCAAGATGGTCAACTATTTATTCTTCGTGATGGAAAGAGCTATAACGTAATGGGAATGGAAGTAAAATAACTATAACTACCTAGTATAAAAAAAGAGCCCTAAGTGACACTTAAGGGCTCTTTGCATTACAAAAACTGCAATTTATCCTTTAGAAATTGCGCCACTTGGGCAAACATCAGCACAAGTGCCACACTCTGTACACAAGTCAGCATCAATAGTGTAAATGTCACCCTCAGAAATTGCGCCCATTGGGCACTCATCAATACATGTACCACATGCGATACAATCTTCAGAAATTACGTAAGCCATAATTATTAGAATTTATAGTTAAAAAATATGTTGTTCTAAACTCGCTGCAAAGGTAGTATTTTTTTTGCATATGTGCAAGAAAAAACGGAAAAAAGTTTCAAAGCATCAATGTATCCATGTGTTTACTTTTTTCTTTTCACGCTTTGCAGCGCGGCCATTAGTTTAGCATTTGGACCCGATAACTGTTTGTCAACCAATCCTTTTTGCTTGGCAAAAGTCGTCCAATTCTTGGCTCCTTTTTCGCGAAATGGAAGTCCTAATTGCAAGAAATGGCAGTACGCTATACCTAGGGCATCGGTCGCGTCCAATTTCTTAGGCATATCCTCATCAGCAATATGCAAGAAGCGTTGCAGCATATCTGCCACCTGCTGTTTGGTGGAATGTCCATTGCCCGTAATTGCCATTTTGATTTTCATAGGCGAATATTCTTGTACAGGCACATCTTTCGACAATGCCGCTGCGATAGCCACCCCCTGCGCGTGGACTATCTTTATCATCGTCTGCGGGTTCTTATCTACAAATTGCGATTCGATAGCCAACACCGTAGGATGATACTTTTCTATCAAGTCTTGCAGAAAAAAGAACTCACGCTGCAAGCGAGCATATTGGTCATCCAACTTGTGTACATCGAACACCCCAAAATCCAATATACTCACTTTGCTCCCTACCGTATGCAGCAAAGCGTAACCCATGTACAGCGTACCAGGATCAACACCAAGAATAATATGTTCATTTACCAATTTGTCAAGCATGCGATGGCATCGCTGATTAAGTGATCTTTTTTGTGATGCTGCGAGTCTACAACAGCTACGACTTTGCGTAGTTTACAGGTGTCTCCTGTTTTTAATTTGAGCGTTAATGAGTAGCCAATGGTATGGGGTTTTTCAATTTTGATAGGGCGAGTTTCGATTTGAGAATTATTGTGCCATACTTGCCAGTTCATGGCGCAACATAATTGTATATCTACATCGTGCATTTGTAACCAGAGCCAACATTGATTTTGATCAAGGTGGTTCATGAGTGGGTACCAATTTTTATCACAAGTGTTATTGTCTCCCAACATTGCTAACAACGAACATGGACCATCGTAGTTGACTGAATATATTTCGTAGTCTATCTGCATGAGTTCTTTCTGTGGTAGCAATTGTCGTCTAGCATGTACGCGGAGTGTGTGTCCTTTGGGTGATGTGGCGATGAAGCGTCGTTCAAGTGTTGGTTCGTTTTTGAACAGACAGCGATAAAATTCCTTAACCTCCCATGTCGCTAAGTCTAGTCGCTCATCGTGTAAACGTACCGATATACTAGAGATGTTCAAGATGGGTTCTTCTATATCTTTTACATAGGTACACAACCGTTGTGGTTGAGAATAGTACTCTTCAAAATGGGCTGTTTGGCATAAATAACTATTCGAAAAAGAAAGTTGCTGTTGCAACTCCATTTCTGCTGACGGTTTCCATTCCGTTTGTTCTATGCTCCAATTATTGTATTTTAACATAAAATGATAATCGTGAATTATTTTGTGGTTTCTCGAACAATTAAATCAGTGGGAACCATGTCGGTCTGCGCAATTCGCTGTTCTCCTTCTAAGCGTTTGAACAAACGTAGCATAGCTCGTCGTCCAATCTCCACTCCGTGCTGCTCTACGGTAGTGAGCATGGGGGATGTCGTGCGGCAGAGTGGAGCGTTAGAGAAACCGCAAATGGAGAGCTCCTCTGGGATATGCAATCCGAGTATCTGAGCTGCGTATAGAACCCCTGCGGCACAATCATCATTGACGCAGAAGATAGCATCGGGGCGTTGTTGCCTCATGACGTTAGGTGTCTCTATAATGGCTTGCGCACGGCTGTCGCAAGTTAGAATGGCTCCGCCTTCCATGTACAATTCATACTGCTGTAATGCGTCACGCCAACCTTGATAGCGTCGATGAGCTACTTCCAATTGCATGGGAGAGGAGAAATACATGATGCGTTTGCAGCCCGTTTGTATGAGGTATTCTACAGCATTGTACGCGCCTACATAGTCGTCGGATACCACCTGATCGCATTGCAACGATGGACAAGGACGGTCGTACAATATCAATGGTACTCCGCTGTCAATCACATCTTGCAGGTGTTGAAGATTGGTTGTCTCCTTACTGACACCTACCAACATGCCCGCAACGCGACTATTTAGAAGCATTTGCACGCTTTGTTCTTCTTTGACTACATTTTCGCTAGATTGACATATCAAGATACTGTAACCGAGATCGTTAGCAGTCTGTTCTATACCGTCTAAAATGGAGGCAAAAAAGTGATGATTAAGTTCTGGGATGATAACACCGATGGTTGTGTTTTTGCTTGTACGCAGGTTACTTGCCATCAAATTAGGCTTGTAGTGTAGTTTTCGTGCACATTCGCGTACCAACTCTTTTGTAGATTCGCTAATGTCAGGATGATTCTGCAAAGCTCTACTAACCGTTGATACAGATACTCCTAACTCGCGTGCAATATCTTTGATAGTGACTGGTTTCATTACTCTTCTCTACTTTTTATTGCGCCGCGGAAAATGATAAGTATGGCTCCACCGACCAGCATATAGTCAGAATAGGGTTGCATTTTCATGATACTCATGATAGCACCTGCTATTAGGACTATCATACCTGCAATTAATAAAATAGAACTCCATTTCATGTCTTAATCAGTGATAATATATACATCTTCTCCATCCGCGTGCATATTGTATTGTTCGCGTGCGAAACGTTCTAGACTATCTGGATTTTCCAGTGACTCCAATGTGCGAATTGCTTGAGTAGCCGCAGCCTGTTCATGTTGAATCGTTTGCTTGATTTTGCGTATTTCCATGGCTCGAGAGACTTGGTTGATTAGGCTCTGGTCTCCAACGAAAATAAGTAGTACCGCAAATACGTACAATGTAATAGCATACTTGTTAATCAGTATGCTACGAGCTGTCTTCCAAAAATTAGTTTGTTTCATATTATTTAGGTTTATGTATAATCTCGCAACGAAATATATCGTTTTATGCAATTTTTCCGCAAAATTACAGTTTTTTTTTTATATATGCAAAAGTTCTGCAAAAAAATCTTGAGTTAGCCCAATGTTTTTTTCGCAACAAAGAACTATTCTATGACTTGCCCAAGAAGATTATATGCCTTATTATCTCGCAGAATTACTACTTGGGAGCCAATGATGACCATTTGATTTTTAGCAGTAGATGCGGAGTAGATAGGCTGTAGATGGGTGGGTTGTTCGGTGTTGATTGTTAGGGCGTCTAAAGCAAAATATAGGGGAGTGTTAGACCCGAAATCGCCTACATCGGTAGTCGTCATGCGGAAACTCAAACCCGCTGTTCTACCGATAGTTTTCAAGTTTACTTTGGTCCATCCGAGATTCTTTTTCCCATCTACTGCCAGATAGTAGGTGATGCTGCTGGTTTCATGCAATGTTGTATCTAGTCCGCTGATGATGAGGGCTAAGGTATCTTCCTCTGTGAATGCTCGCGCGTTGAATACATTGCCGTAGGAGATAGCCTCCATAGTATTGCTGTTTTGGCAGATATACACATACTCGGGATAGTAATATTGGTCAAAGAGGATGGTGTTAGAGGAATGTCCTAAAGACTCAGTTACCCATTCCGAGAAGTAACCAATAGCATATGGTGTGCCTACACCTGCTATGCCGCCATTGGCTATGCAACCAAACACATTTGCAGTGTCTTGTGACACTTTTGATAGTGTAAATCCTTCCCAGCTCATGCCCCCATATGAGGCTTGGCTAGGTAGGTGTGAGAGCATAAAACGTCCATCATTGGTGTAGATTGTTTGACGCGTGCTACTATCATCGTAGGTGTACTCCCATACATCAGTACAATCGTAGTATCCAGTGCCGTATATGGTGCTGTAAATCAATGGATTGTGTTCCTTATCTTCCGCAGTGTTAAAATCTATAGTAATCACCTCGGCATATGCAACAAGGGATAAGCATGCGAGTGCTAGAGAATAGAAGTATTTCATGTCTATAGAAATAATAAAATCATTAACTGACCTGTTAGAACGCGCAGAAACATCACTAGCGGATATACTGTAGAATAAGCTACGGCTGCACGATCGTTGAGGGATGATACCGTGGTAGCATAAGCTAAAGCAGGAGGACTGGTGGTGCTACCCGCTAACAATCCCATGAGTGAAAAATAATCTAACTTCAACCACAAACGCGCAATTATACCGATTACCAGCAACGGAATCAGGGTGATAATCACGCCATAACCTATCCATATGTATCCACCTTCTAAGAGGGTAGGGATAAATGTTTTGCCTGCGCCAAAGCCCACCGAGGCTAAAAACATAGCGATACCTATTTCCCGAATCATCAAGTTAGCACTACTCGTCGTGTAAGTGATGATATGCATTTTGTACCCAAAACTGCTCATCAAAATAGCTACAATCAACGAACCGCCTGCTATTCCTAATTTAAACGGTTGTGCTAAACCTGGTAGTGTGATAGGTAGTAAACCTGCAGCAACACCCAAAGCTATGCCTAAAAATATGGAGGCTAAATTGGGGACATCTAATCGTTTGGTGGAGTTCCCAAATACTTTTTCTACTTTATCCACTGCTCGCTCTTCTCCTACGACGGTGATACGATCTCCTAATTGGAGATGGAGATCGCGTGTGGCGAGCAATTCAATACCTGCTCTGCGAATACGTGTGATGGATACATGATAGGCGGCACGCACGTTTAGCTCGCCAATTCGTTTGCCATTTAGTTCGGATTTTGTTACGACTACGTGGCGAGACACCAGGTGTGCATGTGCGTTAGGATTCGTGGGTAGCGACGTTTCCATGCCAAGCAGAAGGATACTTTTTTTATTCTCTTTGTCCACTACGATGCGGATACGGTCGCCTACGTGCAAAATAGTATCCACATCTGGCAATTCGTCTTCGCCGTTTGGACGAATCAAACGTGATACAATAAGGTTCATGTGACATAACTGACCTAAATCGCGTATGTGAGCACCCTCTACTTGAGGATTGGTGAGTAAGATGTCAATGTACTCAATTTCTCTTTGTGTTTCGCACTCTGCTGTTACACGTGTCTCCTCTTGCTCAATCTTGATTCGAAAGAACCAGCGCATGGATAGAATAACTGTTATGATACCTACAACGCCCAAAGGATATGCCATCGCGTAGCCACTGGCAATATTCGTGTTTGGCTCGCCAGTCAAATCGATAAATGCTTGTTGTGCTGCGCCTAATCCTGGGGTGTTAGTAACGGCGCCAAACAATATGCCAGTCATGGTCGCAATGTCTTCTCCTGATATCACATGGATGAGGTATGCTGTTACACAACTTAGGAATACGATACCGATGGCTAATAGATTAAGCTTTATCCCTCCTTCTCCAAAAGAAGAGAAAAAACTCGGTCCGACCTGTAAACCAATGCTATAAACAAAAAGTATTAATCCGAAATCTTTGGCAAAGGTTTCTACTACAGGGTGAAGGTGCATACCGAAGTGCGACATAGCAATTGCGCAGAATAGAATCCAAGTGATTCCGAGCGTAATACCCTTGAATTTTAAGCGGTGGCTGAGGTATATGCCAACTGCAATAGCGATAGTAAGGATGAAAATAGAATGAGGAACTCCAGTACCCCAAAACAGACTATGTAACCAATTCATACGCTTCGTAATTTACGAAATAGAGAGACAGGCCTGTCTCTCTATTTGTTTTTGTGAGTGTCAAAATCCGATATTCGACAATATAATCTAATATTCGGATGCAATCTCCAAGATTTTATTCTGCCACTTCAGTACCCTCAAACTCAGGTACAGCTTGAGCCGCTTGGTCAGCTTCGTAGGCCTCTTGCACTTGTTCTGTGATAGCGCTACTTTCCTCAGAATCATTTGCTTCGCTCTTGTTGAATCCTACGGCAACAATGCTCAATGCGATGATGATGCCTGCTAAAGTCCAACTTGCTTTCTCCAAAAAGTCTGCTGTTTTAGGAGCACCCATCACTTGATTTCCACTTGAGAAACCTGCAGCTAAGCCGCCTCCCTTGCTGTTTTGAACTAATACCAAAAGGGTAAGCAATACTGCTGCAATGACAATTAAAATAGTTAATAGTACGTACATAATGTTATAATTTATAAAGTTTTTAAGTTCTAATTTACGTTTGTTCTTGCAGTGCTAAAAAACAAACAGCCTGCAAAGGTACAATTTTTTTTTGATACTACCAAATTTTTTACCATTTTGCTACTGTGTCGTTGTATATTTGGTCTGCAATTTCTGTAATCATTGTGCTGCAAAGATCGTCTTGTACATCGTTAAGCATCTGCGAAGCATCGAAGGTCTGGTATGCTGTATACGTCTTTTCAAAACTTTCTTCGGGTGCGACATTGTTCGTGAATCGCACTTTGACAGTGATGGTTAACTTGGTTTCGGCAGCATAGCTATCTGCAGAGACGGCCATAGGCGTTAGGGTATATCCTGTAATCTCTCCTTCAATCTCTAGATTACCACCACGACGCACTTGTTCTAAACGTGTTTGGCGTTGAAATAAATCACGAATACCATCTGACAAATTATTAGACAATGGGGCATATACCAAGGCTGCTACGTTAGGAAAATCTGCGATGGATATAGTCTTGGTCGTCGAGTAATCTATAGATGCACCATTGAATTTATATGAAATAGTACACGAACTTAATAATCCCAAGCAGAAAAGTACTAGTTTTTTCATAAGTTGTATTCTTTGATTTTACGATATAGTGTGCGTTCGCTTAGTCCCAATGCTTGAGCTGTGACTTTGCGGTTACCATTGTTTTTAGTGAGGGCTTGGCGTATGGTTTCTTTCTCCATATCTGTTAACTTCAATTCCTTTTTTTCGTCAACTTGCTCTGCTATTTCGCCCTCAGATATAAAAGTTGCGTCTGTAGGTGCTGCTATTTGCTCTTGCTCCCATTCTACGATTTCATCATCTATCTTGGAGTGCGTAGTGTAAGAGGATTGTATGTTGCTAATTTGATTTTTTAGTATGTCTATCTCTCTTTTGAGCATACCTACCATGTTGTAGAGCATTTTTAGGTCTTCCATAGGAATTTCCTGTTGAGTTTTTCTTTCGACTATGGCGAGACTGCGTTGCATCTGATTAGCAGGAAGATAGTGCATGAGAATTGCAGGGGTAATATCTCGGTGTTTCTCAATCAGACTAATTTGCTGTGCTACATTTTTAAGTTGGCGAACATTTCCCTGCCAATAATAAGTTTTTAGCATTTCGGTAGCCTCGTCTGTTAAGCGAATGGCAGGCATACGGTACTTTTCAGCAAAATCTACCACGAACTTCCGAAAAATGAGAGGAATATCTTCTTTTCGCTCACGTAGGGCAGGTACTTTGATTTCTATTGCATTCAGACGGTAATATAAATCTTCTCTAAAATGTCCATCCTCTATTGCTTTTGGGATGTTAAGATTAGTGGCTGCTACTACTCGCACATTTGTCTTTTGGACTTTTGAGTCGCCCATACGAATAAACTCTCCTGTTTCCAGTACGCGCAGAAGGCGCGCTTGTGTAGGTAAAGGCAATTCGCCTACTTCATCCAAAAATAAGGTACCGCCATCAGCAATCTCGAAATAGCCTTTGCGTTCGCTTTTGGCATCCGTAAATGCTCCTTTTGTGTGTCCAAATAGCTCGGCATCAATTGTTCCTTCAGGGATAGCTCCGCAGTTAATCGCAAAATAGGGACCATGTTTGCGAGGAGAGTATTGGTGGATGATTTTTGGGAAATGTTCTTTACCAACGCCACTCTCACCTGTAATTAATACACTGAGATCGGTGGGGGCAACTAAAGCTGCTATCTCTATACCGTGATTCAGTTGGGCATTGTTTCCTATGATGCTGAATTGTCGCTTGATACTTTGTAAATCTATGTTTGACATAATTTGTTTATGGGTAGTTCTTTAAGTTTTTGGTTTAATTGTGTTATCTGCCAAAATGGCAGACAAAGGTACTACAAAAAAAACATATATGCAAGAAAAATGGACAAAAAACTTATTTTTTACTATAAAAATTTGGTCGTTTCGAAAAAAAGCAGTACCTTTGCACGCTTTTTCGCGTAAAACGTAAAATATTAACCACGCCCACGAGATGGGGCATAAAAAAATAAGAACAATGAAACGTACATTCCAACCAAGCCAACGTCGTCGTCGCAACAAACATGGTTTCCGTGCACGTATGGCAACTGCAAATGGTCGTCGTGTATTGGCAGCTCGCCGCGCACACGGTCGCAAGAAATTGACAGTAGCTGACGAGGGTCGTCACAAACGCTAATCATCGATTAGACCACCTTAGGGCTTTTTCCTAAGGCATCAGCATAGGGAAAAGAGTGTTACTCCTTTCCCTTATTGTGTTTAGGTGTTTTATTGTATTAGACAGAAAATTAACTTATGCAAACGACAAGACAACAAAAGATTGAACGCTTGATCCAAAAAGATCTAAGTGATATATTATTAAGGTACGCGCGCGCGATGCGAGGAACTCTAATCTCGGTAAGTGAAGTGCGCGTGTCGCCTG
Organism: Paludibacteraceae bacterium; assembly: GCA_045658785.1. Lineage (GTDB taxonomy): Bacteria > Bacteroidota > Bacteroidia > Bacteroidales > Paludibacteraceae > Colicola. The sequence continues at coordinate 28,488 of JAZOVR010000126.1, read as the reverse complement.
ATTTAAGTATTGCACATGTGTATCTGAGTATCTTTCCTCAAGATAAGGCAGTGGCTACAATTGAGCAAGTGAAAGTAGATACTGCTAAAATTCGTGGTGAAATGGGGCATCTGCAACGTCATCAGTTACGTCTAATTCCTGAACTACACTTCCATCTTGATGAAACCATAGATAAAATGGCGCGTATTGATGAATTGCTGAAGCGGTGAGAGCTGAACTACAAATAGCGTGGAGGTATTTGTTTGCAAAAAAACAATTTAATGCCATTCATATTATTACTGCTATTTCTTCTGTAGCTGTAGGAGTCGTGACGGCTGCAATGGTGTGTGTACTTAGTGTAATGAATGGTTTTGGCGTTATGGTCGAACACCTATTTTCTCAATTTGATCCAGACTTACGTATTACGGCGACGGTAGGTAAATCATTTTATGTAAATGAACAACAAAAGGCTCAATTGCTTGATTTATCTTGTGTAGATGTAGTGAGCGAGAGTGTGTCTGAAACCGCGTTGGTATATTTTGAGGACAAACAGATGCCAGTGTGCCTGCTTGGAGTAGATTCGCTGTTTGATGATATGACAGGAATAGAGAATATTATCACAGATGGATATTATCAAGTGTATGATGGGGCATTTGATCGAGCAGTTTTAGGGCAAGGTCTGGCATGGAAATTAGGAATAGGTCCTCGTTTTGTTAGTGGTCTGCAGGTGTATGTCCCGAAACGTGATGTTAGGGTGAATATGTTGCGCCCAGATGCTAATTTTAACCAGGAAACGTGTTTTATTGCAGGTGTATTCGCTGTCAATCAGCAAAAGTACGATGATAATGTGATGTTGGTGGATATTGATTTTACGCGTAGATTGTTGGACTATAACTCCAACGAGGTAACTTCTTTGCAATTGGCCCTCAAAGAGGGGTATAACGTGAAGAAGGCAAAACGAGAGATTTTGGAGGTATTGGGCGAAGGATTTGCAATATGTGATCGATATGAACAGCAACAAGATTTCTTCCGAATCTTGCGTGTGGAGAAACTATTAACGACCTTGTTGCTTGTGTTCATTTTAATGATAGCCATTTTTAATAGCATAGGATCGTTGTCAATGTTGATCCTTGATAAGCAACAAGATATACGTATCTTCTCGCATTTGGGAGCGAGCGATTCGATGATTCGTAATATATTTATGCTAGAAGGATGTATGGTGAATGTATTAGGTGCGCTAGGTGGATTGGTTATTGGTTTAGTCGTATGCCTTTTACAAGAACATGTAGGATTGCTGAAGTTGGGTAATGGAACAGAGTATGTCCTTGAGGCTTATCCAGTTTCGGTGCATGGGGGGGATGTTATTGTCGTTCTATTAATTGTCTTATTACTTGGAGTGGTGGCCTCTTATATACCTACACGAAAAATGACTATTTAGTATGAGAATCATATATTGTTATATTGTATTGTTATTGGTTATGGCTGCTTGTACGCCGCCTAATAAACCTACTCAATCGGAATATTTGTATTGGGATAGCGTATATATCAAATCGGATTTTCAACATCATGGTGATTATTATGAAAGTGGACATCAAGTGTATGCCATCGATTTATTATCCGACGGCTTAGATTATGATTCGATGGGATATATTGTAGGTACTGGATATAATTTGTTCTTTTCGGATATCTTTGCCCCGAAAGATAGTACTATGCGTATCCCTGCTGGTAGCTATAATATGGACTCTGTGGCACGTGAAATGACTTTTTTGCGCGGTATGTATTTTGAGGGTGATGTTACGGGTACATATTTATTGGAGATTGATGATCAGCAGATACAACAAATTGTACTTTTTACAGCCGGTAGTATGACCATAGATTATGTTGGTAATGATACTTTATTAGATATACATCTTTATACAGCAGATTCTACTCATTATCATGCTATTTATCGGGGATATGTTAGGCGTTAATTAATCTATGTTAATAAAAGAATATCATACATATCTTAAATTGGAGAAAGGACTGAGTAAGAATTCAGTAGAAGCATACGAACGTGATTTACAGCGTCTTATCAAATATATGGTAGAGCATGAGGTCGATCCTATGTATGCGACATTGGATGACCTACAGGCATTTCTGTTTGAGACGTCTAAATCGATATCTTCTGTACGAACACAGGCCCGATTAATAGCAGGAATACATTCTTTCTATCGTTTCTTACTATATCATAATTATATAGAACAGGATCCGTCTGAATTGTTAGAAACTCCAAAAAAGGAGCAACGACTGCCTGAAGTACTTTCTTTAGAAGAGATTGAACGTATGATCGCGCAAATCGATATGTCGAAAGCTGAGGGACACCGAAATCGTGCTATCATCGAAATTCTCTATGGAAGTGGCTTACGTGTAAGTGAATTGGTAAATCTTCGTTTGAGTGATATATATATAGTAGAAGGATATATTCGTGTCTGTGGCAAAGGGAATAAACAACGGTTAGTACCCATCTCTCAAGAGGCTATGACATGGTTCGCATATTGGTTAGAAGATCGTCATGCGCTTGATATAAAGCCAGAAGCTACCGATATAGTATTTCTTAATCGCTATGGTAGGCAGTTGACTCGGGCAATGATTTTTACTATTGTCAAACGTTTGGCAGAACAGGCTGACATACACAAAACTATATCTCCTCATACGTTGCGCCATTCGTTTGCGACACATTTACTGCAGAATGGTGCTGACTTACGTATCATCCAGCAATTACTAGGTCATGAAACTATAGGAACAACAGAAATCTATACGCATGTGGAAGTACAAGATCTACGTGAAGCGATTCTCAAATATCACCCAGAAAATAGATGAAAAGATTGGTCATTATATTATTTTGTATTATAGGTGTAGGTGGTAAACTATGGGCGCAAGAGTTGGGTGAAACGATTGTGGTGGGTGAGGTGTATGATGCCAATACTGGAGAACCATTGCCTAATGTGCATATTTATTTTCAGGGAACACAAATGGGAACTATGACTAATGCTGAAGGTTTGTTTCTATTGCGTGAGAATTTGACTAAAACTCGCACTATGGTTGTAAGTGCAGTAGGGTACCATACAGAGCGATTTAAGATAGAGCCTAACACACAATCTGGTATTGATATTGCTCTACGAGAGAAGGTAGGCAACTTGAGTGAGGTCTTTGTCATGCCACAAGAGAACCCTGCTTTATCTCTTATGGAAAAAGTACGTGCACGCAGACAGTATAATGTTCAAACTCGACATGGAATCACACAATCTTCCTCGGCCATATATGTATCGGATGTTCAATCTAAGCATTTACAACGAACATTATGGAAGAGCCTTCAAACGGGCATGATAGAACACGATTCTACCTACCTAATCCCTTTATATTGGCGTCAACAAAGAGTTGATAGTGTATTAGAAAAAGCTAGTTTTCTGACAGAAACCAACTATCAAATCTTACTTTCTCAACTTCCCAATACATTCAATTTTTACGATAACCAACTGCCTATTTTTACAACTTCAATGTTGAGTCCTTTGGCGGCAGCTGGTAATACCTATTACAACTACTATCTGGTTGATAGCACACAAGTAGGTGATGAGAAGCACTACTTATTACATTTTAAAACCAAAAACCCTTTCTATGCCACTTTTAATGGCGAAATGACGATTGATTCGGCTACTTACGCACTCCGCCATATTCGTGTCCAAGTACCGAATCAAAATAGTGTTAATTTCTTGCGCCAATTAACTATAGAGCAGCATTTTACGTCTAATAATACGATGCAAGATGAACAGATGAAGATGTTGTTGGATTTTGCAGTTAAAATAGATTCTAGTAGTTATTTTCCCACCCTCTTGCTCACGCGAAGTACCGAAATTCATTCTGATAGTATTGAGAATAAGATGGTAGCTCCATTACTATCTGCACAGGATTCGCTCATACTTCCAGCATTAGATAGTCTGAATAATACATCCCTATTTAAAACAGCCAAATTTTTGGCTTATGTGCTACAAACAGGTTGTATACCTACTAGTAAGTATGTGGATATAGGGAAGGTTCATCATGTCTTTCGCTTTAATAGTCAAGAGGGATTACGAGTTGGACTACCATTGCGAACGACCGAAGAATTATGGAAGAATGTCTGCCTTGAGGCTATGGTTGCTTATGCCACAGGAGATAGAGCTTGGAAGGGTTTTGGTCAGGTAAATATCGCTTTACCTACGGAACGCAGACACCATATGTATCTCAAATATAGTGACGAATACATATACTCGGATGTAGATGATTTCCATGAATATCTACGTGAAAATACCGTATTCAATCGACAAATCAATATGGTGACTCGGATGTTACAAGGTGACAGTTTTGTGTTTAATCCTAACTATTATTATAATACGATGGCGCGTCGACAAGAAGGACGTATCCATTTTGAAGACGATTGGAATAACTCATTGGAAACACAGTCTTACATTAAAGTGGGGCAGTTGGGATATGGATTGGCTACGCGAAACTATTATAGTCAACCAAGCATGTTTTATGCTACTTTGGGAACTTCGGCACGCGTGAGTTTTAATGAGCGAAAAGTAGATTGGTATTTTCAACGTCGCCATATTTACAACCATCTTCCTGTGATTTATCTAGGTGCAGAAATTGGCAGTTACCATCTTGCTGAGATGCCCTCTTATCGCCTGTATGGCAATCTACAGTTGCTTGTACGGCAGAATGTTAATTTAGGAATGGCAGGCGAGTTAGACTATCGTATGCAGGCTGGTCTTGTATTCGGTAAGGTGCCTTATCCTTTGCTTCATCACTTTGCAGGGAATCAGACACACTCTTTTGACCCTGACCGATTTTCGCTTATGAATACATTCCAATATGCAGCCGATCAATATATCTCTCTACATGCCCACTGGAATGGTAAGGGTATACTATTCAATCTTATACCAGGTCTTCGCTATGCTAGATTGCGGGAGTTACTCGTACTTAAAGTGGCATATGGTGGATACCGCAATGACCATGAGTCGATTCTTGAGTTTCCAATGAATCAAATGCAGAACTATCCGTTGTTATCAGCTCTTAATATACCATATGTAGAGGTTGGTGCTGGTATTGGTAATATACTTCGAGTAGGAGAACTATACGGAGTATTCCGCTTGACTCACCGCAACGACCCGTCCCCATGGTGGGCAATACGCTTTAGGTTGCATGTAGGTATGTAGTTCCCAAACAGGCGTTTCTGTCAATCTTCTCCGTTACGATAATTTTTCGGGGTAATACCTGTATGAGTCTTGAAGAAACGATTGAAGAAAGCGACATTATCAAAACCTAAGCTATTGGCAATCTCTTTGATAGGCGCGATAGATAGTTTCAGTTGTGCCTTGGCATCGGTGATTATGGCTTCTACAATCAGGTCGCCAGCTGTGCGGGAACTTGCTTGTTTGATAGTAGAGCATAGATGAGGTACTGTGATATGCATTGTTGCTGCATAGTCGGCTACATGATGCCACTCGTGGTAATGTTTCATGACTAGTTCGCTATACTCATGGAATATCTCTGACTTTCGATCCATTGCTTGCGTTGTTGTATTATTATTCGCAACAAAATAATCATGAAATATCAGATGTACGAGATTATAAACATGTACCATTCTCTCCGTGTCCATCATACTAGGTGTGCAGTTGACAGCTTCTTCTAGAACTTGAGAGAAATGTAGGATCACATTTTTTTGCTCCTCTGTGACACGAATAATTTGACATGCTTCTTTCATAGCTAGGCGTGGACGACGGATACTATATGCGTTCTTCTCCAAAAAAGCGGACGATAACACGATATATCTAACTTGTGCATCTTCGCTAAATTCATGTACGCGAAAGAAACTATTAGGTGCGAGGTAAAGAGCATCATTCTCTTGAAATTCATACTGCGTGATATTTACTGTCGCGCGAGCAGTCCCCTTCTCTATAAATGCATAGACACCACACTTTATTTTACATGGAAAACGCATGTACTCATTAAGTACTTTGCCACTTGCTTCGCCGAAGATATAATCAATAGGGCAATCAATCAAAGGAATTTCGTTTTGCATAGTATGAGTAATTTGTGCTGCAAAGGTACGCAAAAATTTCGAATATACAAAAGAATTGGATGTTTTTCGTAGTAAAAGACATCATTTTATTAAGATTGTAGATATATGTGCTTGGGTTATTCTTCTGAGAAATGTACAAGCACGTGGCGATAGGAGTTGAAGATCTTGGATTTGGAAACAAAGCCAAGGTATTTTTTTTGTTCGTCCACCACAGGTAGATTCCATGCTCCTGTGTCCTCGAAAATCTCCATGACTTTGCCCATAGGCATGGTGTTGGTTAGGATTGCTTGAGGGGAGTTCATGAGTTGCTTGACGGTGAAACGATTGTAGAGACGAGGCTGGAACATAATGTTGCGTACCTCGTCTAAGAGCAAGATACCCAATAACTTACCTTTTTCATCCACCACGGGGAAAATGTTGCGGTTGCTTTGGGCAATCACTTTGACTAGTTCGCCCAAGGTCATCTTTGGATTAAGCGTCTTGAGATCGGTCTCGAGGATGTTCTCCATTTTCATCAGCGTAAGTACTGAGCGGTCTTTGTTGTGGGTTAATAGTTCACCTTTCTGAGCCAAACGCATGGCGTATAAGCTATGAGGTTCAAAGATGCGTATGGTTAGGTAGGACACCACAGCCACTGCCATCAGTGGCATGAAGAGGTGGTAGCCGCCTGTTAGTTCGGCGATGAGGAAGATGCCAGTGAGCGGAGCATGCATAACGCCTGCCATAAGGCCCGACATACCCGCTAATGCAAAATTGGCTTCGGGTACACCAACGCCAATGATATTCATTAGACGAGCGCAGATAAAGCCTGTGATGGCTCCCATGAAGAGCGATGGTGCGAAGATGCCACCCACACCGCCACCACCATTAGTGGCAACCGAAGCGAAAATCTTAAAGAGCAGAATGGCAACGAAATAACCTACTAATACCCAACTACTTGTGCCTAAATGCTCGAATGGACTATTGGCAATGGCAGATACCGAATCGCCATTGATGAGTTGTTTAATCACGTCGTATCCCTCGCCATAGAGCGGAGGGAAAAGGAAAAGCAATAGTCCCAAGGTGACACCACCGACAAGGAACTTCGCCCAGGTATTTTGAATGTGGCGTTTGAAGAGTTGCTCCAATCCGTTCATGCCTCGGGTGAAATAGAGCGAAACCAATCCGCACATGATACCTAATATGATATACCATGGCAGACGCTCCACGAAGAATGGTTCGTTGTTGTTGAGTGGGAACATGGCCTCTTGTCCGTTGACCATGAACGAGATGGCTGTAGCAGTGACCGACGAGATAAGCAGCGGCGCCATACGAGTCATGGTGAGATCCATCATCAGCACTTCCAGTGTGAAGACCAAACCTGCAATAGGGGCTTGGAAGATACCACCTACTGCACCTGCCGCACCACAACCAATCATAAGCATCATGGTTTTTTGATCTAGGCGCAGGGCTTTGGCGAGGTTACTACCGATGGCAGCACCTGTCATAACGATAGGAGCCTCGGCTCCTACTGAACCACCAAAACCAATGGTGATGGCCGATCCCACGACGGAGGTCCAAGTATTGTGAATCTTAATGATGGATTTGCGCTGAGAGATGGCGTATAGAATCTTTGTTATACCATGCGAGATGTCATCCTTTACCACATACTTGACAAACAACCCTGCCAGTGTGATACCAATCATTGGGGTGATGAGGTACCACCAGTGGTCTTGCTCGATGAGATGGTGCTCCACCAAATGGTGAATGCCATGAATCATCATCTTGAGCAACTGTGCAGCACATGACGCCAACGCTCCCACAAAAAAACTAAGGATGAGAACTAGGTTCTTTTGCGAAACGTGCTGCTCACGCCACGCGATGAAACGGTCGTATGTTAATTTTGAATTCAGAATTTTGAATTTTGAATCACTCTTCGAAATCTTCTTGGGTGTCCCAGCCTATGCCACGGTATTTGTCGAGATCCCACTCCTCTTCCACCTCGTTGAGGTAGATGGTATGTGGTTCATCGTCGTCCTCCTCGGGCTCTTCGTCGCGCTCAATGAGCTTGACCTCGATAGGTGCGTGTGAGATATCAATGACTTGATTTTGCTCTTTATTGAGTTCTTCCCAAAGCATGTCTTTGAGCTCGGTGAGTCCTGTTCCGCTAGCCGATGAGAAACAAATGACGGATATGCCCAACTCCTCGGATAGTTCTTTGGTCAGTTTATCGAAGTCGATCTCAGGATCTGCGATGTCGCATTTGGAGATGGCCAAGATGCGCGCCTTGGTCAGCAGTTGTGGGTTGTATTTCTCCAGTTCGGAGAGCAGGATCTTGTACTCCTTCTTGATGTCCTCGGTGATGACAGGCACCATGAAGAGTAGCACCGCGTTGCGCTCGATATGGCGCAAGAATCGCAGTCCAAGTCCGCGTCCTTCAGCAGCTCCCTCAATGATACCTGGGATATCAGCCATACAGAACGACTGGTTGTCGCGATAGGATACGATACCCAATTGTGGAGTGAGGGTGGTGAATGGATAGTCTGCAATCTCTGGCTTGGCAGCGCTAACCACAGAGAGTAGGGTGGACTTACCTGCATTAGGGAAGCCTACTAATCCCACATCTGCGAGCACTTTGAGCTGGAGAATGACATTGGCCTCCATGCAAGGTTCGCCTGGTTGTGCGTAGCGAGGGGCTTGGTTGGTGGCGGTGCGGAAATGCCAGTTGCCCAATCCGCCTTTTCCGCCACGGAAGAGGATGATCTCCTCTTGGTGCTCTTTGATCTCGCACATCCATTCGCCCGTGTCGCCATTGTAAACCACTGTGCCACAAGGAACTTCGATGATCTTATCCTCGCCGTCTTTGCCGAATGAGCGCGATGGACCTCCCTTGCCGCCGTCGGTGGCAAAGATATGCTTTTGGTATTTGAGGTGAAGCAACGTCCAAAGGTTGCGGTTACCGCGGAGTATGATATGTCCGCCTCGTCCACCATCTCCACCATCAGGACCGCCTTTGGGTACATATTTAGCACGGTGAAAGTGCATACTACCTGGACCACCCTTACCTGAGCGGCAGTAGATCTTTACATAATCGATAAACGAGGTTGACATATTAATTACAAATTACTTTTGGATGAGTTTTAGAATGTTGTCAATTTGGCAGAATGTATCTTCCATTGAGTTATTGCCATTGATGGCAAAATAGTTATGACGATGGAGATAATACGTGCATACAGGTTTTGTTTCTGCTTGATAAACTTGCAAGCGCTTTTTGATTGTCTCATAATTGTCGTCAGCACGACCGCTTGTTTTGCCACGATTGAGGAGACGTTTGATGACTTCGTCTTCCTCTACGAACATATCAAGCAACACGGCTTTCATATGACGACGTTCGAGCAATAATTCTAGCGCTTCTGCTTGTGCCACAGTGCGTGGAAAACCATCGAAAATCACTCCCTTGCAATCCTCTGGAAGATTATCCAGATAGCGTGCGATTAAGTGAATCATTTTGTGATCTGGCACTAAGTTACCTGCAGCGATAAGCTCGCCAATCTCTTTTCCTAGTTCACTACCTGACTTGATTTCAGCACGGAGCGCATCACCCGTAGACAAGTGTTGCAGCCCATATTTCTCTACGATAAGGTCGGATTGTGTGCCTTTTCCGCTACCTGGGGCACCACAAAGTATGATGTTCAACATAGTGTAGTATTGTTGTGTTTAGTGTTGTAATTTTGACACAAAACGAGTTGCCCTAAAGAGCAACTCGCTGTATCTTCATAATAGGATTAGAGAGCCAAACCTTTACCAGCTTTGAACTTAGCTACTTTCTTAGCAGCAATCTCAATCTTTGCACCAGTAGCAGGGTTAACACCTTGGCGAGCTGCTTTCTCAACAACAGAGAAAGTACCGAAACCTACCAATTGTACGCTCTCGCCTTTTTGAAGAGCCTCAGAAATAGCCTTTACAGTTGCCTCAAGAGCACCTTGTGCTTGTACTTTTGTCAAACCAGCCTCAGCTGCGATAGCAGCTACCAAATCTGCTTTATTCATACGAAATTTAGATTAAATAATTAAACATTAAGTATATCACATTGGAATTTCCTACGATTTGCTTGCAAAGTTACTACAATTTTCTAATTCTGCAAATATTTTGACTGAAAAAATGTCATTTTTCTGCCATTTTTTACATTTTTATGGGTTGTAGCATGGTTTTTGTTGGGATTTTCGTGTTTTTTTACTACTTTTGCATAGAATTCATCAATCAACAAACAATGTTTAGAAATTTACCTCCGATTACAAAAAATCTTTTGCTCATCAACATCATCTGCTACTTTGCCGATATAGTTTTTCAGCGTTATGGTATCAGTTTTAGTCACGTATTTGGTTTGCACTATTTGACTGCCTCTGATTTCCGTCTATGGCAACCGTTGACCTATATGTTTATGCACGCTGGTTTTGGGCATATCTTCTTTAATATGTTTGCAGTAATGATGTTTGCTCCTGCTCTGGAAGATCGTTGGGGAAGCAAACGTTTCTTGATATACTATCTGGTGACGGGTTTAGGTGCTGCACTCGTACAAGAGGCCGTGTGGGCTTTGCAATTGCAACCTATGTTGAGTACTCTCGATCCGCTGCTGGCTGCCCGATTGGCGAATCGCGTAGTAACTATTGGTGCTAGTGGTGCAGTCTTCGGTATATTGTTGGCGTTTGGATGGTTGTTCCCTGATGTGCGCATGTTTATCATGTTTATTCCTATCCCTATACGTGCGCGTACACTAGTTATTGTCTATGCGCTTATTGAACTATTTACGGGTTTGGCTCCTTCTGCGGGTGATAATGTAGCGCACTTTGCGCACTTGGGCGGTATGATTTTCGGTTGGCTGTTGATTCTCTGGTGGCGTTATCGCGGGTATGACGGTTTTGATTCTACTCCGTGGAATGATGGCACGTTTCGTCGTTGGATTGAGAATATAAAACGCTGGATACAAGATAAATGGAATGATAGATTCCCACCTCGTCATCCGCGCATCAATCGAGACCGAGATTCAAAAGATTATAGCGATTATCATTATCACAAACCACTATAACGAGGTTTTACCACCCGATGGTGGCAATCACGGGAAAGTGGTCGGAATAGGTGGCTTGGTCCACTCGACAAGCTAAGGGATGCAATTGGCGCGAAGCGAAGATGTAATCAATTCGGATGCCCAATCCTTGGCGCATATAGGTGGCACCATAGCGCCCAAAACTGCTCTCTGCAAAGCAATCGCGCAACCCCATGTTCATAGTCCAGTAAACTAAAGAAAGTGGTAAGGCATTAAAGTCGCCTACTGCAATCACAGGATATGGAGATTGGTGTATAGCACGGCGCACCTTCATTACCTGCTTGCGTCGTAGTTGGCTCGCCTGGGTGAGCTTGCGGTTGAACGAACTCTCTTTGAAGTTGCCCGCTGTAAGTGAATCGATATTAAAGTCTTTTTTCTCAAAACCAAAGCTCTCCAAGTGGTTGACAATCAATCTGATTGTGTCGTTATTGATGACTATGTCACATTGACTACTTATATTGGAATTTGATTCATATCGAATGGTCTGCTTATTAATCAGTGGAAAACGCGAAAAGACTACATTGCCAAACTGACGATGACTATTGTATTTCTTGAAGTCGTAATAGGTGTAGGGATATTTTCGCATAGCCTCGCGCAGGGCAGGCAGCGTAAGGCGTTCGCCTGTTTTATACACTAGAACTTCTTGTAAACAAACAATATCTGCATCCAATCGATTGAGATGATTGAGCATAGCGTGTTTAGATGCTAAACTTTCGCCGATCATCATTGCACGCGTATTGTAGGTCAATACTGTCAACCTATGTTCATGTGGTAAATTCTTTTGCCAAGGCATTTGATGTGAGTATAGCGACCAAGCACACCATGCCACTAGCACGGCAAATAATGTCCAAAATATACGTCGAATACTTCTAAACATTAAACTCTACTTTGGTTCTAACGTAATCAATGGTATCAACATTTCCTCCATCGATATACCACCATGCTGGAAGGTGTCGCGATAGAATTGGGCATAGTAGTTGAAGTTATTGGGATAAGCAAAGAAGTCGTTACCTGTACAGAATATATAGCTGCTACTCACATTTGGACATGGTAAGCCGACTTCCTTGGGTCGCTTGATCTCGAAAGTGTTTTTATTATTGCAATTGAGGGCCTTTCCCACTTTGTAACGCAGGTTGGTATTGGTGTTTTTGTCACCTATGATCTGTACAGCATTGTCCACACGAGTAGTGCCGTGGTCAGTGGTAAGTACAACTTTGTATCCCAGTTCGGCAATGCGGCGGAACATATCTGCCGTAGGAGAATGCTTAAACCAACTCAGTGTCAAGCTGCGGTAAGCTGCATCATCATTAGCCAATTCGCGCATCATCTTGCTATCGGTACGCGAGTGCGATAGCATGTCGATAAAATTGATGATTACCACATTGAGTGGTGTTTTTAGCCCTTTGAACTGACGGGTGATGCGCTCGCAAAAATCACTCTCATTAACTTTGTAATAGGTGTAGCCATAGCGTTTGCGGAAGCGGTCGAGTTGTGTTTGAATGAGTGCCTCTTCGTTGTTGTTCTTACTCTCTTCCTCATCTTCATCAATCCATAGATGAGGATACATCTCTTGTATCTGAAGTGGCATCAGTCCTGAGAAAATCGCATTGCGAGCATACTGCGTAGCGGTAGGTAGGATGGAGGTGTATATTTGCTCTTCTTTGACGGTAAACCACTCAGACAGAAGGGGTTGGATGATTTTCCATTGGTCGTAGCGGAAGTTGTCAATTACCACGAAGAATACTTTCTCACCCGCATCAAGCATGGGGAATATGGTCTGTTTCATCAGGTCGGGTGACATCAGTGGACGTTGACTACCCGATGCAAACCAACTCTCGTAGTGCTTGGTGATGAATTTTGAAAACTTCGTATTGGCTTGTTCGCGTTGCATACGAAGCATCTCGTGCATCGAAGAGTCAACCTCCTCTAAGTCTATCTCCCAACGTGTCAAAGTGCGCTCAATGGCCATCCACTCTTCTATCGTGTTGGCAGTATCAATCATGTAGGTGATGTCTGAGAACTCCTGACGGTAAGTTGTATTCGTATGCTCCTCTACGATCTTGCGCTCATGAATATGCTTCTTAAGGCATAGCAATATTTGACTTGGGTTTACAGGCTTGATGAGGTAGTCGGTTATTTTTTGCCCGATGGCTTGCTCCATGATATGTTCCTCCTCCGACTTTGTAATCATCACTACGGGTAGGGTAGGGCATAGTACCTTGATTTCTTGTAGTGCTTCTAATCCAGAAAGCCCAGGCATGTTTTCATCTAAGAAAACAATATCAAATTGTTCCTCACGACAAGCATCAATGGCATCTTGTCCGTTGTTGACTGGGGTAACGGCGTACCCTTTTTCTTGCAAATAAATAATGTAGGGTTTCAGTAGATGAATTTCATCGTCCGCCCAAAGTATTCGGTTCATAGTTCCTCCATTTATTGATTAGGTTTAACATATCTTCTGCCCAATCGCTGTCGAAATGCATTCTTTCGCCTGTGCGTGGGTGAGTAAATCCTAGAGTCTTAGCATGTAGCACTTGTCGTGGACAGAGGGCAAAGCAGTTTTGGATGTACTGCTTATATTTCTGTGTGCGCAGACCTTTGAGTACCACCATACCTCCATATTTCTCATCGGCAAATAGCGGGTGACCGATTGATTTCATGTGGACACGTATCTGATGTGTGCGGCCAGTCTCCAATCTACACTCTACGAGGGTTACATACGGATACCGCTCCAAGACACGCCAGTGCGTGATGGCCTCTTTGGCGTGGGGATTCTCTTCTAAATCCCAGATCCTGTATATCGTACGGTCGTGATTGTCGCGTGCCAGTGCACCCTCTATCGTTCCGCTGTCTTCGGCAAATGTACCCCAAACGAGGGCGTTGTAGGTGCGCTCGGTCGTGTGATCAAAGAACTGTTTTCCCAGATGCGTCTTGGCCTCAGGGGTCTTGGCTATGAGTAGCAAGCCGCTGGTGTCCTTATCAATACGGTGTACCAACCCTATGTTGGGATCATTGATATCCAACTGATCTTGGAAATAGTATGCTAAGGCATTGAGCAAGGTGTGCTCGTAGTTGCCATGACCAGGGTGAACCACCATACCAGCGGGTTTGTTGATTACCAGCACATCATCGTCTTCATACACCACATTCAGCGGTATATTTTCGGGATGAATGGTATAATCGTGTGGCTCGTGGTCAAGTAGCACTTGTATCACATCGAGTGGCTTGATCTTGTAGTTGCTGCTTACGGGTTTGCCGTTGACCCACACGTTGCCAGCATCGGCTGCGTTCTGGATGCGGTTACGCGAAGTGCCTGGCATATGTTCAGCCAAGTACTTATCCACGCGCTGAGATGCTTGACCTTTGTCCACCTCACTCCGCCAACGCTCCCACACTTCTTGTTCCATATCTTTACTCTCCACTAGAAAAACTCCTCTTCATCTTCATCAGCATCTGCTGTCACAGCTTTCTCTCTGTGGAGTGACAGCTTGATATGCACTGTACTGCCTTCTACAATAAGTGTGCCATCCCTAGGCTCTTGGCTATATATAATATATTGTGTCTTGTTTTCCTCCGTCGGTTGTACATCATATTCTATGATGCCAATGTTGAGTGAGGCGTTGCGCAACCACGATAGCGCTTCTACTAAGGATAGTCCGATAACGTTAGGCACACTCACTTCTTTCGTACCTTGTCCCTTACCTACCACAAGGGTCACGGCATTGCCCTCTTGCAAGCGTGTGCCTGCATAGATAGTGGTGTCCGCATGGCGTACCTCCAAGATGATATTCTTGTAGGTAGATGGTTCGTAGATAATATCTTCAAGAGTCAGTCCTATGGCTTGAATCGTGCTTTCTGCTTGGCGAAGACTGAGGTCTTGTAAGTTGGGCAAGATCACTGGTTTACGCATGTTGGCATTTTGAATCACATAGATAGTTCGACCATTTTTAACCTTCGAACCAGCCAAAGGATTTTGCTCCACGATGGTACCGAGAGGAGTCTTCTGGGAATATGTAGAGTCAATGACCTCTATTTTCAGTCCCTCCGATGCGGTTAGTATCTTTGCCTCTTCTACGTACAGACTCGTAATATTGGGTACTGTGATCTCCTTTCCATGTTGTGTACTCTTGCGCAAACCAATTATCAGAGCAATAAGCAGTCCTACGACAACCAATGTTGCTGTTGCTACATGCAATAAAATGATGCGCAGTTTGCTCTGCTTCCAGGCATTTTTGTCCTTCATTTTCGTGAAAAATCTAAAAAAAACACTAATTTGCGTGCAAAAGTACAATTTTTTTTGCATATTTCCAAAAATAATGTTACTTTTGCACCGATTTTTATCCGATACTTGTGATTCGATACTCGTTATCTGATAAAAAATAACTATTAAAACTTTTAAGCGTTATGAAAAAGATTTTGTTCATCATGGCTGTTGCAGTATGCGCTGTTAGTTGCTGCTGCAAGAAAGCAGACAAGGGCGAGTGCGCTAAGGAGTGCTGCCCAAAGACTGAGTGTGTAGAGAAGAAGTGCTGCAAGGCTGACAGCTGTGCTGCTAAGGCTGCTTGCGCTACTCCATGCGAGAAAGCTGATAGCTGCTGCGCTGCTAAGGCTGAGTGCCCAAAGGCTGACTCTTGCTGCGTGAAAGCAGAGTGCCCAGCTCAAGCAGCTGAGTAATGTGCGTATTCTACATCATTTTAGGATGTATCTCCGTCGTGCTCGGCACGATTGGAATATTTGTACCAGGATTGCCAACAACACCTTTTGTGCTGTTGGCATCTTGGTGTTTTTATCGCAGTTCGCCTCGCTTGCAGGCGTGGCTGTTGCAGTCTTTTTTGGGCAAGTATATCCGCGAGTATCGCGATAAGGGTGGTCTTACCCTACGCAAGCGCGCGTGTATCATTTTATTAATGGCGTCGATGGTCGCCATCTCTACTATCTTCTTTATAAAAACGCTACCCATCCGAATCATCGTCTGGGTAGCGGGTGCAATAGGTTGTATTGTTGTCGGCTTTGTTGTGCCGAAAGCTCACTCTTAACACTAAACAGTAGCGCCGAAAGCGCGTTCTCTAAACTTATTCTCCGAGTCTCTCCAACTCCACGGTAAAGTGGCGCATGAGTGGTGCCTCCTTGGTGATCGCTAAGCCACGGGTGATGGTTTCGCGGCGGTCATAGACATTCTTCAATGCGGCTGCAATCACCTTCATGTGGTTGTCGGTATAAACGCGGCGAGGGATACAGAGGCGTACCAAATCCAAGCCTGAGAAGCGGTTCTCGCGAGTCTCAGGATCACGGTCAGCCAAGATATAACCAATCTCGCATGCACGGATACCTGCCTCGAGGTAGAGTTCGCAAGTGAGTGTTTGCGCAGGGAACTCCTCGATAGGCACATGGGTCAAGACCTTGTCCGCGTCCACGAAAATAGCATGACCACCTGCTGGACGTTGGTAAGGAATACCATACTCATCCAACAACTCAGCCAAATACTCCACTTGGTGAATACGTGTTTGGAGCATATCAAACTGAGTGTTCTCCTCCAAACCAACAGCCAATGCTGCCATATCGCGACCGTTCATACCACCATAAGTGATAAAGCCTTCGTAAGGGATACAATAGCGTTTGCAACCCTCGTACCAGTCCTCGCGGTTGGTAGCGATAAAGCCACCCATGTTGACGATACCGTCTTTCTTGGCGGACATCGTCATACTATCTGCGTAGGAGAACATCTCCTTGGCAATCTCCTGAATGCTCTTGTCGGCATAGCCCTCCTCGCGGGTCTTGATGAAGTACGCGTTCTCGGCGAAGCGAGCAGAGTCCATGTTCACAGGCACGCCATAGCGGTGGCACAACTCGCATGTCTCGCGGATATTCTTCATCGATACTGGCTGACCTCCTACCGTATTGTTGGTCACAGTCAGCACCATAAATGGCACATTACCAGGGTTATCCTTCAATAATTGCTCCAGATAAACGAGGTCCACATTACCCTTGAATGGGATCTCCAATTGGGTGTCTTTCGCCTCTTTGATGGTCACGTCAATAGCATGTGCCTTACGTGCCTCAATATGACCCTTGGTGGTATCAAAGTGCGCATTACCAGGAATCACTTGACCCTCTTTCACCAGGTGAGAGAAGAGTACATTCTCGGCTGCACGACCTTGGTGAGTAGGGATAACGTACTGAAAACCAGTGATGCGGGTGATGGTGTCCTTGAGTTCGAAGAAGGACTTACTTCCCGAATAACTCTCGTCGCCGAGCATCAATGCTGCCCATTGGCGGTCGGACATGGCGCCTGTACCAGAGTCAGTCAAAAGGTCGATGTAAACTTGCTCGCTACGGAGCATAAAGATGTTGTTTTTAGCTTCTTTGAGCCATTGTTCGCGCTCTGCGCGTGTGGATTTCTTGATGGGTTCTACCATCTTGATCTTCCAAGATTCTGCAAAAGGTAATTCCATGGTGATTATAAAGTTAAAAATTTTAAGGGTTTTAAAAGTTTTAAGGGTTTTAAGGGTGTGCAAAGGTACAAATAATTTTTCAAACATGCAAATTATACTCAAGAATTTGTTTAATTCAAAAAAATGTTGTAATTTTGCAAATTCAATGTGTAAAATCGAATTTCTATGCGAAAGATAGGTCTATTGTTTGTTTGTCTGCTCAGCTGTGTAGCGGTATGGGCGCAGAGTTTGGAGATTAAAAAAGAGTTTACGAAAGAACCCTACTCCTCTGTGCTGGTGAAGTTTGCGAATGAGTTTCGTGAACACGAGATGCCCGATATGGCTCCTGGTGAGCGTTTCCCCTATGCTGCCATCTGTGTGAATCTGGAAGGTGACGGCGGCGAGGTGGCAGCCGCGAAGCGCACGTTGTCGGTGGAGATGGGAATGGCAAAGGTGCAAGAGCGTGTGACGGACAAGGATAATATGCTTCTCTTTCTGGTTTCCTCTTCGGCAGCGCGTGTATCGCTGACCTGCGGCGATGGTTGCTCGAAAGTGCGGATATTGGATTTGCCTTGCTTGGAGTCGAATGCGGTGTATTCGGGTACGGTGCATTTTGTTCCATACCAAGAGAAGAATGTGACTCAAGCTCCTGATCGTCAGTTTTTTAAGTTTCGCGTTACACCGAAAAAGGATGCGTGGGTGACAGTCTGGGAGAACGGCGAACAACAGACTTTGACCCTCGACGAGGAGGGAATGACACGCAAGATGTTCAACTACGGCACCTATAGATATATGGTGTCGGCGGACAGATACCATTCGCAGGAAGGAATGTTTACGGTTAGCAAGACCCCCGGTGAGCTGGCAGTGACGTTGCAACCGCAGTTCGGTTGGCTGACTATCGAAGGCGATGCCGTAGCGAATGGTGCGCATGTGTTTGCTACGAATACTGCGACAGGTCGCAAAACCCAGTTGGGAACTATTCCGTTGACTGACAGGGAAATAGATGAGGGTGTGTATGCCTTGCAGATTCAGCAAGCGAAATACAAGGACTATTCGACTACCGTCACTATTTCCGAAGGCAAGACGACCGTCATTCGTCCACAGTTGGAGGCGAACTTCGCAGAGTTGACTCTGACCACGCAGTCGGGTGCGGACATCTATGTGGATGGTCACAAGTTGGGTACAGGGCGATGGAGTGGCACATTGGAGTTGGGTGAGTACAGCGTAGAGACCCGTCAGGCAAGCCACAAGTCGTCGTACACGAATCTGGCAGTGTCGCTTCAAACGGCAGGTCAAACGATAGAGCTGAATGATCCTTTGCCTATCTATGGTTCGCTGATCGTGGACGGTACTCCGATGGATGTTGCGGTGTATGTGGATAACAAGAAGGTGGGCGTTAGTCCTTTGGTTTATAGCGAGATACTGATTGGTGAGCATAAGGTTCGTTTGGAGAAAGAGGGGTATGCGAAACAGGAAAAGACGGTGCAAATTGCTGAAGGACAAGAGCATATGCTGGACTATACGCTTGCCAAGGAAACGCCAAAAGCGGCACTGCAACCTGCTGCAACATCTGCTTCGATTGAAGGACATGAGTATGTGGATCTAGGATTGAGTGTGAAGTGGGCGACGTGTAACGTAGGTGCCAATAAACCAGAGGATTACGGAGATTATTTCGCATGGGGTGAGACGGAACCCAAAGAGCTGTATGAGTGGAGTACGTATAAATGGTGTAAGGGTAGCAAGGTGAGTCAAACCAAATATTGCACAAACAGCTCTTACGGCACAGTGGATAATAAAAACTTTCTTGAAGCGGCTGACGATGCAGCTCGTGCGAATTGGGGTGGTAGTTGGCGCATGCCTACACTGGTAGAGCAAGATGAGTTGCGCAAGAAATGCACGTGGACATGGACAACTCAAAATGGAGTGAATGGTTACAAAGTGACCAGCAAGAGCAACGGTAAGAGTATCTTCCTCCCCGCAGCGGGCCGCCGCTACAACAGTTCGCTCAACGGCGCAGGCAGCAGCGGCTACTACTGGTCGAGTTCAAATACACGCCATACAAGTGAAGCATTTAGCACGCAGTTCTCTTCTGCTCTTTTACTCATATTAAGTTCTCATCGCGACAACGGGCAATCCGTCCGTCCAGTATGCCCGTAAGAAAGCCCAGAGATGTCCGCTAGATGTGCTTATTTTGTTCTATGCTTGCGCTGATTCCTCAAAGTGGGGACTTTTCGGGCGCTGCGCTCGGAGTGCGTTCCGTCGCACTCCTTCAGGTCGCGAAAAAGACCCTACCTAACCTCCCCTTCAAGGGGAGGGATAACTCTGCGAAAATCGCCGAGGTCGCGACAAAATGGGGTTGCAACCAAATTAAATTAGATTATTAGCGCCAGATTATGGCAACTGTTTTTTGGGCCTATCTACAGCGCATCTACAGCGCATCTACAGCGTATCTACCGCGGATTGGTGATGTTTTTTGCGTAGAAGCGTATGGCATTGGTCCACCAGAGCCATAGGCAGAAAAGCATGCCGTAGAAGAGGTATTTGAAGATGTAGTCATGCAGCACATGGAACCATTCGGGGTGATGCTCAATAGCCATGGCGATAAGGGTGATACGCAGTATATTAAATAGGTACGCGCACGCGAGGCCAAGCGGAATGAACCAGAGTTTGTGCTTCCAAGAGCCGCGTGCGACAAGCATGATGACAATCCAGATAAAAGATTGCTTCAATCCCGTGCAACCCCAGACAATCTTGGTGCCAGAGCCAGTGGCGAAATGAATGGTGCTAGGTTCGAAGAAAATGACCGCGTCGTTGGTCTGGTGGATGAGCCAGAAGACGACATGGGCGATATGCTGCGCCATGAAGTCAAAGGGACGAGAGATGTCCATCCCCAACCAAGTGACCTGATCGCCACCTTCATCTCCCAGCACGGTGAACTTCCAGAAGTAATTGGCAGCCAACAAGGCTACGACAAAGAGAAGTATGTCGGTGTAGGGTTTGAGTGGCTCGAGGTATTTTCTGATGTTGTTCATTAAATCTTGGTTTTGGCGTATGGCGCTGCGTCCATGGGGCAGAAATCGCCTTTGAGGTATCGATAGTAGCCCGCTTGGGCAACCATGGCGGCATTGTCGGTGGTATAAGCGAATGGGGGGATATGGACAATCCAGCGATGACGGCGCCCCAAGTCGAGTAACGCATCGCGCAATCCGCTGTTGGCACTCACTCCTCCAGCTACGGCTATCTCTGTGATTTTGAGATCTTTAGCGGCTCGCTTGAGTTTGTTGATGAGTATGTCGATGATGGTTTTTTGCAACGAAGCACAGAGGTCGGCTTTGTTCTCCTCGATGAAATTAGGGTTTTCCTTGAGGTTGTCGCGTAGGAAATACAGGAATGATGTTTTGAGTCCCGAGAAAGAGTAGTTGTAGTCGGGGATGTTGGGTTTTGCGAAGAGGAAAGCCTCTGGATTTCCCTCTTTGGCGAGTCGGTCGATCCAAGGTCCTCCAGGGTAGGGGAGTCCCATGATTTTGGCACATTTGTCGAACGCCTCTCCCGCCGCATCGTCGATCGTCTGCCCGATGATCTCCATGTTGTAGTGGTCCTTGACGAGTACAATCTGGCTATTTCCTCCGCTGACGAGTAGGCAGAGGAAGGGGAAGGATGGGGTGCTAGGCGATGAGGCGATTGGGCTATCAGGCGATTGGGCAGGGGTGATGAAGTGCGCCAAAATATGTGCTTGTAGGTGGTTGACCTCGACCAGTGGGATATTGTGCGCAAGGGCGAGTCCCTTGGCGAAACTGGTTCCGACGAGCAAACTGCCCAACAATCCTGGTCCACGTGTGAAGGCGATAGCGGATAGTTCGTCTGTGGTTACGCCCGCACGCTTGAGTGCCGCATCCACTACAGGGACGATATTGAGTTGGTGGGCGCGACTGGCCAGCTCGGGGACAACACCACCGAACTCCTCGTGGACGCCTTGAGAAGCTGTGACATTGCTCAAGAGCAAGCCATCCTGGATGACCGCTGCTGAGGTGTCGTCACAACTCGACTCTATGGCAAGTATGTTTATTTTTTTCATTTCGAGCGCAAAGGTAATAAAAAAAAAGTATATATGCAAAAAAAGCTAGTGTTTTGTCCATTTTATTTGTTTATCTGCGAATTTCTTTGTACCTTTGCAGTTTAATTCGCCAAGTGGTGGATTCGTTATTCAATTCGTCAACAAATAAATAGTTGTTTGCTTTATGTCGGTTAAATTCTACAAATCTGAAAATCAAGTGCCATTGGAGATGCATAAGGTTCGCGTGATTCAGAAGTTGAATCTGTTGCCTGTAGATGAGCGTTTGCGCGCGATTCAGAAGGCGGGTAATAACACATTCCTTTTGCAGAACAAGGATATTTATTTGGACATGCTCACCGACTCGGGCGTGAATGCAATGTCCGATCGCCAGACGGCAGCGATGCACTTGGCAGATGATGCGTATGCTGGTAGCGAGACCTTCAACCGCCTGAAAGCCGCGCTGAAAGAGGTGTTCGGTACAGACAATGTGTTGCCTGCTCACCAGGGTCGTGCCTGCGAGAATATCTTGGCGGAGCGATTTGTGAAACCAGGTATGGTGGCGATTATGAACTTCCACTTCACGACCACCAAAGCCCATGTGACCCGTTGCGGCGGCGAAGTAGTGGAGGTGCTGCACAAGAAAGGATTGATTCCACAGAGCGATGACCCCTTCAAGGGCGATATGGACCTCACAGAGTTGCGCCGCGTGATAGAGCAATATGGCCCAGAAAAAGTGGCGTATGTGCGCGTGGAGGCGGGAACAAACTTGATTGGTGGTCAGCCAGTTAGCTTGGAGAATATGTTGGCCGTAGCCGATGTGTGTCACGAATATGGCGTGCCAAGTATCTTGGACGCATCGCTGTTGCAGGATAATATCTACTTTATGAAAACGCGTGAGGCACAATGTAAGTATATGACTCCTAAGGAGATATATCATTTGTTGGCGGGTAAGATGGATATCATCTACTTCTCGGCGCGTAAGTTAGGTTTCGCACGTGGTGGAGCGATTATCAGTCACAATACCGATCTGATCAAGAGCATGATGGAGTATATCCCATTGTACGAGGGCTTCCTCACCTACGGTGGTATTGATGTACGCTCTATCGAGTCGATGGCCGAGGGATTGTATGAGTCGCTTGATATGGACTATTTGAGCCACGGACCAGAGTTCATCAATTACTTGGTGAATGAGCTGGATGCTTACGGTGTACCGATGATAAAGCCAGCGGGTGGTTTGGGTGCGCACATTGATTGTCAAGGCTTTGTACCCGATATGCCACACGATCAATATCCAGCAGCTGCGGTGGCAACCGCGTTGTATATTGCGGGTGGTATCCGTGGAATGGAGCGTGGCACCTTGTCCGAACAGCGTGAAGCTGATGGCACGGAGCGTTTTGCTGAGTTGGAATTGATGCGCTTGGCGATGCCGCGCCGTGTATATACCTTGTCACAAGTGAAGTATGTGGCGGATCGTGTGAAATGGTTGTGGGATAATCGTCAATTGATTGGCGGTCTGAAGTGGGTGGAAGAGCCACAGGTGTTGCGCTTCTTCTTTGGACGATTGAAAGAGATTGGCCACTGGCAAGAAGAATTGGTGTCGAAGTTTAAAGAGGATTTTGGTGACAGCCTTTGATGCATTAAGAATTTTGAACTAAGAATTAGGATTTGAATATATATTTTTGGATATTGCGATTGGCTGCGCTGCTGGGACATAAGAAAGCGCGCAAGTTGGTACAAGGGCAGGCTCGTGCATTGGATGAACTGCAAGATTGGGCGAGTACCCTGGGTGGAAGTGAGGTGCTGTGGTTTCACGCAGCATCGGTGGGCGAGTTTGAACAAGCGCGCCCTATCATAGAGCGTTTGCAGAGCGAACTGCCGTTTCGCAAAGTACTCCTGACGTTTTTTTCTCCCTCTGGCTACGAACTGCGAAAGAACTATTCGCTGGTGGATAAGGTGACATATTTACCCTTTGCAACCAATCGAAATGCCAAGAAGCTATTGGATATGCTGCCTATAGAGACGGCGGTGATGGTGAAATATGAGTTTTGGCCAGCATACCTCAAAGCACTCAAGGATAAGGGGGTAGCTACATATCTGATATCTGCTATTTTCCGCCCAAAACAACTCTTTTTTCTACCATGGGGTAAAGGTTATCTCAAGTTGCTACACACCTTTAAGCGCATCTTTGTGCAAGATCAGGCGTCGGCTCAACTGCTCATGAAGCACGGTGTAAGTCAGGTAGAGGTGGCTGGCGATACGCGCTTTGACCGTGTGGTGGAGGTGCGCAAGCAGGCGAAGGAGTTGTCCATCGTGGAGGACTTTGTTGCAGGTGCGGAGCGTGTGATAGTGGCAGGTAGTACGTGGCCCAAAGATGAAGAACTGCTGGCACGCTATATGGCGGAGCGCGAAGGCGTGAAGCTGGTGCTGGTCCCTCATGAGATAGATTCAGCACATTTGCATGAGATATTCCAACGCTTCGAAGGACGCTATGTCCGTTATACTGAGGCCGCTGCGTATAGTGTGGACAAGTGTCGCATACTGTTGGTAGATACCATAGGTGTGTTGTCATCAATCTATCGTTACGGTCATGTGGCATATATAGGTGGTGGCTTTGGCGTGAGTATCCATAATACACTGGAGGCGGCGGTATATGGCATGCCTGTGGTGTTTGGTCCTACATGGCAGAAATTCCGTGAAGCCCGCGGACTCATTGAGGCAGGTGCCGCCATCAGCGTAAAAAACTACCGAGAGTTTGCTGCAGCATTGGATAAAGCGTTTGCTGTGCAAAAACAGATGGGACAAGCAGCTGCTGACTATGTGAATAGCGAACTCGGTGCCACCGATAAGATACTCAAACAATTAAATTTCTAAAAACTCTGAAACTTTTTAACTACTATAGTTATGGCACAAAAACCAAGCATTCCAAAAGGTACGCGTGACTTTTCTCCTTTGGAGATGGCGCGCAGAAATTATATTTTTGATACCATCAAGTCAGTGTTCTCGCTCTATGGTTTTCAGCAGATAGAGACTCCAGCGATGGAGAATCTTTCTACGTTGATGGGCAAGTATGGCGAGGAAGGTGATAAACTGTTGTTTAAGATTCTTAATTCAGGCGACTGGAAGAGCGCTATCAGCCATGAGGCATTGGATAATTCTACGATAGGTGCGTTGACAACCAAAGTCAGCGAGAAAGGTTTGCGTTATGATTTGACCGTGCCTTTTGCTCGTTTCGTGGTGCAACATCGCGAGGAGATTCAGTTCCCGTTTAAACGCTATCAGATTCAACCAGTGTGGCGTGCTGACCGTCCACAAAAGGGTCGCTATCGCGAGTTTTATCAATGCGATGTGGATGTGGTAGGTACCAATTCGCTGCTTAGCGAGGTGGAGCTAATTCAGATAGTAGAGGAGGTATATCGCCGTTTGGGTATTCGCGTGAGTCTGCATATCAATAACCGCAAGATTCTTGCGGGTATTGCAGAAGTGATTGGTCAGCCAGAGCGTATCATCGATATTACTGTGGCCATTGACAAGTTGGATAAGATTGGTATTGACAATGTGAATAAAGAGTTGCTTGACAAGGGACTGCCTACAGAGGCAGTAGAGGCTCTTCAACCGATACTCAACCTCAGCGGCACCAATACAGAGAAACTTGATCAACTTGAGCAAGTACTAGTTTCTTCAGAAATGGGTCTCAAGGGTATTGCGGAATTGCGCACTATCTTTGCACTGTATGCCGCTAGTACGCAAGATGGTAATTTAGCGACCTATGAACCTAGCGGTTTGCAAGTGGAACTAGACCTTTGCTTAGCACGCGGACTAAATTACTATACAGGTGCTATCTTTGAGGTGAAGGCACTAGATGCACAAATTGGCAGTATCACGGGTGGTGGTCGCTACGACAATCTGACAGGTATCTTTGGTATGCCTAACGTGTCGGGTGTGGGTATTTCGTTTGGTGCAGACCGCATCTATGATGTGCTCTCCGAGCTGAATCTTTATCCAGAGAATTTGCAATCTACTACTCAGTTGCTTTTTGCTACTTTTGGTCAGCAAGAATTGCTCTATGCGTTAGGTTGGGCGAAAGCTTTGCGTGAGAAAGGCGTGAGCGTAGAGGTATATCCTGAGCCTACGAAGATGAAAAAGCAGATGGGCTATGCGGACAGCAAGAAGATTCCGTTTGTAGCTATCGTAGGCGGCGATGAGATGGCAGCAGGTAAGGTCATGCTCAAGAATATGCTTTCAGGCGAACAGCAACTAGTAACCTTAGAAGAACTAGTACAGCTAGTATAAATAGCATGAAAAAGAGAGCTACACGCTCTCTTTTTTTATTAATTCTAGCAATTGTTCTACAGCTTCCTCCTGTGGGATATTCTTTAGTACACACTCTTTGCCTTTGTAGAGACTCACTTTCCCACGGCCAGCGCCCACATATCCATAATCGGCATCTGCCATCTCGCCGGGACCATTGACGATACAGCCCATGATGCCGATTTTCAAACCTTGTAGATGAGAAGTGGCAGCTTTGACTTGAGCGATAGTCTGCTCCAAATCAAAGAGGGTGCGACCGCAACCTGGACAAGAAATATACTCCGTTTTATACATACGCACGCGCGCAGCTTGGAGGATATCTTTGCTGAGGCGGATGAGATTTTCGGCTGAAAAATGGTCGTTGTTGAGTATCAATTCTGTACAATTGTAGTCCCATAGCAGTCGACCACATTCGGCAGCTGCATGCAATTGGAATAGCTGCCAATCGGTATCTGCATTGGAATAATATACGGTATGATCTTCTATTTTTACTTGCGTAGTAGCGGCGTGGCGAATACTCTGTTCATCCGCAAAATAATCCACCAATGCACGGGCTACAGGTAGTTCTTTGTCGGGGGCTTCGCTCAGACTCACGCGAATGGTATCACCAATGCCATCTGCGAGAAGAGCGCCTATGCCCACAGCGGATTTGACACGACCGTCCTCACCTTCGCCTGCTTCCGTGACACCCAAATGTAGGGGGAATGCCATGCCTTCTTCTTGCATCTGCCATACCAGCAGGCGAACGGTAGTCACCATCACACGAGTGTTGCTGGCTTTGATAGAGAGAACGATATCCTTGAAGTCTTCTGCTACAGCTACACGGAGGAACTCCATACAACTCTCCACCATTCCTTCGGGTGTGTCGCCGTAGCGCGACATGATGCGGTCGCTCAGACTGCCGTGGTTGACGCCAATGCGCAAGGCAGTTTTGTGTGCTTTGCAGATATTGAGCAGTTGAACAAATCGGTTGCGCAAGCGCTCTAATTCGGTTTGGTATTCCTCTTCGGTATAGTCAATCTGCTTGAACTTACGTGCTGGGTCAATATAGTTGCCTGGGTTGATTCTAACCTTCTCCACTACTTTGGCTGCGGCATCTGCCACATCCGATTGGAAGTGAACATCAGCGACAATAGGACAATTTTGAATTTTGAATTTTGAATTTTGAATTATCTCATGTATCTGCGAAAGTGATTCCACTTCGCGCATGCCTTGGGTGGTGAAGCGCAGAAGTTCAGCGCCTGCACCTATGCAGCGCTCAGCCTGACTCACACTCCCCTCGATATCGTTGGTCGAGGTGTTCGCCATGGTCTGAATACGAATAGGATGTTCACTACCGATTGATAGTTGACCAACTTGAGTGGTTGTGGTCTGACGACGATGATACGTAAGTTGAATGTCCATAAAACCCGAATTTGGTGCAAAGTTACGCAAATATTTTGGTATTAGCAACAAAAAGTACTTATTTTATCACTTTTTTGTCAAAATATTTGGTCATGTCAAAAAAAAGCAGTACCTTTGCACCCGCTTTCGAATGGAAGTATGCGTCAAGTGATCTTTTAATAAACATCCGCATGGCACAAATTACCGAGGACTTCGTGAGTCCGAGGTAAAGAGGAGGAATTGCGGTCGCCCCAATTCGCAAAGCGAATTTATTGCGACAAGCAAATTCCGACGAGATTCAGTAGCTCAGCAGGTAGAGCACATCCCTTTTAAGGATGGGGTCCTGGGTTCGAGCCCCAGCTGAATCACAGAAGAGCAGAAGTCAGTGGCTTCTGCTCTTTTTTTATTTCATCGCATCGCGAAGTTTGTGTTTGATATAGTGTTCGTCTGTAAAGTGCGAGCGGAGATGAGGAGTCATTTCGGCATGGGCGAAGAACTTTTGGTACTCACGTTTGATGTCCTCGCCGAGGTTGGGATCGTGGGGCGTATAATGACAAATCGTTTCAGGCGTGTCTTTGGGCTTAAATGCCTTGAAGCGGAAGAGGTCTTGCATAGTGAGTTTGAATTCCGTTTCGCCATTCTCGCGGCGACCTCGGTATTTGTTTATACCGACTGCTTTTTTCAATGACGACATAGGATTGAGGACAGGATTGATAACAATTTTGCGTCCAGCGAAATTGGCGCACAACACATAGAATCCGCCGAGTGAGCTTCCGATGAGGTATTGAACATCGGGATTGGCACGGAGGAAGTCGTTGATTTTCTGGACAGATTCGTCCACAATGTGGTTGACTTCGAGTGGACACCACTCTAGGTCGGGATAGTATTTGCGGAAGTTGGTGATGGTGTCGGAGTGAATAGACCCTGCGAAACCGTGAATGTAAACTGCTTTCATAATGAATACAAAAAAGAGATACTTGCGTACCTCTTTTTTGATTTATTGGATAACGGATTAAGCGTTAACAGTAGCCATGTGAGCGATGAGGTCGAGAACCTTGTTAGAGTAACCGATCTCATTGTCGTACCAGCTAACAACCTTAACGAAGGTGTCAGTCAAAGCGATACCAGCCTTAGCATCGAAGATAGAAGT
>JAZOVR010000125.1:0-2415 GCA_045658785.1 Paludibacteraceae bacterium | reverse complement strand
ATTTTTTTTACTACCTTTGCAATTGTTTATCAACTTTCAACGCATCACACCCTAAAAAAAGATGATACAGAAATTGCAAAATAGAGCATGGAAAGTGCTTAAATCAGAGAATATATTGAATTTAGGTCCCTGGTTGAATGTACGTCAGGAATTAGTAGAACTACCATCTGGCACCCAGATTCCAACATGGTTCGTCTTGGATTTTCCCGATTGGATCAATGTGATAGCCATCACTAAAGAGGGAGATTTTGTCATGGAAGATCAATATCGCCATGCATTAGGTCAGACACACTACGAACTGGTAGCTGGCGTCATAGACCCTGGTGAGACTCCCTTGCAAGCCGCTCAACGTGAATTAAGCGAAGAAACTGGATTCGGAGGGGGCGAATGGCAACTCTTTATGACACTTTCACCTAATCCTACCAATCACAGCAATCTGAGTTATACTTTCCTTGCAACAGGTGTGGAGCGCCTACGTGACCAACACCAGGAAGTCACTGAAGATATACGTGTACACATCCTCAAACGTACGGAGGTTCAACAACTCTTGGAGCAAGGAGAGATTGTACAAGCATTGCATGCCGCACCATTATGGAAATACTTTGCTGAGAATAAGTAACCCACTTGTCATCAATTATGAAGTTATATCGTATTATACTCACTTGTATCTGCTGCTGGCTCCTTACCATAAGTTCGACTCTGGCACAGTTTAACACCGATCGTATCACAAACATCGGACGTAATGCCTTATACTTCGATGACTATGTGCTTAGTATCCAATACTTTAACCAAGTTATCAAACTCAAGCCGTATCTCAGTGAACCCTATCTGCTGCGAGCCATAGCTAAGATACAATTAGGAGACTACACTGGTGCAGAAATGGACTGCAATGCTGCCATTGAGCGAAATCCTTTTCAGCCCGGAGCATACTATACGCGAGGATTTATCTACCGACAAACCAACCAACTAGAAAACGCACGCAGAGACTTTTCAGAAGCGCTGATCTTTGCACCTGAAAATCGAACATACATCGCCATGCGAGCAGATGTGCTAGCCGAAATGAAACTATTTGACCTCGCTCTCCAAGATATAGATCATCTCTTGCACCGAGACCCATATTCCGCTGCACTACACTTTGAGAAAGGCACCATTTGTTTGCGCAGCAACGATACTACTGCTGCCCTCAATGCCTTCACACAAGCCACCGAGTATGACTCGCAGAACCCTGCAAACTGGTCTGCACTGGGACTCGTACTACTCATGCAAGACCAACTTGACGAGGCACTTAATGCACTTAGTCAGTCTATCCAATACGGAAGCAAGTGGGCAGGAGACTATATCAACAGAGGAATTATCTACTACCGAAAACACAACTACCGCAGTGCCCTCAGCGATTACGACAAGGCTGTAGCCCTATCGCCACGAGATGCACAGTGCTACTACAATAGAGCTATGCTCCGACAAGAATTAGGTGACTACAATCGCGCATTAGAAGATTTTAATCAAGCCATCAATTTCGCTCCCGAACAAATCGAGATGTATTATCAGCGTGCTATGGTACTACTGCAATTGCGCCAATGGCAAGATGCACTATTAGACCTGCATACCATCATGCAACGCTATCCCTATTTCTTACCTGCCTACTACCTTGCTGCACAAGCAGAAACATCAATGGGGAATGACAAGACAGCATTTGAATTACGAAAACAAGCATACCATTTAGAGCAAAACAAAGACAGCATACAGTCCATACAAACCAGTATGCAAACTGCTGATGCACAACCTCAACTGAGAGATCATAGGAAAGAGTTTTCTGCACTTGCCGCACAAAACAAAGAGGCAAACGAGCAAGAAAATAAATATAATAGCGACACACGGGGTAGCATACAAAAGCAATATGCTGACGTCGTTAATGAACCCAATATTTTCTTGTCCTATTATGCCATTAGCAATAGCACTACAGCACTACGCCAAACCAACTATTCGCATGCTACTGTTGATACCTACAATCGCAGTTCTAAATTGCCATCACCACTACGATTTACTACACACGAAATGAGCCTTACGGCTGACATGGTCAATCAACATTTTGCACAAATCAATAATCTATCTGCACAGATTGACCTAATTCAGCATACACAAGCGAAGGAAAACAATAGTTTAGCAGCCGCATACATCGCACGAGCATTTGAATTTGCATTGGTACAAGACTACTCATCTGCCATTGATGACTTAACACAAGCGATATTACTTGACGATGAGTTATACTTTGCCTATTTCTGCCGTGCTAACTGGAGATACAAGTTGCTGGAGTATAAGCGAGCTATGGGACAACCTACTGACAAAGCGGAATTTGAATTGATGATGAGAGACTATGATTTTGTTATCGCACAACTAAAAGATTTCTCATTTGCT
>JAZOVR010000124.1:0-3283 GCA_045658785.1 Paludibacteraceae bacterium | reverse complement strand
GCATAAGAGACAACACTACTTACAAGCAATAAGCCTACTATTAGGATTCTTCTCATTTATTTACTTGGAATTTGGTATTTCCGTTCTCTAAGAAATCAACAATC
The DNA here is from genome assembly GCA_045658785.1 of Paludibacteraceae bacterium. Lineage (GTDB taxonomy): Bacteria > Bacteroidota > Bacteroidia > Bacteroidales > Paludibacteraceae > Colicola. Next base: position 3,179 of record JAZOVR010000124.1, on the reverse strand, counting down.
TGCTTTGCCGCAGCGATACCCGCATTGATATTAGCTTCTGCGGTTTGCGCGCCCATCTTCTTTGGTGTAGCGAAATAGCGACCTTCGAACAGCTCATACATCTTTTGATCTGCTGCAGGCATAATATCCGTCACATAGCGGAAGTCAGTGCGTTCTTGCATAAACTGTATGAGTTCATCCTCATTGATAACCTCTTTGCGAGCCGTATTTACCAGCAAGCCGCCCTTAGGCATATTGGAGAGCAGAGCATAGTTGATACTACCCTTGGTTTCTGCTGTAGCTGGGATATGGAGACTTATCACATCACAAGTCGCATAGAGTTCTTGAGCAGAATGCAATGGAGTGACTCCCTCAGCCACCATCACCTCATCTGGACAATACGCATCATACGCATAAATATCCATACCAAAACCTTTTGCGATACGTGCTACATTACGCCCCACATTTCCGTAGGCATGAATACCCAATTTCTTACCCAAAAGTTCAGTACCGCTAGTACCATTGTACATATTGCGAACAGCCATCACCATGAGTCCGAGTGCTAACTCTGCCACCGCGTTGGAGTTTTGACCAGGAGTGTTCATCGCTACCACATTGTGTGCAGTAGCAGCACTCAGGTCTATGTTGTCATATCCTGCTCCTGCACGAACGACAATCTTGAGGTTCTTAGCCGCATCTAGCACCTCTTCATCCACACTATCAGAACGGATGATAAGTGCATCTGCTTCTGCCACTGCATCTAAGAGTTGCTGTTTGTGGCTATACTTCTCTAACAAAACTAGTTCATAACCAGCGTGTTCTACTACTTGACGAATGCCATCCACTGCCACCTTGGCAAATGGTTTCTCAGTTGCTACTAGTACTTTCATATGCTTAATTATTAAATTAATTACTGTATTTATCGGCTGACCTTGCTATCGTGTATCTGCCAATACGCATCATCTGGATGATTTCCTTCTGCGATCAATTTCAAGTTGGTTACAAAGCGTGCTAATCTCCAATCTATGGTCTGGCTATACACCTTGCGCGTAATAAACATACGGAAAAACCATCCGAACTTAAGATGTACATCCATTCCTATTTTCGCAGTACTTTCACCAATAGGTTGTACATGAAACGAACCATATGCTTCCTTTATCAACGTGCCAGCATAGCGTATATCCACCCTTATGTCGCGGCGATTGCCCGACATGCTATCTGCTACAAAGGCCTCTATGACGACATCCTTAAGAAAAGGTTTCTCATTTACCAATACATCCAACACTAACTTACTATACTGCTTTTCAGGGAAATACGATGATTCTTTCCACTCTAGATAAAAGACATTTTTATCCGTATCATCTTGCATCCCCAAACCAGAAAAGTATTTTTCAGAGAGTAATTCAGGGTCCGTTTGCAGACAATGAATCATATCATCCACCACTATATTACATGCCTCCGTAGAGGTCTCTACTTCCGTTTCGTAAGCGGTATGAAACATACCATTCGAAAGCGTAGTCATCACCGAAAATAATATTGCAATTACCATCTTTTATAAGTTCTAACAGCGTAGCGATTTAATCTCTAGCATCTAATGTACGTTCCATATTTTGTTCGCGGTGAATGAGCTGTACTTCCACACCAAACTTATCGTTGATATGTTGCGCCATCTTTTCTGCGGAATATACCGAGCGGTGCTGACCACCCGTGCAACCAAACGACACCATCAAATTTTGGAAACCACGATCCATATATCGTTTCACCGAGAAATCCACCAATTGATATGCCTGCTCCAAAAATGGCAACATCTCTCCATCTTCCTCAAGGAACTGAATCACAGGCTCATCCATACCCGTAAAATGGGTATATCGTTCGTATTTACCAGGGTTATTCACCGCACGACAATCGAATACAAATCCACCGCCATTTCCCGATGGATCTGCAGGAATACCCTTCTTATAAGAAAAACTCATCACCCTAACCACCAGTGGTTTACGCACACCCACATCCTTAAACTGCTTCATTTCTGTCATTTGTTGAAGTACTTCAATTAGATATGGATAATCCTCACTCGCGTGCTTAAGTAAATGACGAAGATTATCTATTGCGAATGGGATAGATTGCAAAAAGTGGGGTTTCTTCTCAAAATAGCCTCTAAAACCATATGCGCCAAGCACTTGCATGGTGCGGAAGAGCACAAAGTGTTTCAGTGTTTCATAAAACACTTCTCTATCCACAGGCATATACTTCTGCAATTCTTCGAGATAGACCTCTACCAACTCTTCGCGTAAATCTGGATGAAAATTTGCTTTGGCTTGCCACAAGAAAGAAGCCACATCATAGAACACAGGACCTTTTCTACCTCCCTGAAAATCAATAAAATAAGGTTTCTCTCTACCATCAGCCTCCTTGTGTACCATCACATTGCGCGATTGAAAATCGCGATACATAAAAGCATTCATGCGATTTTGCAAGAGAATATACGCCAGTCGCTCGAACTCGTTTTCCAACTTATCCTCTTGAAACTCTAATCCAGTAGCTTTTAAGAAGCAGTATTTGAAATAATTGAGATCCCATAGAATAGATCGAAGGTTAAACTCAGGTTGAGGATAACATTGATTAAAGTCAAACTCCTCAGCCCCTGTCACTTGAAAGCGAGCTAGCGCACGCATTGTCTCACGCAACATATCTTTCTCCTTTGCGCTAAAAACACCCGTTTTTCGACCTTCCGCTATGTAATCAAAGAGTAGCACGTTGCCTAGATCTTGCTGCACATAGTTCATCTCATCATCGCTAACAGCCAGCACTTTAGGGACATCCAATCCCTTCTTCATAAAATGCTCAGCCATATAGAGAAAGGCATGATTCTCATCCTTCGAAGTGCCTTGTACACCAATCAGCGATGTAGTTTTATCTTCACTCTCTATGCGATAATATCTGCGATTACTTCCAGAAGCGGTTAAAGCAGTTTGTTCACCTACTTTCTTACCCGTCGCTTCATAAAATAATAGACTTAATGATTGTGTCATAACTATCCAGTATAAAATAGGGTACAAAGATACTACTTTTTTATGAAATATGCAAAAAAAAGCACTTTTTTGTAAAAATATTTGGTCAATTCAAAAAAAAGCAGTACCTTTGCACTCGCTTTCGAAAAGGAGCAAGTCTTCCTAGCTCAGTTGGTAGAGCAACTGACTCTT
>JAZOVR010000123.1:0-40455 GCA_045658785.1 Paludibacteraceae bacterium | reverse complement strand
TGAAACGGTTTGCTATTATATTTCTATGGTTGTGTCTATTACTAGCATATCCATTTTATGTTAGTGCTCAATCATACGATTTCGGAACAAAGACGAATTTTGACAATGACTTGTTGTACGATAATTACACTCAACAGAAGGTTCATGTTGAAAAAATACGCAAACAATATCCAGCACCTTTCGTAGGTATTAGTGCTGGTGTTGGAGGTAGTTTTAGTAAGTATTATCGTTCTTTAGATGGAACTATCAGTCTCGAAGTGGCTGGTAGTTGTAATGAGCGATTTGCAATGGGTGGATATTTCAAATATCAAAGTGTTGCAACCTTTTCTGGAGGATTAATTTTCATTCATGGCAACCATAATGAAGGGTCTGCCTTCATGTGGGGACTTGGATGTATAGGAGCTCCTGGAAGAAGTTTCTACGACTTATCACATCCTCAACTACCAAATGATAATTTTAGTACAAATCGATATATGGGTGATCAGATTGGTGCAGAATTACGTCTTGGATGTAAATTCAAATCCTCTTGGTATATTTGGTTTGATTGTTCAATTCGAGATAGGGGATATGATGGTGTGACTGATCGTATTTATTATGAAGACTACAATACTCCATGGGTTGATGGTGACTACTCCGACTACGATTATTGTGATTATCGTGCGAAAAACACAACCTTTTCTACAAGCATCAGTGTAGGATATAAATTTAAAATTAAGAAACATTCTTCAAAAACACAGGGAGGTGTATTATGAAAAAGTACTATTTTATCGCATTAATAAGTACTATTCTTGCGCTTAGTGGATGTGAACAACATCGTTTTCAAGACATTGATTCTGGTAATCATAGCGGTTGGATTATTTATCTGGATGCAAATGGAGGAAACTTTTCTCATAGTTGGAATGATAAAATGGCTCCAATCGTGCTAGCATCCATAGATGATATCTATAATAATAATTATTATTGGGATTGGGACACTATCCCTGTTCGGTCGGGATATTATTTTGACGGATGGAGTCAATCAAAAAACGGGACGGATGGTTTGAGTTTAAAGAAAATGACTTTCTCCTCTCCTGTGGATACCATTTATGCAGTATGGAAAGAAGCTAAATTTGTTTCAAAACCATTCTCTGTAAGTTCATCAAAAAAAGTATATTTCTCTGCTGGTAACTTGCAGTATCACCCTGCAAATAATAAATGGCGATTTGCAGAAAGTCAATTAGATTATATAGGTGATAATAATTATTACATAAGTTCTTATTATAATGGTTGGATTGATTTATTTGGTTGGAGTACGAGTGATACTTATTTTGGCGTAAGCACTTCTACTAGCGACTATGACTATTATGGTTCGTTTGTAGATTGGGGCAAGAATAAGATTGGCACCGACGCTGCTAATACATGGCGTACATTGACTGATAGTGAGTGGAGATATATCTTGCAAAATCGTTACAAAGCAAGTTCTCTTCGTGGTGTAGCTGAGGTAGATGGAGTGAATGGTCTGATCCTCTTGCCTGATAACTGGGTATGTCCATCGGGCATAACCTTTAAATCAGGTTTTTATAGTTACTCAGGTTCGTACTATTATGAAGACCACCAGACTTTTACTAAAAGCCAATGGGCTCAATTAGAATCTGCTGGTGCAATATTCTTACCTGCAGGAGGTTACCGTTCTGGATCATACGCAAACAGTGTACGTAACACGGGGGGCTATTGGTCTTCTACGTCATACTCTACCTATTATTCGTACTATTTATACTTTTATTCAGATCGCTCAAGTATAGATTACGATGGCCGCCACTATGGATATTCAGTTCGTTTAGTTAAAGATTTATAAGGATTCAACAATAGAGTTTTCAGAGAACACACAAAACTTGTACCTCTATCTTCCGCTACCCTTGCGCAATTGAATAGCGCCAGGGTAGTTTTTTTATTCATTTTGAACTCTATGTCCTCCTTAGGTGTTTCTTCATTATCCCTCCGTAGTGGTATCGGTGTGGTAACGGTACCACTTCGGAGGGATTGTATAAATCCGTAAAAGACAGAGTTAGCGTTTAGTGTAGAGTTATGAGTGATAAATTTGAAATATTTTTGCATATCTCAAAAAAAAAGCGTACCTTTGCAGCAAAATAACAAAATCACAAACAACATGATTATTATCTTATGTGCGCCTAGCGGGTCAGGCAAGTCAACAATGGTCAAACACCTACTTGAGACCTATCCTGGCAAATACGAACTCTCCATCTCTGCCACTACACGCGCTCCACGTGGGCAAGAACAGCATGGCAAAGAGTACTACTTCATTTCACGTGAAGAGTTTGAACAACATATTCAAAACGACGATTTTATCGAATATGAGCAAGTGTATGAGGGACTATACTATGGTACACTAAAAGCAGAAATAGCGCGTATTCAGTCTGCTGGACGTACCATTGTGTTCGATATCGATGTAAAGGGCGGTCTGAACCTCAAACGTATCTTTGGCGATGAGGCGAAGGCTATTTTTATTGCCCCACCATCCGTAGAAGAACTATCGCGCCGCCTGCACGGCCGCGGCGATACCAGCGAAGAGATGATACAAACACGCCTCGCCAAAGCCGAAATCGAAATGGCCGATGCACCCTACTTCGACCACATCGTAGTAAATGACGATTTGACAAAAGCAAAAGCAGCACTGGATAAGTTGGTTAATATAGGTTAAGCAGTTGGAGGGTTAAGCGGATGAAAATAGGTATTTACGGTGGGTCGTTCAATCCGATACATTTTGGACATATCGGACTCGCGAAATGGGTGATTGAGAACACCGATTTGGATGAGGTATGGCTCATGGTATCTCCCAATAATCCTCTGAAAGACAAAAGCATACTCGCCGATGAGCAACAGCGATTAGCTGCTGCCAAGGAGGCTATAGAGGCAATAACAGAAAATAGGAAACGAACAACGGAAAACGGAAAACAAATTGTAGTATCCGACTTTGAGTTTCATCTTCCTCGCCCTACATACACCGCTAATACATTGCGCGCGCTCGCGCGTGAGCACCCCCAATATGAATTTACACTAATCGTTGGAGAGGACAACCTACAGATATTCGATCAGTGGCGAGAATATAAATACATACTGGAAAACTATCGAGTCTTTGTATATCCAAGGCGATTAGGCGATGAGGCAATGAGGCGAGACAGTGAAATAGCCCCCGCTGCGAAGACAAAGGGGATAATTTTCTTGAACGAAGCCCCTTATTTTGATATTTCTTCAACAGAATTGCGAAAAAATTTGCATATATAAAATTAATTTTGTAACTTTGCACCCGAAAAGATACGAAAATACAACAACAAAACATATTATTAACTATTAAACAATTAGTTACTATGATTCGCACTACATTCAATCAACTTCGTGAAGTGAAGGACAGTATGCCAAAAGGAAGTTCAGCTGTGATTGCTGAAAAGTTAGGAATTACAGCAGATGAGGTTCGTGCTTACTTCAACGGAACATCCACATCGGGTTATCATATAGAACAAGGTCCAGATGGTGGCATTGTGGTATTGGAAGATACAAAGATATTGGAAACTGCTCTTCTGATTGCTTGGGCTAGCAAGCATGCACTTTAACAAACAGCAGAAAACAAAATGAAATTTAAACAATTATTTATAACACTAGCGCTGATAAGCGTTAGTGTTTTTCCTGTAAAATCCTTTGCAACAGAGCCTAACGATGCTGCAGAAGAGAATACGGAAAAAGAGATTGGTCTGTCAATAGAGGTTGGTACAGATGTGGTAAGCGCATATTTATGGCGCGGTCAGAATTTAGGTGGAATATCAATCCAGCCTTCCGTGACAATAGATTGGAAGGGCTTGTATGTATCAGGCTGGGCGAATATCGGTGCCGATAATTGGACCTTTGAGGACTTGAATCCAGAGTTGGATATCACCATCGGATATGACAACTATGGTGTGCAGGTAGATTTGACTCACCTCTATTATTTTGGAGGCGAAGCATATTTCCCCAAAGGTGGTTTTAAGAATACATTGAGTCCAGACTCTGCAAGTAGCACCATGGAAGCGCATGCGGGTTTTCATTTGGGCGACTTAGTAGAAAAAGTACCACTCTCCATAGACTGGTACACTACTATCTACGGTGGAGACTGCTACGAAGTAGATGGAAAATGGAAACGCGCCTGGTCCACCTATATCGAAGTAGGATATGCCTTTGAATTACCATTGGGCATCATGCTAAACACGAGCGTTGGTTTTACTCCATGGAGAGGTATGTACTCCAACTATGAAGAAGTATGGAAAAATGCTAAGACAGTGGCTATCAATAACATACACCTTCGTGCCGAACGAGATTTTGAGTTTAAAGGCATCTCATTTGGGGCATGGGCAGAATGTATGCTCAACTGCTATGGCATTGACAAAACGAATGTGACAACAGAACTGAGTCGCAAATTTGACCAACGTTTCAACTTTTCTGTAGGTGGCTGCTTGTACTTCACTAGCGAATGGTAAAACCATTTGCGATTGCACAAGGTATCATTCACAATTGATGTAAGAGATGAAGAAATGGATCGCATTGGGATTTGCAATAATAGCAGCAATTTTGCTGCTATTATTGCCTAATAGTCCAAAGAAAACGTATTTTCATCACCAAGGAAATATTTTTGGCACATACTACAATATTCGCTACGAGGCGAGCGAAGATATGCACAAGATAATCAAACAGCGCTTACAAGAGTTTGATAGTTCGTTGAGCATTTTCAATTCTAATTCCGTGATTAGCAGAATCAATCGCAACGACAGTGTGGTAACTGACTCACTATTTGAGCGAATGTATCAAGAGGCTTACGCCGTTAGCAGACTTTCTGGTGGAGCGTTCGACATCACAGTTGCCCCTTTGGTTAATGCGTGGGGATTTGGCACAAAAAGTAAGGAACAAGGGATTCGGAATCAAGATATGAATCTGGATAGTTTGCGTGCTATTGTAGGGTATGAAAAGATACACCTTGACAATCATTATCTGAAAAAAGAAGATGCACGCATCACATTAGATGCCAGCGCAATAGCAAAAGGATACGCCTGTGATGTGATTGCCGATTTGCTGCGTAAAAATGGTAGCAAGAATCTGCTTGTAGATATAGGTGGAGAAGTAGTCCTGCAAGGGGTAAACGACAAAGGCAAGCCATGGCGCGTAGGCATCACTCGTCCAACAATTGATGCTACAGGAGCCGAACAAGAGTTGCAAGAAGTGATCGAAAGCACCGAATTATGCATGGCAACATCAGGAAACTATTTGCAATACTATTTCGTAAATGGGGAACGCCGTAGTCATACTATTGATCCCCGTCTAGGACATCCCGTCCATCACTCATTGCTGAGTGCTACCGTGACAGCCAGCAATTGTATGCGCGCAGATGCATTAGCTACAGCCTGCATGGTATTGGGCAAAGAAGAAGCACTCAACATGATTGAGTGCACTCCAGATGCTGCCTGCTATCTTATTGTAGCTCACGCAGATAGTTTACAAGTGATAACCTCTTCTAGATGGTTAGTCAATTGACAACATTCACTATATCAACTAGATTGGATAGATAGTTTGGTCAAGATTTTTGTGACAGTCTTCGTCACATTACTCATTGCAAAATCACGCTGCATAGCTACCTCCAAAGGAACTTTCTCCTCTAAAATAGGATAGATGCCCGCAAAGCCCATTTGCAATAGACTATCACATATCTCAACACATCCACCGATAGCAATCACAGGGATATGTTGATTATTTGCACGCGCTAGAACTCCTGCAGCAGTCTTTCCCTTAGCGGTTTGGAAGTCAACTTTCCCCTCTCCTGTAATCACGAAGTCAGCACCGCGAAGCGTAGTATCAAAATCAATAGCATCAAGTACCATATCGATACCCTTTTTGAGCGTAGCATGCAAAAAGGCATAAAAAGCCCCTCCCATACCACCAGCAGCCCCTGCCCCCGCTATAGGAGCCACGTTTACAAAGTACTTATCCTCAATAACCTTAGCGAATGACGCCATCCCCGCATCTAATTTGCTGACCATTTCAGCATCGGCACCTTTTTGCGGTGCAAAGACTGGAGCTGCACCCTCTGGACCGCAGAAAGGAGTATCCACATCGCACGCTACAGTAAACACCGCTTGACGTACAGCCTCTGGCACTTGCGAATCGTCTATGCGAACGATATCTGCCAGTCGTCCACCCGCACAACGGTCTATCTCGACACCCTTATCATCATAGAAGCGGAATCCCATCGCTTGCAACATACCTGTACCCGCATCATTGGTAGCACTACCACCGATGCCGACCAAGAAATGACGACAACCACGTGCTATAGCGTCCATAATCATCTCACCTGTACCATAAGTAGATGTCAGCCAAGGATTTCGCTCTTCTTGTTTGAGTAGCGGCAGACCACTCGCAGCTGCCATCTCTATGATAGCAGTCTCGCCAACTATACCATAGCAGGCTTCCATCGCTCGATACAAAGGATCACTGACCCTTGCCTTGACAATCTCGCCACCTAGAGCATCAACAATAGCTTCTACGGTACCTTCGCCACCATCGGCTACATTCACCGCTATCACTTGAGCATTGGGATATACTTGATAAATACCTTGTTTGGCAGCTTGTGCCACCTCTATAGAGGTCATAGAACCTTTAAAAGAGTCTGATGCTATAACTATCTTCATTATTTTAGTCTTATAATTCTGAAATTACCCAACAAACATATACATTGCTACACTACCAATAGTCAATACTAATCCTACAATCGATTCATATGGAATGAGCTTGAGTCGATCCTTTACAGAAAAGCCCATAGCTCCACCCGTAGCATGGAAGAAAGAGCCATGTGGCAAATGATCCAAAATAGTGGCACCAGCATTGATCATAGCAGCGCCCCACACGGCAGCGACTCCTGCTGCCATAATAGCTTGAGCAAAAGATGCTGAAGCAATAGTTGCTCCTGCCGTGGTAGAAGCTGATGCGGCAGACATTAATGCACCAGCAATAGGCGCCATAAACGTACCACCATTGCTCCAACCAGCTAATAATGAAACCAACACATCTTTGATATCCGAAGCTTGAATGACTCCCGCTAACGCTCCCGTTCCAACGAGCAAGATAGCAATACCAGACATTTTCTCCAAGCCATATGAAAGACATGTACCCATGTTCTTCCAATTACCTGTTGCTAAGATACCTACAAAGCCTCCGACAGGCAAGGCTATCATAGGGTCAATCTCTATTTTAGCGATTGGACGCAACGCTAGAAGCGCAATAGTGATGATCGGTCCTAACAAGCTACGCCAGAGTGCGGGTAGTTGCTCATCTTCTCCTTGCGCCATATTCCCCTCCATCAATTCTCCTTTGGGCATTAATGGTATAATCACAAATACCGTTACTACCAAACCTATTAATGCTGGCACTATTCCTGCTGCCATCACCGAGGATAAAGGAGCATCGAAATTATCCGCAGCTACAATGGTGTTAGGATTTGGCGATAGGATATTGCCACACTTACCGCCCCCTATCATAGCCAGCAGAAGTTTGAATTTCGGCAAACGCAATTTGCTACCCATGATAATAGCAATCGGCGCAATGGTGATCACAGCTACATCAATAAATACCCCCATAGCGGTAAGCAACAATGCGGACAATGCCAATGCCAAGTAGATATATTTCTCACCTAGCGCCTTGATAATACTCTTGGCAATGGTAGAGGCCGCTCCAGTTTTCACCAGCATACCCGTTAGTACCCCCGCAGCTAAAATACGAATAATCGCTTTGGATATATCCTGCACACCACCTATCATGTGTATAACTGTAGTTTGCATACCCCAGCCCGCCAACAAGCCACCTACAAGTGCTCCCAACATTAAACTATAAACTGGTGACAACTTTTTAAGAATCAATACGATTGACAGGACAAGCCCTATCAAAGCAGCAAGTGCACTACTCATTCTAATTCACGATTTAAGGATTAATCATTCAAATTTACTAATTATCGCGCAAAGGTAGTTATTTTTTTTTAAATGTACAACAATTTTCTAGAAACAACCTTAAAAATTACTGAAAATCCAATTATTATTTGCAAATATGCAAAAAAAGTTGTACCTTTGCAGGCTGATTATGCGATTTTGCGCAAAAAGAACGAAACAATGACGATAGGACTGCATAAAAAATATGTGATAATAGGCTTGGTGGTCAATTTGCTGTGCATTACTAGTTGTGGTGAATACCAGCAAATACTCAAGTCCAAGGATCCTGACATGAAATATCAAAAAGCACTGATGTATTTCGAAGACCAACAGTACGTTAAAGCCCAAACATTGCTGGATGAAGTGACTAGTTACTACAGAGGAACAGATCGATCACAGGACGTACTAATCTACTTATCACGCAGTTACATGGGACAAAAAGACTACAATGCAGCAGCAGAATATTATCAAGCATATATTAGAAATTATCCTAAGGGGCGATATATCATTGAGGCTCGTTTCCAAGTAGGACACTGCTATTATCTCAACTCACCAGATGCCCGATTGGACCAAGCTGACACAAAAAAAGCAATTGATTTTTTCACACAGTTTGTTGAACTATACCCAGAAAGCCCCTATGCAGAGCAGGCATACAATGAGATGAATGAACTCCATGACAAGTTGGCTCAGAAGGAATATTTGAGTGCTAAACTGTATTATAATCTAGGGACATATCTTGGCAATAACTATTTGAGTGCTGAGATAGTAGCCAAAAATGCACTTAAAAACTATCCAACCAACAAATATCAAGAAGAACTAAACTGGTTGATTCTGCAAAGCAAATACCAGCAGATGCTCAACTCTATAGCAGAAAAGAAGGAGGATAGAGCACGTGAAACTGAAGATGAATATTATAGTTTCATTACGGAATATCCTAATTCGAAACACTTACCTGCCGCAGAAAAAATAAACAAAGAAATAAAAAAAATACTACAATAATATTATGATTGATTACAAGAAAACAACTGCTCCCAACACTACCATCACAAGGGACATGAACGAGCTTACTGAAAAAGTGGGCAATGTGTACGAGACTGTAGCCATTCTGGGCAAACGCAGCAACCAAATCAGCACAGCTATGAAGAAAGAATTGGATGCCAAGCTTCAAGACTTCTCTATTCCTCAAGACTCTGCTGATGACACTTTTGAGAACCTTGAGCAAATTGAAATTTCGAAAAGCTATGAGCAATTGCCTAAAGCGACACTCATTGCTACTCAAGAATTTATTGACGAGCAACTGATCTATCGTGGTAGTAACCGCGATGATATCCTGAAATAAGAGGGCTAATAGACTTTACCAATAGAATTGTGACTCTCCAAGGTAAACGTATTTTAGTGGGCATCAGTGGTGGCATTGCAGCCTACAAGATTCCCGAACTAATCCGCCTCTTGAAAAAAGCGGGGGCAGATGTGCAAGTGACAACTACCAAGCACGCCTTGGAGTTTGTCACTTCTCTTACCTTGCAAACCGTGAGCGGTCACAAAGTCTATTCAGATGTATTCGCTGCAATTAATGAACACAGTACAGAACACATATCTCTACCCGATTGGGCTGATTTAATGCTCATCGCACCAGCGACAGCGAATGTAGTATGCAAGCTGGCCCATGGTATTGCTGACGATGCGCTTACTACCACTTTTGCGGCAATGCGAAAGCCAGTTGTGATAGCTCCAGCTATGAATACCAACATGTATAATTCGCCAGCCACTCAACAAGCCATCAGCGAATTAACCAAGTGGGAAAACATCACTATGCTTGATGCTGCCAGTGGCGAACTAGCATGCGGTACATCGGGCAAGGGTAGAATGCAAGAGATTGATGTACTGGTAGCAGCTGCAGAGTACGCACTCACGCCTAAAACTCTAGCAGGCAAGCATATACTTATCACCGCTGGTCCCACTCAAGAGTCAATTGATCCTGTACGCTATATTACCAACGCCTCAACAGGTAAGATGGGTTATGCCCTCGCGCGCGCGTGTTTAAACAGAGGTGCAGCAGTAACCTTAATCAGTGGTCCGTGTCAAGTATCGATAAAGGCATGGCAAGCTTTTTGTCCTTTAAAAATAGTGAATGTAGTATCGAGTGCAGAGATGCATGAAGCGACGACAAAGGCTTTTGAAAATAGTGATATAGCAATTCTATGTGCTGCAGTAGCAGATTTCACCCCACAGGTAACTGCTACACAAAAAATCAAAAAACAACCTGGTCAGACAGAAATGACTATTACGCTTAAGACAACTACCGATATTGCAGCTGCCTTAGGAAAATCAAAACACCCCCATCAGCGATTGATTGGTTTTGCACTTGAGACGCACAATGAGCAAGTCAATGCAGAACGCAAATTGCGAGATAAAAAATTAGATATGATTGTACTCAACTCCTTGCAAGACAAAGGCGCTGGATTTGGGGTAGATACCAACAAGGTAACTCTTCTCTACGCTGATGGTACAAAAAAAGACCTCCCACTTCGAATGAAGCAGGAGGTAGCAGACGAAATAATCAGCCTAATTATTTAAATTTATTTAAGATACTTCCCAGAAGCGACTTCTCCTCGTTTTTCTCTTCTACAGTATCATTATTTACATCTTCAGCGACAGCTTCAGGAGTCCACTCTTGACGTTCCTCAATAGTACCTAACTGACTCTGTACAAATGCAATCACATCGTTGAGTCCCTCGGTAAAGTGCGCAAAATCTTCTTTGTACAAAAAGACCTTGTGCTTCTCAAACTGTGGAGACTCCATCTCTCCAGTTTGCTTGCGCTTACTCTCTGTAATACACAGATACAAATCCTCATTACGTGCTTTCTTCACATCTAAATAATAGATGCGTTTGCCAGCTTTCACAGAACGTGAATAAACGATTTCTGGCTCACTTTTTCCTTCAAATCTACGATTTTCCATCACTTAAATCTTGCTTGTTTGTTAATTTTTTGCAAAGATACTACTTTTTTCTGATATATGCAAGATTTAATTTTATTTTTCGGGATTATATGATTTTTATTTGCAGGATTCAAAAAAAAGCAGTATCTTTGCAGCGTAAAAGCGAACATTGTATATGATAAATCGAACATTAGTTAGAACGAAAGTCGTTCAGACACTTTTTGCCCACTACAGCGGTAGTGATCATACTGCTTTATCAGCACGCAAGACCTTGCTCAACAAGTTCTCCAGCACATATAGTCTGTATATGATGATGTTGAGTTTTGCAGATGAGTTAACCACTTACGCAGAGGAACAAATCGCTGAAAATCAAAAGCGTGCAACCGTACTTCATCAAAATTACAAAGCTAATCGCAACTTTGTCAACAACCGCATAGCACAGCAGTTGTTTAACAATCGTCGCATTCGTAATTATATGGAGAATGAACACTTGAGCTGGGATGTAGGTATGAGCGCCATCGAGAGTACCTATAAAAAGTTATTGGAAACTCCTTTCTACAAAGAGTTTATGGCCTTAGATTCTCCTAACTATGAGGATGAGAAGGCACTTTGGCGTAAAATTTATAGTACACTGCTACTTGAGAACGAGGACCTTATGTCTGCTTTGGAAGAGATGGAGATAGCTCTTGATCATGAGGGATGGACTACCGACATGGATATGGTTATCACCTATGTAATCAAGACTATCAAACGATTTAAAAAAGAGCATGAGGACGAACTCCCTTTGCTTGACATGTTTGGGTCGGAAGAAGAATTGACCTTTGCAAAAAACCTCTTACAATGGAGCATTGAGCAGACAGAAGAAAACAAATCACTGATAGCCAAGGCACTACAAAACTGGGAAGCAGATCGTGTGGCATATATGGATCAAATCATTTTGTTGGTAGCATTGGCAGAAATTCGTCAATGTAATGAGATTGCATTGGAAATTTCGATGAACGAATACATCGAAATAGCGAAAGAATACTCTAGCGACAAAAGTTATGTATTCATCAATGGTGTGCTGAATCGTATAGTAAATGACTTGCGTTCTGAAAATCAATTGTTTAAACTAATTAAATAAAAAAATACATTATGGTAAATTTCATTTTATTACAAGCAGCTAATGCTGCAGAGGGTGCACCACAACAAAATAGTTGGTCATTCTGGGTTATGATGATTTTGATTTTTGTCGTATTCTACTTCTTCATGATCCGCCCACAACAAAAGAAACAAAAAGAATTACAAAAGCAACGCGATGCACTTACTAAGGGCAGCAAAGTAGTCACTGCTGGTGGTATCTACGGCATCGTAAAAGATGTACAGGAAACCACTTTCCTTATAGAAGTGGCTAAGGATGTGACTATCAAAGTGGATAAAGGCAGTGTGTATGTCGCCGCTGAAGATGCACAACAACAGCAAGCACAAAAATAATTTACTCACAGAGAAGAGTAACCTTATTTTGAACCTAAATACCGACATATTCCGCAAACAATTCAAGTCAATCTGGCTATGGATATTACGCAAAGATGCACTCATCTTTGTGTTGTTTGTGGGATTGGCATCAATCTTTTGGTGGGGACGCACCATGTCTTCACCAAGAGATATGGATGTACGTGTAAACATATCTTACACTGACATCTCTGAACAAATTATCTTTACAAAAGAACTGCCCAAAAATCTCACAATAGTTGTGCGAGATAATGGGCAACAGCTTCGTAGAATCAACCAGCAAAACCTTAACCTAGCTATCAATTTAAGTCCCTATCTATCTATGGATCATGGTGCATTTACTTTGACAGCAGACATACTTCGTCCCCGACTGCAAGATATTCTACCTGGTAGTACTATTATTCAACAAATCATACCTGAAACTATTGAGGTGGCATACTATCGACAGCAAAGTAAAATGGTTCCCGTAGTGCTACAATCGCAGGTGAGTGTAGCCCCTCAACACCAATTGGTAGGAGATGCGAAGATCACGCCTGATCACGTGCAGATATTTGGAGATAAAGACAATATTGACACTATCAACCATATTACCACCGATACAATTCGCATAACTGATTTGCGAGAATCCATCCGCATGAGTGCCCCATTACTGCCACCCTCAGGTATACGAGTACAACCTGCATCCGTACAGATAGAGTGGCAAGCAGAGCAATTCACAGAAAAATCCTTTGTCATACCCATTGAGATAATAGGACTACCTAATGACAAGCAAATACGACTATTTCCCCAACAAGTAGAGGTGAAGATGCGTGTAGGCATATCGCATTTTGCAGAAGTTCAAGAATCTGATTTGCAAGCCATTTGCCACTACCCTACGCAACCTTGCAACGCATTACCCATAGAAATCAAAACGGATAATCCTCATATATCTAACATACGCTTTTCCCCTACTTCAGTGGAATACATCATTCAATTTTGAATTAAAAATGTTGAATTAAGAACTAACATTGAGATTTATGAAGAAAATTCAAATGGTAGATCTGCAGACGCAGTATCAACGCATTAAAGAAGATATTGACCACGGAATCCAAGCCGTAATTGACTCAGCTAGTTTCATCAAAGGTCCTGTTGTATCCGAATTTCAGCAGAACCTAGAGGTTTACACAGGTGCCAAACACGTTATTCCCGTCGGTAACGGTACTGATGCTCTACAAATTGCGCTGATGGCACTGGGTTTAAAGCCAGGAGATGAGGTTATTACCCCCACTTTCACATTTATCGCAACGGCTGAAGTAGTAGCATTGCTGGGGTTAAAACCCGTAGTCGTTGATGTAGATTGGGATACAATGAATATCTCAGTAGAAGCAGTTCGCAAAGCCATCACTCCAAATACCAAAGCGATTGTACCTGTTCATCTATTCGGACAATGCGCTGATATGGAAGCACTTATCCAGATTGCAAAAGAGAATAATTTATTCATCGTTGAGGACGCTTGTCAAGCAATCGGCGCCGTCTATACATTCTCCGATGGGACTCAGAAGCAAGCAGGTACAATGGGTGAGATAGGTTGTACCAGCTTCTTCCCATCGAAAAACTTAGGTTGCTACGGTGATGGAGGCGCCATTTTTACCAATAATGACACATTAGCCGCCAAGATGCGTGCTATTGCCAATCACGGTATGGTAGTGAGGTATTACCATGATTCTGTGGGAGTTAACTCACGTTTGGATAGTATCCAGGCAGCAGTACTCAACGCTAAGCTTCCTCATCTGAATGAATATATAGCAGCCCGTCAAGCCGCAGCGGAATACTATGACACAGCCTTTGCCAACCATCCAAATATCTTAATTCCAACTCGTAGTACACATTCTACCCATGTATTTCATCAATACACCTTGCGTCTTGTAGATGTAGATCGTGAAATGCTACGTAATCGTTTGGCAGAAGCAGGCATACCAGCAATGATATATTACCCAGTACCTTTGCACCTGCAAAAAGCCTATCAAGATGCTCGTTATCAGGCAGGCGAATTTCCAGTAGCAGAGAGATTGGCTGCATGTGTATTGTCCTTGCCAATGCATACGGAATTGGATGAAGAGCAGCTGGCATATATCACCACACACGTATTGGAAGCGCTCAAGAAGTAAATCGACTAATTGTACTTTCTATGGCAACATCATTAGGGTTATCGCAACAACTCAAACAGCAACTCAAACTATCGCCCGCACAAATACAAGTTATGCGCATGCTGGAAATACCCGCATGTGAACTGCAAGCGTGTATCAATGAAGAGTTGCAGAAGAATCCCGCCCTAGAAGAGGGACAAGATTCGTTCGAGGAAACAGAATTTAATGAAGTTGATCCAAGCGAAGATAAATACGAAAATCCTCTGCAAAACGAAGATTTCAATTACGACGACTATGTGCAAGATGATGATATGCACGATTCGCCAGTAGCATCAAGTACTCGTGGACATGAGGAAATTCCATTTTCCATGGGAACCAGTTTTGCTGAATATCTCAAATCACAAATTTACCTAACGAAAATGGATAAGCCAGACCGTCATATTGCCAAATTCGTTGTCGGTAACATTGATGATGACGGTTATTTGCGGCGAACAGTAGAGGAGCTTGTGGATGACTTATGCTTTCGCGAAGGCTTGCAGGTCACGGATGAGAAGATGCGTAGTATTGTAGAGCAAGTTAAAGAGTTTGATCCTGTGGGTGTCGGCGCGTATGACCTACAGGAGTGTCTGCTGATTCAATTGCGCAGAAAGGAAGTGACCAGTTCCACTCAATTGGCGTGCAAAATTATAGAACAACATTTTGAGATCTTTTCTCGTCGCAATTTTCAGAAGCTACAACAACGATTGCAAATAACCGAAGAACAATTAACACTAGCTATTGCAGAGATAACTCGCCTAAATCCTCGTCCAGGTAGTGCGTGGATAGGTACTGTAGTAGAGCGCAACCAATCGATCGTTATTCCAGATTTTATTGTAGAACAAATCGATAATGACTTGACCATCACACTAAATCATGGAAATATATCTCCATTGCATATTTCCAAAGAATATCAAACCATGCTTGAAGAGTACTCGCAACCTGTATCCAAGAACAATGCAAGTATTCGTGAAGCCGCACGATTTGTCAAGACCAACATCGATAATGCAAAGTATTTTATTGATGCTATACGCCAACGTAATGAGACGATGATGCGCACCATTGAAGTATTGGTAACTTTGCAGCGTGATTTCTTCCTTCAAGGGGACACCATATACATTAAACCATTGACACTGAAAGATGTAGCTGATCGAACGGGATACGATATTTCTACGATATCTCGCGCATTCGCGAATAAATATGTACAAACTGAGTTTGGTATATTTCCACTCAAATTCTTCTTCTCAGATAAGATTGTCAATAGTCAGGGAGCAGAAGTATCCACCCGAGAGATAAAACAGAAATTGCGTGAAGTTATCGAAGAAGAAGATAAGACCAATCCAATCACAGATGATCAATTGGTAGAGATTATGCATTCGTCAGGTTATCCCATAGCTCGCCGAACCGTAGCCAAATATCGCGAACAGATGAATATCCCAACGGCACGTATGCGCCGACAAATGACAACATAGGTAGGATGTCCAAGCTACTCTACATATTATCTCAGGCATGTAGCATAGTACTCTACCCTATGCTGATGCCGCTATATGGTATGTTGCTCTTCTTCACCTCAACCCAAACATTGCTTCCGCTACTCCCTACCGCATACATCGTCATTGGCATAGTAGGTACAATGGTGTTAACGCTACTCATTCCCATCATCTTATTGCTGTACATGTGGCGCAAAGGATATATTGATTCGCTACATATGCATGACAGCAAACAACGCACTACACCTTATATATATACGCTCATCTGCTATTGTTTCTGGGCATATTTCTTGCACGCGACATTGCAATTACCTATTTTTATGCTTCTGGTAGCAATAGGAGCAATAGTGGCCTTATTGATAGTGACGATTATCAATCACTGGTGGAAGATTTCTGCTCATCTGACTGGTATAGGCGGGTTATTGGGGGGTATATGCAGTTTCGCTCTGAATTACTCCATACTACCTATATATTTGATTATCATAGTATTGCTGCTTTCCTTATTACTCATGTATGCACGTCTATATCTGAATGCGCATACCCCTCTACAGGTTGTTTGCGGCTTCCTATTGGGGCTAATCAGTACCTCCATTCCTACATTAATCTTGACTTATGCGTAAGATTCTACTTGTCATATTGCTGTTCATCTCCATCGTCGCAGGAGCCATCCCTCGCGTGCTTAGCGATAGTGCCCAAATCTATCTGCTAACCTGCACACCAGGCACACAAGTGTGGTCCAAATATGGACATACTGGTATACGAGTGGTGGACAAAACACAGAAATTGGATATTGTTTTCAACTATGGTATCTTTGATTTGACATCCGATGACTTTTATATCAAGTTCGTACATGGCGAGACCTACTACCAATTGGGGATTGAGTCCTACTACTATTTCGATAAATTCTACAGCCGTATCGGACGCGTTACCTACTGGCAAGAACTCAACCTATCTACAGCGTATCTACAGCGCATCTACAGCGCCTTGCTAGTCAATTATCAGCCAGAAAACCGTCGTTATCTATACAATTTTGTATTTGATAACTGCGCAACACGTCCGTATCATTTGATAAAAAATGCGTTAGAAGATACCATCATCTCCTCTTACAAGGGCTATGAAGGAACCACCTTCCGCACAGCAATCACACACTATACAGGCACGCACTCATGGGTTGATTTTGGTATCAATCTTGTGTTTGGGCGCGATGCAGACGTACCTATGACCAATGAGCAACGTCTTTTCTTGCCCGAGGAACTGATGAATTACATAGCTCATGCTACCCTGTCGGACGGAACAGCGTTAGTCAAGAATCAACACATCGGCACCTTCCCTCCCGCACGAGTGCCATGGTATGCCAACTGCTGGTGGGGCATTGGACTATTTGCCCTACTCCTGCTCATGATATCGCTCTACGACCGGCGACGTGGACGCCTCACATGGGGCATTGATGTAGCGCTATGTGTCGTGTATCTGCTACTCATTGCGTTGGTTATTTTCCTTACCTGCTTCTCTTGTCACCCATTAGTGGGCTTCAATTGGCGCTTAATTTTATTTCCTCTTATTCACGTATGCACAAGACTTATATACATATTTCGTTAATAGCTATCCTGCTCTGTTTCAGCACAATAGTAAAAGCTACTCCCCGTCTGACCATCGTGGTAATGGTAGATGGAATGATTCATGAGAACCTCTCCATGATGCGTCCCTACTGGTCGGCGGGTGGATTGCGATTACTGAGCGAAGAGGCTTTTCAAACCACAACCGTATTTCCTCATCAAGTTTATGGTGGTCAAGAAACAACAGCTACCCTGATGACAGGCACAACTCCTGCTCACCACGGCATAATGGCCGATGCGTATTTCCATCGCAATGAGCGGAAAGCATTGCCAGTATTGCTAGATCAGCAATCATCAGGGATTGGTACCGACTTGCAAATATCTCCGCGCAACATATTCTCCTCGACAGTCACAGATGAGTGGCGTATGCTCCGTGGCAAAGAAGCAAAGATCTACGCCATCGGTTTGCAACCAGAAGCTACTCTCCTCATGGCGGGGCATGCGGCTGACGCTTGTTGCTGGTTGAACGCCGAGACACACAAATGGGTGACTATCTCCTTTTATCCAGAAGGATTACCTACGGCAGCCGATGAAATGAACATGAGCGGGCGCATTGATCTGCTCGCTGAACGCGAGTGGACCCCGCGGATGGACATCACCATGTACAATCGCCCTTCGGATAAAGAACGTAAACGCGGATTTACCTATCTTAACAAGACCTGCCTACTGCAATCCCCCGCAGCCAACACACTCGTCATAGAAATGGCATTGGCATTGCAACAGGCAGAAAAGCTCGGTAGCGATTTGACGCCAGACCTGATGCTCCTACAACTCAACACCCTATCTCCACAAGCCCAATCCGATGCCATTCAGTCCGCCGAGCAGGAAGATATGTACTTGGGTATCAATCAAGACTTAGGATTCTTGATAGAACAATTGAACAAACGTATTGGGAAAGAGAACTACGAAATCCTCGTTGTGGGACGCCCCGTGAAAGGACATTCTACCGCAACCTTGGAGATGGCCAACCTCACGGTGCAACACTTCAACGTGGACCGCGCTGCCGCCCTGACGGGAACTTACCTCATGGCTATCTACGGACATGAGCGCTGGGTAGATGGGGGATATGGTCCGTTTATCTATCTCAACCGAATGTTGATCGAGAAAAAGCGCATGTCACTAGAGACCATCCAACGCCAAGTAGCTAATTTCCTCATGGATTTTGAAGGCGTACAGGTAGCATACCCTATCCACGAAGCGATTACCTCGGATGATAAGCACTCCATTTACCGCAAACATGCGGGAGATGTGTATTTCCGTCTGCAAGACAATTGGTTACTAGACACTAAGGATGGAGAGCCCTTTGATGCTGTCATACAAACAGGACCCACCGTACCAGTACTCTATTGGTCTGGAACGATTAGCTCTTTCCCAGAAGGTGAATTGAAAGCTACGGATATCAAAAGGTTGATTTTGAATTAAGAATTATTAAACAAGGAAACATATGATTTTTTACGAACTAAAGATTAGCTACACCCGCCAAACTGGCGAAGATAACCCCAAAGCAGTTAAAGAAACCTACCTCGTCGAGGGTCTTACGGCAGCCGATGTAGAAGAGCGCCTTCTTGGCGAGATTCAGAAATACATCTCTGGCGAATGGGAAACCAAGAGTTGCAAACAAGTGCAATTCTATGACCTCATCCCTAATCCAGAGGGCGACCAATGGTACAAAGCACGCGTAGAAATGATTACTATCGAAGATAGCGGCAAAGAGAAACGTAAAGCCGTAACCATCTATGTACAAGCAGGTAACATCACCGAAGCGAACAAATCTCTGCATCAGTCATTGAGCAATCTTGACTGTGAAGTAATTTCGATTACCCGTTCGCCTATCCTCGAAGTCTTCCGCGCAGTATAGTAATAATTTTGAATTTTGAATTTTGAATTAAGAAATATATCTCGGAATATCTCTGCTATTCGCACTACTATCCCAGAGGGTGTGACGCTTGTTTGTGTAAGCAAGTTCCATCCAGTGGAAGCTATCATGGAGGCGTATAGTGGTGGTGAACGGGATTTTGGCGAGAGCCGTGTGCAAGAGCTTCTCCCTAAGTACGAAGCCCTGCCAAAGGATATTCGTTGGCACTTCATCGGACATTTGCAAACGAACAAGGTCAAACAGATAGTACCGTTTGTGCATATGATTCACTCAGTGGATAGCGTGCGACTATTGGAGATTATTAACCGCGAAGCGGAGAAGATTGGACGCCGCGTCAAAGTGTTGCTAGAGGTACATGTGGCAAAAGAAGAAACTAAATCTGGTTTCACGTCAGAGGAGTTTGAATTTAGAATTTTGAATTTAGAATTAAGAGAACGTTTTCCTTGGGTGGAAGTATGTGGCGTGATGGGTATGGCGACAAATACGGATGACCAAGCAGAATGGCGCCGTTGTTTTAGAGAGATAAAAGCCCTCGCCTCTAAACTATCAACTCTAAACACTGAACAGATTTCCATGGGTATGTCGGACGACTACCTCATCGCCATTGAAGAAGGCAGCAATATGGTGCGCATCGGCTCCACTATCTTCGGATCGAGAGGCTCAACACCTGAAAACTCCATTCAGACAAATAACTGATAACTTATCACTCATCGTTTATACATCCTATGACTATCATCCTTGACATGGGCGGCGTGCTGATGAACCACAATATGCCCGAATGTATTGCTCGCTTCACCGATATTCTTGGTGAAGAGCAAATGAAGACCATTCTTGGCTTAGCGACCAACGGCGAAGGCACCGCCGATAGCCTCATGGAGCAATATGAGCGTGGAGATATCTCCACCGATGCTTTTATCGAAGGCATCATGCAGCATGCTCAGCGCCCAACCTCTCGCGAGGAAGTGATTGCAGCATGGAACGCCATGCACGGCGGTATTCCTGCAGAGCGATTGCAGCATATTCAACAATGGAAAGACGCAGGACATCGCTTGTTTCTGTTGAGCAATAACAACGACCTGCATTGGGAGCATATCCTCTCGCAATACAATATGTCGATGTTCGAGCATTGCTTTGCTTCGCACCTCATGCACATGAGCAAACCCGACCCACGCATATACGAATCCGTTGATAATCAACTGCGTAAATGGCAATGCGAGCTACCATTTCACTTCGTAGATGACATCGCTATCAATCGTGAGACAGCCGAAGCATTGGGTTGGAAAACCTACGAAACAATTTACGAAATGAACATCAATCAATAAAAAAAAGGAGGGGGACCTCCTTTTTTTATTTACCATCTATTGTTTCACGCGCAAGCGTGTGGAATGGAGTGCTTCGCCGAGATTAAGAACGGCTTGTTGGCAAGCACCAGAGTCGTCGTGAATCTTTGGAGCAAGACGTTGAAGACTCAGGTAGATTTTTTCTGCTTCTGCCAGGGAATTGAGCGATGATTCACCAGTATCTACCGCCTTGCTTAGCAGCAAGTTCATCATATCCACTGCACACCAGAACATCGCCAAACTGGTATATTTACCATGATGTACGCGGTACATGGGCAAAATGGCGTTGTACGCTTCCTCCACCCTGCCCTCACGGCGCAGTTCGAAGATGTCTTTGACGGTCATGGACTTTTAATCGTTTAGAAGTTCAGACGTTCAGGAGCTCATTAGCGGCGGCGGAGGCCTTGCATTTGCTGCATTTTCTTCATCATCTTGCTGGTTTGCTCGAACTGCTTGAGGAAGCGGTTGACCTCTACGATGGAGGTTCCAGAGCCCTTAGCAATACGATTTTTGCGGCTACCATTGAGGAGTGCAGGATTAGCACGCTCTGCTGGAGTCATGGATGAGATGATGGCTTCGATTGGTTTGAAGGCATCGTCGCTAATTTCTACGTCCTTGAGTGCTTTGCCCATACCTGGTATCATGCCGATGAGGTCTTTCATCGAACCCATCTTCTTGATTTGAGCCAATTGCGAGAGGAAGTCGTTGAAATCAAACTGGTTCTTGGCAATCTTCTTGCTGATGCGTCGTGCCTCTTCCTCGTCGTATTGCTCTTGCGCACGCTCTACGAGTGACACCACGTCACCCATGCCCAAGATACGATCCGCCATACGCGATGGGTGGAAGACATCCAGTGCGTCCATCTTCTCGCCCGTACCGATAAACTTGATAGGTTTTTGCACCACCGAGCGGATACTGAGGGCAGCACCACCACGTGCATCGCCATCGAGTTTGGTGAGTATAACTCCGTCAAAATCAAGTCGATCATTGAATTCCTTGGCAGTATTCACTGCGTCTTGACCCGTCATGGCATCTACGACGAAGAGGGTCTCTTGTGGGTTGATGGCTTGCTTGATAGCAGCAATCTCTTGCATCATCTGCTCATCTACCGCCAGACGACCAGCAGTATCGACAATAACTATGTCATACCCATATACTTTGGCTTCCTGGATGGCCTTTTGCGCTTTGATGACAGGGTTGGTTTCGCCTTCGCCCGTATATACTTTGGCGTTGATTTGCTCGCCGAGTACTCGTAGTTGTTCGATAGCCGCAGGACGATAGACATCGCATGCCACCATCATAACCTTTTTATTTTTCTTGGTTTGGAGATAGTTTGCCAATTTAGCCGAGAAAGTAGTCTTACCCGAACCTTGTAGACCACTCATGAGGATGACAGCAGGGCTTCCCTTGAGGTTGATTTCGGCCGTTTCGCCACCCATGAGGGCAGCCAACTCGTCGTGTGTAATCTTGACCATGAGTTGTCCTGGACGGACAGCAGTCATGACATTTTGTCCGAGGGCTTTGGCTTTTACTTGGTCGGTAAACAGCTTTGCAGTCTTGTAGTTCACATCGGCTTCCAAGAGCGCTTTGCGGATATCCTTGACGGTCTCGGCGATATTGATTTCGGTGATACGACCTTCACCTTTGAGAATCTTAAACGAACGTTCTAATCTTTCAGATAAATTACTAAACATATTTCTCCATTTTAAATTGCGCACAAAAGTACACAAAAAATCTGAATTGTGCAATAGCATATGCCTAAATAATCGGTATATACAGCCGAATAACTAATTAATCACTAACTAATCACTAACTAATCACTAATTATTGATTAACTAAATACATGTAATCCATCAAAAAAAATCCCTCATAAGGTTGCATATATGCAAAAAAAATTGTAACTTTGCGGGCTTTTAATGCGGACCATTAGCAGTAAGTCCCAGATGATATACAAATCAAGCGATAGGATGTGCGAATTGATGTGCGGCAATGACCATGGGCATTGTCGTGAGGGTGAGGTATTGCAGTTGCTGAACCGCTTTGGCATCAGCATGGGCGTTGGAGATAAGACCATAGCTACCGTATGCGCAGAGCAAGGCGTGGATTGCAATACGCTATTGACCGTAGTGAACTACGCCCGCACACGCACTATTGATGAAGAGGTGCAGGTAGATGTGGATACTTTGCAACGCTATTTGGAGAATGCACATACGTATTTTTTGGATTTTCAATTGCCACGTATCCGTCAAGAGTTGCTCAGCGCAATCAATTTGGCGAAGGGTGACACTCGCGTTCCCCTGTTGATTATCAAGTACTTCGATGAGTATGTAGATGAGATTCGTGCGCATATTGAGCATGAGAAAGAACACTCGTATGAGCAACACGCTCGCGATGATCAATCGGTAGCGATGAAAGCGCATGAGTTGAAGAGCTTGATTGTGAAATATTATCCAGGAAGAGAAGTAAAAAATGGGAATGAGCAGATGCAATTGCTCTACACAGTACTTCATGATTTACACCATTTTGAGCAGGAATTGGCGTTGCATTGCGCAGTGGAAGACTACATCATGCTCCCCGCTTTGGAGATTAGCAAGGCAGAAGACGATATGCAGACTTCAGAAGTCGGCGACAAGAAATCCAAAAGTGAAGAAGGATTGTCGAGACGCGAGTTAGACATCATCAAACTGATTGCTATAGGACTGAGTAACAAGGAGATAGCGGAGGAATTATGCTTATCAACTCATACCGTCATGTCGCATAGAAAAAATATAGCCCGCAAACTGGACATCCATTCCACAGCAGGTTTGACCATTTATGCGGTCGTGAATGGTATCATTGAGATTAATCAAGAAAATTAAGCAAGATTGCTACGCAGGGTGATGAAATATATACGTGACAAGGAGTTGCTTGCGCAAGGCGACAAGGTGTTGGTATGTGTGAGTGGCGGAGCAGATAGTGTGGCGCTATTGGATGTGTTGCAGCGCGGCGGATTTGAATGCGTGGTAGCCCATTGCAATTTTCATTTGCGTGGCGAAGAGAGCAATCGAGATGAAGCATTTGTAAGGCAAGAGGCAAGAGATAAAAGGCTGTGGGTCAAAGAGTTTGACACAATAGGTTACGCAAAAGAGAAGGGATTGAGCATTGAGATGGCAGCTAGGGAATTACGCTATAGTTGGTTTGCCGAAGTGGCAAAAGAAGAAGGTTGTAGAGCTATAGCAGTGGCTCATCACCAAAATGATCAGGCCGAGACCGTATTGCTCAATATGAAACGTGGCACGGGTATCAGGGGGCTGTGTGGTATGCGCCCTAAAAGTGCCAATCCATACGGAGGAGATGTGCCGATAATCAGACCACTGCTGTGTACTACGCATGACTATATCGTACACTACCTGAGCGACATACGAAAATTGGTTTGGATGGAAGATTCCACCAATACCGACACCACCATCAAGCGCAATGCTGTGAGAGAACAACTAAAATTCTACAGCAAAGCAGAGATTGAGCATATTGCTGCCACAGCGGAGTATATGCAAGGATATGTAGATTGGCTCGAGGGACAAGACACACCCGAAGCAAGAAGGGCTAAACTATATGAAGAACTGAAGGATTATGGCTTTGCCGAAGTGGACAAGATATATGACGCTATGCGACGCGGCGTCGGTGGCAAAGTGTTTTGCTCCGCCACTCACAAGGCAGAAATCCGCAAAGGGAAAATAGTGGTTGAGAAGTTAGCAGCAAGAGATTAAAGGCACTGTGCAATGACAAAATATGGTATCATAGGTAATCCGCTTGGACATTCGTATTCGGAGGGATACTTTACTCAGAAGTTTGAGAAAGAGGGTATCAACGCCACCTACCGTCCGTATGCGATAGAGAATGTGGAGATGGCACGGGAATTGCTGAAAGAACTAGAGGGCTTTAATGTGACATACCCCTACAAGGAAACAATCATACCATATCTGACCGATATGGACCAGGTTGCACAATCTATAGGAGCTGTCAATGTGGTGCATAAAGGAAAAGGATACAATACGGATTGGATTGGTTTTCGCGATAGTCTATCCAAACTACTCCAGCCTACCGACCAGAGGGCATTGCTACTAGGGTCAGGCGGTGTGAGCAAGGCCATACAATACGCGTTGCGCGAGTTAGGAATCGAATACACAGTGGTAAGCAGAAGTGGGTATCCAACATCGGATATTGGGTATCAAGATGTGGATAAAAAAATGATAGCAGAACATCAGATTGTGGTGAATTGTACACCATTGGGAATGAAACCGTACGAAAATGAGTTGCCCGATTTACCATACAACTATCTGAGCCAAAAGCACTTACTATACGATTGCATCTACAACCCAGAGAAAACGCTATTCCTACAGAAAGGCGAGAATCAGGGATGCAGAATCAAGAATGGACTTGAGATGTTACACCTACAAGCGGATGAAGCTTGGAAAATATGGAATAAGATATGAAAAAGACAATGATGATATTGGCTACATTGCTAGCAGCAGGTAACCAGACAATGGCACAAGTGGTGCAAGAAAATGAAGCGGCAGTGGTATATTACATGCCCAAAACTGAGTTGTGCATCACATTAAACTACGATATCGTGGAACAAGAGCCAGGTATATTCTACCAATATGCAGAACGATATTTAGGAACGAAAGATGTCATTCTGGAAGCAAGTACTACGTATCTTCTCAACCACGTGACAATGGCATGTAAAACAAGTGCAGATACGCAACGTGCATACAAAGTAAACTATCAAAAGGGGATTAACAATCAGTTGCTTACGTTGAGCGAAGACGGACGATTGTTGGGATTCAACACAGAATACTGCGCGGAAACATACAATACAGATAGCCACTTGTCACAAACCAATACCACGATGCACACTACAGACTTCCCTGTACAGGTGATGCCGTTGTTAGAAGAGCAATTTATGGCTGGATCTATTGCCAAAATGGCCGAAGGAACTGCCAAACAGATTTATCGTCTCCGCGAAACACGCCTCAACCTGCTGGCAGGCGACATGGAGCACGTACCTGCTGATGGACAAGCAATGCAACTAGTTTTAGACGAACTTCAGCAGCAAGAACAAGCACTGGTTGAGTTATTTGTCGGTACACGCAAAGTGCAACATGGACAGTTCTCCATCTCCTATGAACCAAATAACAACACAGAAAATGAGGTTATTTGTCGATTTTCAAAGCACACAGGTGTAGTCGGAAAGGACGACCTCAGTGGAGAGCCTATCT
Source organism: Paludibacteraceae bacterium (assembly GCA_045658785.1). Classification (GTDB taxonomy): domain Bacteria; phylum Bacteroidota; class Bacteroidia; order Bacteroidales; family Paludibacteraceae; genus Colicola. Next base: position 14,287 of record JAZOVR010000123.1, on the reverse strand, counting down.
ACCTGACATTGAATGCAATACGTCAATCCACACAACCTACGTATGAGCCAACAGCCAAAGCTGCTGCACTCTCGCAAATCTACTACAATTTGCCAGGTAGTGCATCTGTCAGCATTGCATACAAGAGTCAAATAATGGCAACAGAACACTTCCAAGTGGCACAATATGGTGTTGCTGTCCCACTAGCACAAGATTTATTTATTAGCCGAAAAACTCCAACCATACATTTTAATCCAGCAACAGGAAATATCCTATCAATCCAATGAAACGACTATTATTCTCTATAGCCATTGTCTTTTTTGGCATAACCACACTGCATGCACAAGAGTTGAAATGCAACGTTACCATTAATCATGACCAAGTAGAAGGTTCTAATCAAGAGGTCTTCAACACATTGAAACAAAGCATAGAGGAATATGTCAATGCTTTGCGATGGACCAACATGACCTTTCTCGAGAAAGAACGAATCGAATGTAGTATGCTATTGGTGGTCAAAAGTATGCAAGACGGAGTATTTAATTGCGAGTTCACGTGCCAAAGTCGCCGTCCCGTATATGGCACAAGTTATTATTCGCCTACGATCAACTTCAAAGATAAGAATTTTGTTTTTACCTATCAAGAGTTTGATCGTTTGGATTATCAACAGAGCACTTTCACAACCAACCTCACTGCATTATTGGCATACTATTGCTACCTCATCATCGGACACGACATGGACTCGTTCTCCAAATTAGGCGGTACACCCTACTTCCAAGCCTGTGAGAGTATTGTGACTGCTGCACAATCAGCTTCGTTAAGCGATGCAGAGGCTGCTGGATGGAAGGCATTTGAGAGCAATCGCAACCGATATGCACTGATCAACAACCTAATGGATGAAGCATTCAAGAAATATCGTATTTTCTACTACGACTACCATCGACACGGACTAGACGAGATGGTAAATAATGTTGCCAATGGTCGAGCACGCATAGCCAAAGATATCAAGGTACTCAAAGAAGCATACAATGCTCGCCCTGCTACCTATGTCATCAATGCGTTCTTAGATGCCAAAGCCGATGAATTGGTGAATATATTCAAGAAAGGTACTAGCGAGGAAAAGCAAATGGTATATGATTTGTTGATGGATATTGATCCTACTCGCCAGAATACATACGATGAGATGAATCGTCAATAAACGCAATAGCATATGACCGATAATCGGAAATCCATCATACGATTCGTGATTACAGTGGCCATACTGGTCACATTATATCTGCTCATACGCCGTTTGAGCGGTGTATTACTTCCTTTTTTGATTAGTTTTGTAGTAGCATACATGCTGGCACCTATCGTGAATTTCTTTCAGCACACATGTCGTCTGAAGAATCGTATGGTGTCGGTCATTGTGACTATTTTGTTGGTTGCAGGATTATTGACTGGTGCAGTGGCAGCTGTCGTGCCAGCCATCAGTCGTCAGGCCACATCGCTCTCGCAGAGCATCAAGACCTACGTCAGCAATTGGGATGGTAACGAATACTTCTCGCCTCGCGCCAACGAACGCATCGAACAGCTTATCCAGAGTATGGACATCAAAGCGTTGCTACAATCGGAACAAGTGCAACAAGGTATCAAAAAACTGATCCCTGTATTAGGCGATTGGGTCACAAGCGGAGTCAATGCGGTAATGAGTTTGGCTGTGGTATTCATCTGTTTATTGTATGTAATTTTCCTACTCATTGATTATGAACAGATCACATCCAATTGGCATAAATATCTCCCTGAACGTTTTCGCGATACCATCGTCATGTTGATCAGCGATCTTGACCGCAATATGAATGCCTATTTCCGTGGTCAAGCCCTTGTTGCAAGTATAGTAGGAATTTTGTTTGCCATTGGTTTCCAGATTATTGGCTTGCCAATGGGTATCGGTATCGGTTTATTTATCGGTATGCTTAATCTTGTACCTTATATGCAAGCATTGGGCATTCCTCCATGTATATTGCTCGGCCTTATTCAGGCCGCAGAGACCGCTCGCCCCGTGTGGGTAGTGATGCTGTGCATCGCAGCGGTATTTATCATTGTACAAACGATTCAGGACATGGTGCTTGTGCCTAAGATTATGGGCGATGTCACAGGTATGGGACCCGCATGGATACTGCTTAGTCTGTCGGTTTGGGGGTCGCTGCTCGGATTTGTGGGTATGATCATTGCCCTACCAATCACTACCCTGCTCATATCGTACTACAAGCGATTTGTATTGCACATATCTGACGACATGAGCAACCCACTTCCACGCTCATCGTGGAATATCCCATTCCTCAAACGTAAAAGAAAATAACTAACTATTGATACTAACAGCCGCAGGCGGTCTAACAGCGCAGCGGTCTAACATCTAAAATCAAACAAATGAATAGAAAAGTTCGTGTACGTTTTGCGCCTAGTCCAACAGGCGCATTGCACATCGGCGGAGTTCGTACTGCCTTGTTCAATTACCTTTTTGCTCGCCAACATGGTGGCGACATGTTGCTTCGTATCGAGGATACCGACTCCACACGTTTTGTGCCAGGAGCCGAAGAATATATCACTGAGTCCCTCGCTTGGCTCGGCATTGAGATCGACGAGGGTATCTGCCAAGATGCACCTAACGGCAAGGGCGATCATGGCCCATACCGTCAAAGCGAGCGCCGCGAGATCTACCACAAGTATGTGGATCAACTTCTCGCTTCAGGCAATGCCTATATCGCATTCGACACCCCAGAACAACTAGAGGCCAAGCGCGCTGAGATTGCCAATTTCCAGTACGATGCCCGCACTCGCGAACAGATGGTCAACTCCCTCACACTCAGCCATGAGGAGGTAGAAGCTCGTATCGCTGCTGGTGAGAAGTATGTCGTTCGCTTCAAGGTGGAGCCAAACATCGATGTACATGTCCACGACCTTATCCGTGGTGAGGTAGTCATCAATTCCAATATCCTCGATGACAAGGTGCTCTACAAATCCGCAGACGACCTGCCTACCTACCACCTTGCCAATATCGTGGACGACCACCTCATGGAGATTAGCCATGTCATTCGTGGCGAAGAGTGGTTGCCTTCTGCCCCACTCCATGTGCTTTTGTACAAGGCCTTCGGCTGGGAAGATACCATGCCTGAGTTTGCCCACTTGCCATTGCTCCTCAAGCCAGACGGCAACGGCAAACTCTCCAAACGCGATGGCGACCGTCTTGGTTTCCCTGTGTTCCCACTCGAGTTCCACAACCAAAAAGATGGATCTGTATCATCGGGTTACCGCGAGGAGGGCTACTATCCAGAGGCAGTGATCAATTTCCTTGCACTTCTCGGCTGGCATGCTACAGGCGACCAAGAGATGTACACCATGCAAGAACTCATTGAGCAGTTCTCTCTTGAGCGCGTGAGCAAATCGGGTGCTAAGTTCGACTATGAGAAGGGCAAATGGTTCAACCACCAATACCTCCAACTCCGCAGCAACGAAGAACTCGCCGAGCAGTTCATGCCTATTCTCGCCTCTCGCCTTTCGCCTAATAGCCTTATCGCCTGCGGGGTCCCCGAAAAATCTGCTGATTTTTGGGGTGTTCTATCGCCTGACGTAGTCGCAAAAGTGATCGGCCTCACCAAAGATCGTGTGAATTTCGTGAGCGAATTGTGGGAGCAAGTCAACTTCTTCTTCGTAGCTCCTACTGAGTACGACGAGAAGTCCCTCAAGAAGCGTTGGAAAGAGGACTCTCCAAAGCACATGACCGAAATGCTTGCCTTGCTTGAGATGCACGAAGACTGGTCTGCTGAGGGCTTGGACAACCTCATCATGCCTTGGATTGCTGAGAAGGAGTATGGCGTAGGTATTGTGATGAATGCTTTCCGTATCTGCCTCGTAGGTGCCGCTCGCGGTCCACATATCTGGAATATCACCGATGTACTCGGCAAAGAGGAGACTCTCCGCCGCGTTCGCACTGCATTGGAAAAGTTGGGATAAAATACCTATCATAACGTTTGCCAAATGAAAAAAATCATCATATCATTTCTCTTACTCGCTATCTGTATATGCAGTCATGCTATCAACAAGCAAGAGTTAGCGGATAGCCTAACGAGTGTAGTGGCGAAGCACGCGTATGCAGGCAAAGTGGTTATAAATCGCATCCGCGTTCGCAATCAGCATATTTTCATCTATACCAACGCTACCTTGAGCCATGTATCACTCGCTCCATCCGAGGTACGCGACCTTCGTCTCCTTGTCAGCCAAATGGTGCTGGGCAACAACCAAGGCAAAGTGAGCATCTACAGCGGTGATCTAGAGTTGGGTGAACTTGTCACTAGCGTACACAAAGCTCGTCCTGCGAACATGCGATATACACTTGACCAAGTACCTGCTTGGGTACGCAATACCTCACTCCCATACGCGGCAACCAATGGTCTCTTGGGCAAACATATCGCCTTGTGGGGTAGCCACGGTCGTTATTACCACCAGACAATGGAGCAATGGCTCTGGCAACGCGCCAAGCTATGGACCACCGTGGAGGATGTGTATACATCTTCTTACACGATGCCCTTCCTCGTACCTATGTTGGAGAATGCAGGTGCCGTAGTGGTGCAGCCCCGCGAACGCGATACACAAAGCGCAGAAGATGTGGTGGATGATACCAGAGCTCTGAGCAATGGCATTTGGACAAAAGGCGAAGGAACAGGCTGGGGCGAAGACAACGACGAAGTGCTGTTGGAAGGCGAAAATCCATTCGAGAAAGGTAGCTACCTCGTAGCGCCAGTCAGCACCAATAACTTGGCTGAATTGCGCTACACGGCTCATCCACTGCCCATAGGCGAATATGCCGTCTATGTATCTTACAAGACGCTGTCCAACAGTACAAACGCAGCCAGATATACCGTCATGCACTGCGGACAAAAGACCGAGTTCGAGGTGAACCAGCAGATGGGAGGTGGTACATGGGTCTATCTCGGCAGTTTCACCTTCGACTTCTCCGATACCGAGCGCAACTATGTGGCACTTAGCAACAAAGGCAAAGGCAAATTTCTCGTCACCTCCGATGCAGTCAAGTTCGGTGGCGGTTTTGGCAGCGTCGCTCGCTATCCACAACCTGACAAAATAGAAAACACACCGTCCTCACAGACCATCACGCTGCGCGAGACAGAGGTAGATAGCATCCAGCTCTTGCAAAACCAAACTTGGGCTGAAACTAGCGGTATGCCTCGCTATTTAGAGGCTGCACGCTACTGGATGCAATATGCGGGTATCCCCGATAGTATCTACAACTACACCGATAGCCGCAACGACTACACCGACGATTATTGCTGTCGTGGTCAGTGGGTGAACTACCTCGCTGGTGGTAGTCAGGCTAATCCTAAGCAAGAGGGATTGAATGTCCCCTTGCATTTGAGCCTCGCTTTCCACTCCGATGCAGGTGTCAAACGCCATGACTCCATCATCGGCACACTGATGATCTACACCGACTTCGACAACGACAAGGCTAGGATCTATCCTATTGGCTGTAGTCGTCAAGTAGCACGAGATTTCGGCGATTACATGCAGACGCAGATCGTGGAGGATATGCGTGCATTATATGCGCCTAACTGGCAACGCCGCCAACTGCAAAACTCCTCCTACGCCGAAGCACGCTACCCCAAAGTGCCAGCAGTATTGCTAGAACTGCTTTCCCATCAGAACTACAACGACATGCGCTACGGACTTGACCCACGCGTCAAGTTCACCATATCGCGTGCGATATACAAAGGTATGCTGCGCTTTATCCACGCACAATATGGCACGGATTTCGTGGTCCAACCACTGCCTGTACAAGCCATGCAGATGAGCCGCAGCCAGCAGCAAGTCACGCTCCAATGGCAACCCACCAACGACCCTCTTGAGCCTACGGCGACACCTACCTACTATGTCGTGTACACGCGCGAGAATGACGGCGACTGGGACAATGGCAAACGACTATCCAAGCCCAACTATACGTTCACTGCCACACCAGGCATTCGCTACGACCTACGCGTTGTAGCAGGCAACACTGGCGGCATAAGTATGCCTAGCGAGGTGCTGTCTGCCTATATCGCACCCGAGGAGAAAGGGCGCATCTTAGTCCTCAATGCTTTCACCCGCGTGAGCGGACCCGATTGGTTTGAGGATAGTACCTACGTGGGCATCCGTTCAAAAGGTCATGGCGTAAGTTACGGTAAGGATATCTCCTATATCGGCGAACAGTTTGATTTCGACACCCGCCACCCATGGATTACCGACGACGAGTGCGGTTGGGGATCATGCTATTGCGACCAGCAAGCCGACTTGACCATGGGCAATACCTTTGACTATCCTGTCATGCACGGCAAGGCCCTAGCTCAGATGGGCTATTCATACATCAGCGCCAACGCATATGCCATCGACACCATTGCCGATGTGGATGCGGTGGACTTGATCATGGGTAAGCAAAAGCTCACCGCCCTCGGCAACGACACTACGTTCAAAACTTTCACCCCCGAACTGAAAAAACTGCTGACCGATTACCTGACTACAGGAGGCAACCTGCTGGTTTCTGGCGCACACATCGCCAGCGACATGCAATCCAAAGAAGATCAATCGTTTATACAGAACCAACTGCACTACACTTTCCGCTGCGACCATGCCAGCGAGCAGGGCGGTTTAGTTGTCAATCGCCGTGTCTTGTCACCAGCGGCATATACTTTCCACACTGCGCCTAACGCCGACCGCATCCATACCGAGAACCCCGATTGTATCCTCCCTGCCAACGGCGCACAAGCGGTCGCTAAATATGCCGACACCCAGCTCAATGCAGCCGTGGCATACGACGGCACAGAGAACAACAGTGGCAAGACACTCGCCTGGGGATTCATGCTCGAGAGCACTAAGGATTTCAACACACTATACAAAGATTGTATCAATTGGTTAATGCAATGAAAAAGAAGAACTTACCACTACTGCAAAACATAGAGATCACGGGCATTGCTGCCGAAGGCAAAGCCCTCACCCGCGTGGACGACATGGTGCTTTTCGTACCTTACTGCGTGCCTGGCGACATCGTTGATATACAAGTCACCCGCAAGAAACACTCCTTCATGGAGGGACGTGTGGAGCGTATCGTCACCCCCTCCCCTACCCGTTGCGAACCTCGTTGCAAGCACTATGGCGAGTGTGGAGGATGCAAATGGCAGATCCTACCCTACGAGGAGCAACTCCGCCACAAGCAGCAGCAGATCCTCGACAACCTCACCCGTATTGGTAAGGTCGAACTACCAGAGATCTCTCCTATCCTCGGAAGCAAAGACATCTACGAATACCGCAACAAACTCGAGTTCACTTTCTCCGACCGCAAATGGCTCAGTTGGGACACCATCCGCGCTGCGGGCGGACTAGAGAACCTCGACAACACCCACGGACTCGGTTTCCACATCCCCAACTGCTTCGACAAGGTGCTTGACATCACCGAGTGCCACCTCATGCCCGACATCAACAACCGCATACGCAACGGCATACGCGACTTCGCACGCCAACTCGGTATCACTTTCTACAACGAACACGCGCACGAGGGACAACTCCGCACCCTCATCCTCCGTTCCAACCACCAGGGCGAGATCATGCTCATCGTCGTTTGGGCGGACGAACCAGACATGCGCCTCATGGAGTATATCCGCGACACGTTCCCTGAGATCATCAGCCTGCTCTATGTCGTCAATCGCAAGTTCAACGACACCATCGGAGACCAACACGTACACGTCTTCCACGGTCAAGACCATATCATCGAGCAGATGGAGAACCTGCAGTTCAAAGTCGGACCTAAGTCCTTCTACCAGACCAACACACTGCAGGCATACGAACTCTACAAGGTAGCGCGCAACTTCGCAGGCCTGACGGGCAACGAACTCGTCTTCGACCTCTATACTGGTACAGGTACCATTGCCAATTTCGTGGCACACCAAGCACGCCAAGTGATTGGTATCGAGTACGTACCAGAAGCGATTGAAGATGCAAAAGTAAATGCGAAGATTAACAACCTTGATAATACTCTCTTCTTCGCAGGTGATATGAAGGATATCCTCAACGAAGACTTCATTGCGCAGTATGGTCGCCCCGATGTGATTATCACCGACCCACCTCGCGCGGGTATGCACGAGGATGTCATCAACACCATCCTCTTTGCCGAACCCAAGCGTATCGTCTATGTGAGTTGCAACCCTGCCACACAGGCACGCGACCTCAACATGCTCGACAGCAAGTACCGTGTCATTAAGGTGCAACCCGTGGACATGTTCCCTCACACCCACCACGTGGAGAACGTCGTGTTGCTTGAGAAACGATAAACCAACCAACAGCACTTTTTCCCTCATCACTCTCTTACCAATCCGCGGTAGATGCGCTGATGATACGCTGTAGATAGAGGCACACAAAAGGCTGCCAAATAGGTATCTTCGTGTAGATGGTTTAGGTTGTTGAGATTAGATAGTTTAGTTTAGATAGTTTAGATTTCTGCCGCAGGCAAGGGGAATTGTTGCGACCTCGGCGATTGCGGGGTCCCCGATGACGCCTGCGTCATGGGGTGCTTTTCCCGCCGAGCTTTTCCCCTGCTAGTTTCGCGACCTGAAGGAGTGCGACGGAACGCACTCCGAGCGTGGAGAAGCCAATTGACTTTTGGCTTCGAAAAGGGAAGGCGGTCGGGGAGACCAAGCCGACCGAGACAAAGAGAAAAGTCCCCACTTTGAGGAATCAGCGCAAGCATAGAACAAAATAAGCACATCTAGCGGACATCTCTGGGCTTTCTTACGGGCATACTGGACGCACGGAATGCCCAGGGTAACGGCCGCCGTAGTACCAATCCAAGAGAATCGAATCGAAGACCAAGTAGTACGCGCGGCTCGGGTTGACCGTGTCGAGCGAACTCGACCAATAGATGCCGGAGCTGCCTGCGGCGTAGAGCGAACTGCCGCCGCGGAAGCCCGCCGCGGGGAGGAAAATACTATTTCCGTTGCTCTTGCTGGTCACTTTGTACCCTTTTACTCCATTTTGAATAGTCCATGTCCAAGTGCATTTCTCACGCAACTCGTCTTGCTCTGCCTTGGTCGGCATACGCCAATTCCCACCCCAATTTACATGAGCAGCGTCATCCGACAATTCCAAGGTATTTACATTATCTTTTTCCCATGTATCGCTATATTTTATGAGTTTCTTTTTTGATCCGTTGCACCATTTATACGTACTCCAATTATACTTGCTCTTAGGCTGTGTTTCGCCCCAAGCAAAGTAATCACCAGCGTCTTCTGGTCTTGTGGCACCCACATTGCACGTCGCCCATTTCACACTCAACCCCAGATCCACATACTCATGTCCATTATGCATATTTGACTGCAACATCTCCACTTCTTTTGACAAAGCAGACAGAGCATCTTGCGAACTAACCAACTGATTACCACCTGCATTACTTTGTTCCTTCAACATACCAGCAAGCTCCGCCAAGAGTTCTTGCTTAAGTTGCTCTCTATCTACTTTCTCCTCCGTTTTCTCTTCTCGATAGGGTACAAAATGCACACTACCCGAATACACCGCATTCGCCTCCAAGCAAGGCAAATCCAAGATCCGCACTTTCGAGCAACCATCGCCACAGGTCAGCGACACACGCGCTGCCGAGGAGGAAACCAGAAAAAGAAGCATATTATCCTTGTCCGTCACACGCTCTTGCACCTTTGCCATTCCCATCTCCACCGACAACGTGCGCTTCGCAGCCGCCACCTCGCCGCCGTCACCTTCCAGATTCACGCAGATGGCAGCATAGGGGAAACGCTCACCAGGAGCCATATCGGGCATCTCGTGTTCACGAAACTCATTCGTAAATTTCACCAGCACAGAGGAATAGGGTTCTTTCGTAAACTCTTTTTTGATCTCCAGACTCTGCGCCCATACCGCTACACAGCTGAGCAGACAAACCACCAATAGATTTATTTTTCGCATAGAAACTATATTTTGCATTTTTCGTATAGAAACACGATTTTACACATCAAGCATGCAAAGTTACAACATTTTTTTGACCTATGCAACACCACATACAAAAATCGCACCCAAGAGTGCGATTTTTGTATTCTTGCCTATAATTCTCTATAGTTCATTTTGCTATTACATCATCCCTCCCATGCCACCTGCAGGCATAGCAGGCGCAGGATGCTCCTCCTTAATATCGGTGATCACACACTCGGTGGTAAGGAACATACCAGCAATACTAGCCGCATTCTCTAGTGCCACGCGTGTTACCTTAGCAGGATCCACTACTCCAGCCTCCTTGAGGTTCTCATACACGTCCTTGCGAGCGTTGTATCCGAAGTCAGCTTTACCTTGGCGCACTTTGTCCACTACCACAGCACCCTCTTTGCCTGCATTAGCCACGATTTGGCGAAGTGGCTCCTCTACCGCGCGACGGATGATCTCGATACCTGTTTGCTCGTCTTCGTTCTCGCCTTTGAGGCCTTCGAGAGCCGCTTGTGCGCGGATATATGCTACACCACCACCTGCTACGATACCTTCTTCGATCGCTGCACGGGTTGCGCTCAACGCATCGTCCACGCGGTCTTTCTTCTCCTTCATCTCTACCTCAGAAGCAGCACCCACGTTCAGTTGAGCTACGCCGCCTGCGAGTTTCGCCAAACGCTCTTGCAGTTTCTCTTTGTCATAGGTAGATTTAGTGGCAACGATTTGTGCTTTTATTTGTCCCACGCGAGCAGCGATGGCCTCTTTCTCGCCTGCGCCGTTCACGATCGTGGTGTTATCTTTATTTACGGTAATGCTCTCTGCTGTACCGAGCATGTCGATGGTTGCGGTCTCGAGCTTGATACCCTTCTCTTCGCTGATCACGGTACCACCTGTGAGGATAGCGATATCCTCCAACATCTCTTTGCGACGGTCACCAAAGCCAGGAGCCTTCACCGCGCAGATCTTCAATTGCGCACGCAGGCGGTTGACTACCAATGTGGTGAGCGCCTCGCTATCTACATCCTCTGCGATCACGAGCAATGGACGACCGCTTTGTACCGCTGGCTCCAATACAGGCAGCAACTCCTTCAAGTTACTGATCTTCTTGTCGTAGAGCAAGATATACGGACGATCCATCTCCACCTCCATGGTCTCGGTGTTGGTCACGAAGTATGGGCTGATATAGCCACGATCGAATTGCATACCTTGTACCACGTCGATGGTGGTATCCATACCTTTGGCTTCGCCGATGGTGATCACACCATCCTTGCTCACCATACGCATGGCGTCAGCAATGAGTTTACCGATGGTTGCGTCATTGTTAGCAGACACGGTAGCCACTTGCTCGATCTTATCGAAGTCGTTACCTACCTCCTCGCTTTGCTCTTTGATGTTTGCCACGATTGCGCTCACGGCCTTGTCCATACCGCGCTTGAGGTCCATAGGGTTAGCGCCTGCGGTCACGTTTTTGAGACCTACACCCACGATAGCTTGGGTGAGGACAGTGGCGGTGGTAGTACCGTCACCTGCTTGATCGCCGGTCTTGCTAGCCACCTCTTTCACGAGTTGTGCGCCGAGGTTCTCAGCTGCGTCAGCTAGTTCAATCTCTTTGGCTACTGACACACCATCTTTGGTGATGTGTGGAGCACCAAACTTCTTGTCGATGATTACATTACGACCTTTAGGGCCGAGGGTTACTTTCACGGCGTTTGCCAATTGATCCACGCCACGTTTGAGGGCATCACGCGCCTCGATATTGTATGAAATATTCTTTGCCATAGTTTCTTTTTATTTAGATCGTTTCACTTTTCTTTTAGAACGTTACACTGTTAGAAGTTAGACCGTTGTATATTGTCAAGATGTTCTTGTATTTTTTTAGGGACTTATATATTAGTTGACACTTCGTGTTGTCTTCTCCACATTTACTGAAGATTTAGTCGCACGAGCATCGCTCAAGGCGATGTGAGGAGACGGTTGCAATTCATTACGGAGTACCTCGTAAAAGCGCGGCTATAGCGTGGCAAAAGATTTATTTAGATTTCTGCCCGTAGGGCAAGGAGATATTAAGTGTCTACATGTATATAGTTCCCTTTTTTTATATATTGAAGATGATTAAATCGGTCTAGCAGGGCTTTGCCCGGTCTAACAACGCAGTGGTCTAACAGGGCCTTAGCCCGGTCTCATTTTAGCACCGCCAAAATGTCGCTTTGTCTCATGATGAGGTATTTCTCGCCTTCGTACTCGAGTTCGGTACCCGCATACTTTCCGTATAGTACGGTGTCGCCCTCTTGGAGGTGCATTTTCTCATCTTTGGTTCCTTCGCCTACGGCGATCACTTCACCACGGAGTGGTTTCTCTTTTGCGCTATCAGGGATGATGATGCCACCGATAGTCTTCTCTTCTGCCGCCATTGGTTTTACCAATACTCGGTCAGCTAATGGTTGAATTTTACTCATGATATGTTTTTTTTTTGTTCGTTAATACTCACGTTATGTCGGCTTTGCCGAGGTTGTGTGCGCATTGCGCAGGTTGTGTCGGCTTCGCCGAAGTAACTGCTACGCAGTAGCCATCACCCACGCTTGCGTGCTTTACTTCGCGCTTTGCGCGACACCACTTCGCCCAACGGGCGACATCACTGCGGCTTAGCCGCCATCAACTTACCTACAAACTCCGTGCCAAAGCCACCTATTGCCACAAGACTGCCATTTTGGCACATCTTGCATTGGGTGGAGATATACAACAATGCTATGAACTAGTCTTTTAGTTAAAATTATAAAACAACTGTCTACTTTATTTAGGAAAAGTCACTCCCTCAAAAAGTCAGGTTTGTGACAGCTGTGACAGCTGTGACGGCTGTTTCTTATGTCTCGTCCACGTATATGTACGTACACGCATGGACGAGGTTATAGATTTTGCTGTCACAGCTGTCACAGCTGTCACACATTTTCCCTCACTAAGGGATACCGACCCCTTGCCAAAGGGATAAAATCAGCGCGAGCATTTCTGCCCGCGCCTAAACTCTAAACTGTAGTCCGAAGGACGTTCACTAAACAGTAGCGAAGCATCCTCTAAACACAATTTACAATTCCTGTCCCATGACACTATATACCTTGCCTTCGCAGAGAATATAGATATGGTCTTCATAGAGTATCTTTTGGCAATTGGAGGTTGGCGATTGGCTATTGGTATTTTCTACCGATGAAGGTATGATCTCCTCGAACTCTGCAGAGAGTGTTACATCCTCAGAAATGACAAAGATGTATGGGTTATCCTCTACCTCGTTGCTCCAACGGACAAATCGATACCCCTCGTTTGGAATGGCAGTGAGTGTGGCAACATCACCGTGATTGTACGTGCCAGAACCAGTAACAGTTCCTTGGGTAGGGTCACAGGTCACTGTAACATCATATGTCGCTACCTCGAATAGAGCCGTCAATGTAGTGTCTTGAGTGACTACTAAGGTACGTGGATTGTCTGTATTGTCATCTTCCCATCCTACGAATCGATATCCTTCGTTTGGAATGGCAGTGAGTGTGGCAACATCACCATGATTGTAGGTACCAGAACCAGTAACAGTTCCTTGGGTAGGGTCACAGGTCACTGTAACATCATATGTCAGCACCTCAAAAATAGCTGTCAATGTGGTGTCTTGAGTAACCACTAATGTACGTGGATTATCTGTATTGCCATCTCCCCATCCTACGAACCGACTTCCTTCGTTTGGAATGGCTGTAAGTGTTACGGTTTCGCCTAATAAGTAACGGCCGGCACCAGTTACTTCGCCTTGCGTAGCATCGTAGTCTACCATTACGGTGCGATCATACACGCTCCATGTGCGGAATTCTCCAGAATAAAATTGGATGGTATCGTTTCCACGGTCTTTGACTACCAAACTGTAGGTATAAACAGAACCTTCATCCAACCCAGTAACAGTGAAGCGATAGCCATTGCCTGCTTGCTCAGCGTATTGTGCAGGATGATTGCCATCACGACCAGGAGCAAAGGCAATATTGAGCAACTTTCCGTCAACATTAAACGTAAGGGTACAAATTACTTTACCATCTTTTTCTATCATAATCGTATAGGTGGCTGCTCCGTCTTCTATGGGCCATGTGATAGTGACATCATTAGTACCCGGATTAACGACTAGATCATCAGTAGTAACATCCTCTGACTTGATACATCGGATATATTTAAATAAACCAAACACTCTGTCATTCTTGTAGTTATCAAGGTAATCACAAGGAACATATAAGTAACTTAAGTTTTCGAACGCATCCCAATAGGTTACTGGAGGTTCTGTAGCATA
>JAZOVR010000122.1:0-2574 GCA_045658785.1 Paludibacteraceae bacterium | reverse complement strand
CAAATCAGGGTGCTCGATATCCACACCTGTATCGAGGATTGCTATCACAGGACGCTTTCTGCTCTTGGGTTGCTCCCATAGCCAAGGTAGGTTGATAGCTTTGATGGCATGCTGCTGGTGGGAATAGAGCGGCTCGTGGGTATAAGTCTTCAGATCGTCGTGGTTATACACCGTATCTTCGGACTGGGTCGCCATAATACGCACAATATAGTTTGGCTCAGCATACTCCACTTCGGGTAAGCGTTCCAGCATGATGATGGCTTCATCCACTGTTTGAATCTTTGTCGTGTCAAAGACGATATTGCAGAGCTTTGATAGATTCTGGTCTGGCTTCAATTGCTCGCCACGTACACGCTTGGGCTGGTTTGACACTTGCGCACCCGTCAATGGCATGAGGTCATCGATTGCTATAATGCCTAGACTGTCTAGCACCCTATCCACCTCGTTGACGCTGGCTGACACAAAGCGACGGGTAGTTTGGTGGCGTTGAATTAGGACTGGTGAAGTGGCTTTGAACTTCACAATCACTTCGTTGGCTACATACTCACAGCCGCGAGATGTAGGATAATCCGCTTTCCAGAGATTGTTTGGTATCTCTTGTGCTACCAATATATGGACGCACAAAGCGAGAAGGAGCGTTGAATATAACTTTTTCATAATTTATTTTGTGCGAATGAGTTTGCTAGTTTGTATCTTCTTGCCATCTACGTAGAGGGTCACGAAATATACGCCCTCTGGCAATGCCGTTGGGCGCCAAGTGTAGGTATACTCGCCGAAGGTGTGAGTAGTAGCATAGGCATCTACCGTCAAACCTGCTACATTGGTGAATACCAATCGTACTTCGTGCTTGCCTGTTTGTCCTACTACATATGGGATATTCACTTGGGTAGTGAATGGGTTAGGATTTGGCAATCGCATTTGCATTGCCTCTACCGATGAGAGGTCAGTAGCCACCTTCTTGATAGCAGGCACGTTCTGTCCTTTCGCATTGCTGAGAATGATTTTCTTCATCTCTGCATCGCCTACATGGAGCAAGGCATGTTTGCCTACACCGAGAGTCTTTTCGCTCATAGAGTATGCCATGAAGTTGAAGGTCTCTGCCGTGTTCCAAGTCACTTGCTCAAAGCCCTTGAGTGCCTCGAGCGCAGAAATCTCTGCTTCTGCTTCGAACGCGAATTGTACACCACCCAATACGATAGGTGTTTCTATATACAAGATACCGTCTTCTATAGTATAAGTAGCCGTCTGATTGTCTGAGAATCCCAATGAAGAAAGCTCAGGGTTGGTGATAATATTGACAGTACCTACAATGTCAAACACATTGATAGTATTGTCATTATTCACGTCGGCTGCTTCGAAAATAAATGGCTTAGGATTATTTCCCGTAATATATGCCACTTCTGCTACGATGTCCGCTACATCTACTGTCAGACTACCATTGGCGTCGCCTTTTTGTGCAGTCAACGGTGTTGCACTAACAGGATTGGAGAAATTATATTCGTTGAACGAAGTTGTCACTTGACGAATTTCATAGTAGTATGGTGTACCAGGTAGGACATCATAATCGATATATTCCACTTCGTTTGGCGTGAGGAAATAATCGTTGATGCAAGTTGTGTCCCTTCGCGTAAAATATTGCCATTCGTTGATATAATTTCCATGTTCATCATACTCCACATATACGGAATCTTCTACCTCTGTCCAGCGGTAAATATTGTAGCCCATCAAGTCTTCGAAGTCTTCTTCATCGGTATGCCATTTGAGGGTCACCTTACCCATGCCGGCTTCGGCATATAGGCCAGTAGCCAAAGAACCTGTGGCTTGCACAATAAAATTGAAGCGATGTTTCTCATCTGGAATTTGGAATAAATCATAGTCGCGTGCACCTGAGATGATCATAGTATTATATCCGTCGGTCATCGTGCGCGCTGTAATCGTGTAATAGGCTGTATAGATGGTACTATCCGCAGACCACGCGCCATTTGGTTCCACTATATTCTGCGTATATGGTGGACGCACGCCAAAGGTAATGGTAGGATTTACACTGATATCCATTGGACGACTGAAATAGATGTCAAACTTATGCGTACCAACACCTAAAGGAGTAGTTATCGTTTTGTAAGGCTCTATTTCCTCATTATTGATTAGTACCTTCCATACAATACCGTGTGCTGTGCGGGAAGGTTCTGCTAAACGGTTGTCAATGATAAACTCGCAAGTACCATAATTTTGATGAATATCCCAAATGCCTTTGCGTATTTCTTCTTCGTCGTAGGTACCAAAGTAGGACGGATCTTCCATTCGTAAACGTACTAAGTCGCCATCTATTGGCATCGCCGCATTTAATCTATTACCATCTATTGCGTGATTATCAAAAATATTGCAGGCATATGGCGTTGCCTCGAGTGCCCAAGCTGTCGCACCATTATCATAGATATCAGAATATGTGCCTATATTGTTGATAATATTGCAAGAATATGAGTTTGTATATGCCATGAATGATACTCCTTCACTATAAGATACTTTGTTGTTTTCATAGATATTGCATTGGTGAAGTTGGCAAAACCAAAATAG
>JAZOVR010000121.1:0-2324 GCA_045658785.1 Paludibacteraceae bacterium | reverse complement strand
AAGATTTAGAAACATTACGCAAAGTGAAGAGCATCGTCTTCTATGCACTCATGGATGACAAGTCACTCAGCGATATCTTTAAACAGGGTAACTTTACTACAAAGTTGACAGAGAAAGAGGGATTACGCGTAAGAATTGCAGTAGGTGCTAATGTAGAAGCTATTTTGAATTTATCTAATCAACAATAATAATTAGGAGGAGACATATATGAAAACAACATTTCGCACATTATTAGTAGGTATTCTCCTGGCAGCTGCAACGTTTGCCAATGCGCAACAAGTAAATACTCTATATTTCTTGGAAAATGCGCCTATGCGTCATACCATCAACCCTGCATTTCAGCCAGTGAGTAGATTCTATCTTACATTACCTGCAATAGGTTACACCAGTCTTTGGGCAGGTACCAACAATTGGACAATGTCAGATTTTATCTTCAAGAGTGAACAAGGTCAAACCATCACCCCACTCCACCAAGATGCCCCTGCTAATTGGTTGGAAACTAAACCAAAGAATTTCGTCTTTGACACAGATGTTTATATCAACCTTCTCGGATTTGGTTTTGCTATCAAAGACTTTGGTTATCTCCATTTGAACGTGTCAGAACACTTGATGGTAGAGGCTGGTTTATCATCATCCTTGCTTCAAATTAACGATTTGAGCAATGGTATTGTAGGACCTTACACCATCGGTGCTAACGCACAAGCTTATACAGATATTGCTCTGGGATACTCCCATCGTATCAACAAGCAATGGACAGTCGGTGGTAAGATCAAGGTGCTGGTAGGACAAGCCAATCTTAACGCAAAAATTAGCGATCTCTACCTCAAGACATCCATGGATTCGCTTCACACGACTGCACAAGCCGAGATTTATGCTGCTGCTCCATTGTATTGGAGCAAGTTGCCTACCAATATAGATGACTTAGGTAGCATGGATGTCAACACTCTGCTGGGAGAAGATGCCACGACAGAAAAGATTATAAAGGATATCTTGTTCAAACCAGCAGGTATGGGTGTTGCATTTGACCTCGGTGTAACATACAAACCGATTAAAAATTTGCAAATTACAGCATCCGTAACAGATCTTGGTTTTATCCGCTGGCACCGCCATGCTAAAGCAACTGCGGCCATTGACACCACTTTCTATGGTATAGACTTCAATTATGGAGATTATGGAACTCTCAATAGTTTTGATGCAGATAGTTTGCTCGCTGATGCCAACAAAGTGAAGGATGGCTATTTAGATGGTCTCCAAGATGTTGTTATAGACAATGCTCTATTCCCTGAATTAAGCATGCTAACTGCTAATTTGAACATCGGTGTAGATGCTAACTTTTGGGAAAACCGCGTAGGCGTAGGCGTGTACTCACGCACACGTTTCTACAATAATCGTATCACAGAGGAGGTTACACTCGGTGCAGCATTGCGTCCAGTCAACTGGTTCAACTTTGCAGCATCATACTCTTTTATCAATGGTCATTGGAGCAACATCGGTGCTGCTATTTCCATAGCGCCATACGATGGTTTGATGCTTACACTCGCTACCGATTATATCCCTACTACATATGCTAAGAAAGCTGCAGTATCTGGCAAAACATATTTGCCATACAAGACTCCTGGTCTTAACTTATCAATGGGATTGGCAATCGTGATTGGCACTAACCCAAAAGACAAAGACCAAGACAAAGATGGCATCTTTGACAAACTAGATGTATGTCCAAATACTCCACTCAATGTACGCGTGGATGAAATGGGCTGTCCATTAGATAATGATGGAGACGGTGTAGCTGACTATCTGGATGAGTGTCCATATACACCTTCCGCTGCATATGGTCTGATAGACTCAGTAGGTTGTCCATTAGATACAGACAAAGATGGAGTACCTGATTATCGCGATTTATGTCCAGAAACACCAGAAGAAGCTATCGCATACGTAGATATACATGGTTGCTCATTGGATACTGACGGAGATGGTGTGTATGACTATATTGATCAATGTCCAAACACTCCAGTAGCAGCCTATGGCATGGTTGACTCAGTAGGTTGTCCATTGGATACAGACGGCGATGGTGTATATGACTACTTAGATCTTTGCCCTGAGACACCAGAAGCAGCATACGGATTGGTTGATCAAAACGGATGCCCTATTGATACTGACAAAGATGGTGTAGCCGATTATATTGATAGTTGTCAAAACACTATTCCTGAAGCGCGCAACTATGTTGATGCCAAGGGATGTATGTTGGATAGCGATAGTGATGGAGTATATGATTATGAAGATCTCTGTCCTACTATTGCAGGTGTCAAGGAGAACAAGGGTTGTCC
>JAZOVR010000120.1:0-34427 GCA_045658785.1 Paludibacteraceae bacterium | reverse complement strand
TAAACGCGTACACAAACGCCACGACGTTGTGGGCAGCTGTCCAATGCTGGAGACTTGCTCTTGTCGATAAGTTCTGCTCTTCCTTTTCTAACTAATTGTTGAATTGTAGGCATTTTAACTTTTAATTTTGGTTAATAATTTTGTTTGTTAATTGTTGTTTCTGCGCTCTCTCGCATAATGCTCGCACACGCGCGCCGCGAAAAAGCATGCAAAGATACTGCTTTTTTTCGAAACAGCCAAATAATCAGCAGGAAAAGTGTCATTTTTGTGTAAAAAAGTGCGTTTTTTTATCACTTTTTTCATTTTGCTACTTCGACTTTGCAAAATATCGCCTATTTTCTTGTCTAATTATCCCTGTCTCAATGACTTAGATAAAGTTATCAACAAGCCCCATCTGCTCGTTGAAAACTCGGTCTTGATTCAGTGTATCCACAGCGTATCTACCGCGCATCTACCGCGGATTGGAGTGGAAAAGGTAGTATGTTGCTTGGGTATTTTCCAGTGATATATTTGCAACAGTCAAATATTTTTCGTACCTTTGCAAACGAAATTCAAATCCAAAGCACATATATGCCATCTGTTCGTCATCTCACATACCTATTCCTCTGTTTGCTATTGCTATCCTGCAACTACACAAGCCGTTGGCAAAAGGCCCACGCCACCATTGCCATTGCAGATAGTTTAGATCAAAACGAACACACCCTCTATCCAGATACGTTGGCACTTGAGCAAGCCATTGGCACGCTTGACAACCCCTTTGGTCGTCTTTTTGCCCGCAACACACTCGGTAAGGCGCACTACTATATGGGGCGACATCGTAGTGATGAGGAGCAAATCATCCAAGCCGCAGCGCATTATATCGCAGCCGATCGCGCTCAGATAGATGATCCTATATACCGCGGGCGTATCAACTCTTGCATGGCGCATATCTGCAAGCAGAACGAGAGCGACAGCCTCGCACTGGTCTTTTTTCTTCGTGCCAACGAGGCATTTAAAGCCAGCGGCAAAGATTGGTACTACGCGCATACCCTGCTGGATGTGAGCGAGTTTCACACCTACCTTCATCATTTCTCCGAGGCAGACAGCGTACTAGGCATCGCAGCGTCTTACGACTTAGACGAGTACTATCAGGCACGTCGTTACGAGACCAAAGGTCTGTATTTTTACGAGCAGCAGCAATACGACTCCGCCCTGGTCTATTTCAAGCTTGGACTACCCTATTGGCAAGAGGAGGAATATCGCCTATACAGCTACATGAAAATCATGCAAGTCTATTTGGATATGGATAGTTTGGCAAAGGCAGTACCTTATGCAGAGTCTATCATGCTACACACTCAGAGTCCCACATTCTTGGTCAATGCCTATTTCTGCCTCATGCAAGAAGCTAATCTCAAAAACGACACGAGGCTCCTAAGCCAATATTCGCACGCACGCGCCGATGCAGAAAAAGCCCTGAGAGACTATGTGAGTTTATCCGCAGAAACGGTGTCTAAATTTAGCGAATACTTAGCCAATCCGTATCCCTTGCGTTGGGTGTGGATAGTCATTTCGTGTACCGTAAGCATATGCCTATTGTTGATTTTTAGTATCATGATTTATCGTCGTCATTCGATGTCGCGGCTTCAGGTGGCTCACGAAGAGCAAATTCGCATCTATGACTTCCATTCATGCTTATCCGATATCCGCATGAAATATCCTGCTCCACCACGACGATGGACCAACTATATGACCCTTGCGAAAGATATTGACCCTTACCTACACGATTGGCTAATGGCACTAGAGCAATTGCCTCTGTCTGCCCGCGAACGCATCTTCTGCATCTACTATATGGTGTACCCTCACTTCTCGTTGGTGGAAATCGCCAAACATATTAACTATGCAGAGAAGAGCATTCGCACCTACAAGGCGCGCATTGCAGCCAAACTACAATGTTCATCAGCAAATCTGCACGACTATTTATCATCCATCAGATAGACTTTGTTAACATACTGTACAGAATAGGCAAATCATTAGGCGTATGCAATTTGGTATCATAATAATTGATAGTCAGCACTTTACAATTCACTACCGTATGCATTCGCTGTTAGCACTTGACAAATCGAAGAATTTGCTGTACCTTTGCAGAAAAATTTCGATTTGTTAAACTACTAAAAAATTAATGACATGAAAACGATTTCATTCTGCCAAAAGTTATTTGCTTGGCTAATGGGAATAGCAGCGAGTGTAAGCTCCTTTGCCTACAACCATCAAGCTAGTGACTCCGATTGGACCTTTGTTCACGATTTTGTTGTGGATAATTTTGCGTATCTTATTATTCCAGGGAGTTCATTTCCCGCAGTCGCACTCATCGAATCAGCGGGGCATAGTGGAAGTGTGGACATACCAGCATATGTCACACACAATGATACAACCTATCAAGTCACGACCTTAGGGGCAGGTGGACACGTCTTCCATAAGTGCCGTGATTTGACCTCTGTCTATATTCCAAAGGAAATTAAAGTGATTAACCTGAATGTCTTTGCAGAGTGTGCGAATTTGATGCATATTTCGGTAGATTTCGACAATCCATATTTCGATAGTCGCAATTTATGCCGCGCAGTAGTCACCAGTCCGCAGAATCCTATTCAAGTACCCAACATGTTAATCGCAGCCTGCAAGAACACAAGCATCCCCGATGATGTAGAAATCATTGGTACCTATGCGTTCTATCGATGCCACCAGCTCAAGCAGATAGTCATACCCAACAGAGTTACTACCATCGAACGCTCTGCCTTCAACGAATGTGATCAATTATCCACGCTCATTATAGGTGAAAGTGTCAGTGAAATTAATGGATATGCTTTTGCAGGCTGCAGCGCGCTGAAGACCGTGATGTGTTTAGCAGAAACGCCGCCATTTGTTCGCGAGTTTGCATTCTCAAACACCCCAGTTGATGTCAAAAATGTATATGATGTCACACAACTGCTGCCTGTGTATGTTCCAGATGAATCGGTTGACCTCTACAAACATCAATCGCCCTGGAGCAACTACAATATCCAGCCACTCAGCCAAGCCAATTCACCGGCCTACAAATCGCAATGGTGCAACAGTTGGACAACCTTCTTTGAGGATACCGATACCGACACAGAAGAAAAGACATGGCTCTATCGGTTGGGACAAGACACCGTCATTCGCCAGCACACCTACACCATCGTTAATCGCTATACTACTATGGATGGTACAGAAGCAGGCAAAGAGTATGTAGCAGCAGTGCGCTTCACCGACGACAAGAAAGTATATATCTTCTACGATAACACCGAATATTTGTTGTACGATTTCAATGTGCAAGAGGGTGATATAATAGAAGTCTTTGCTGGTCTCAACAACTATAGCGAGCGGAACAAAACCTTCCGCTGCAGTGTGAATGAGGTGAACCTCTCGCAAGATACAGGTCTTAGAGAGATTCATCTTTATGTACACCCCAACGATATGACGGCACAAATACATGAAACCAAGTGGATAGAAGGCGTAGGCGATACTCAAGGATTTATGATGCTCAATGGTTTTAAGTATCCTCGCAAAACATCTTCAGCGCTCGTTTGTGCGAGCAGAAATGGACAAAGCCAATTCTTAATGGATGAAAACAAGATGGCAAGTTTAGCTACAAAATGCTACTGTGATTTCGCCATCAATATCGAAGACGACGGCAAAGAAGGTAAGTTTGCAGGTCGTCCTACACCGACCCAATGGCATATGCTTGAAGAAAATCACCGCGAGAGACTTCAACTCCCGTCTGCACAGTCAGAGACCACCGTGAACTCTCAATCTGCTGAGACATTTGTGTATGAACTGAATCGCGATACCTTTCTTATCAATAACCAACCCTATCTCCCTTTGGTGCGCTACTCTACCAAAGATGATTCGCCAGTTATAGACAACATCGGTGCGCTATGCTTCAGTGATAAGAATCAAGTCTTTTTCCACTACGATAATACAGAGTACTTGCTTTACGATTTTGGCGCAGCAGTTGGCGATACATTGGATATATTTGCTGGTATCAACAATTATCCTCACACCACTACTTTTCCCCATGTTCTAACTCACAAAGACACGTTGTCAGATGGTAGGGCCATCCTCACATTACAAGCCCTTCTTCATGAAGAGGAGGATGGACAACTCATTGAAAAACGACACAAAAAAGTATGGGTTGCAGGATTAGGTTCGCTCGATGGTATTGTGCATAATAGTATAGTTGCTCAATCAGGCAAGAAGACAACCATGCTGTGTGCATGGTTGGAAGATGAGTGCATCTATACCACCGACCTGCCTTTCTACAAATCATTGGGCTGCATTTATAATAACAATGCAGAAACGGCAGTGGAGGATGTGGAAATACCCATAGATTCGAGTAAGAAGTTGCTCCGCGATGGTCAATTAATCATCTTCCACGAAGGCAGGATATACAATGTCATGGGGCAAGAAGTATTGTCCAGCGACTCTAAACGATAGGCGCTTCGCACCTTACATCCAACAAAAAACGCATTTCTCTTGCAGATATGCGTTTTTTTGTGTACCTTTGCAGCATGAAACAGATGAATGACATTGAGATAATGGCACCTGTAGGGTGCTGGGAGAGTCTTGCAGCAGCTATTGAGGCAGGTGCAACGAGTGTGTATTTTGGTATTGAGCATCTGAACATGCGTTCGCGTTCATCGGCAAATTTCACTACCCAAGACCTCCATACTATCGTGGAGCGTTGCCAAGATGCAGGTGTCAAAACCTACCTCACGCTCAACACCGTGATGTACCCCGAGGACCTACCTCTTATGCGCGAGATAGTAGATCACGCTAAGGCGGCTAATGTCTCAGCGATTATTGCTTCTGACATCGCCGCATTGCAATATGCCTATCAATCTGGCGTAGAAGTACACCTCTCTACGCAACTCAATATCGCCAACACGGAGGCACTGAAATTCTATGCACAATATGCTGATGTTGTGGTACTTGCACGTGAACTCAACATGGAGCAAGTGGCTAGCATCTACCGCGATATTCAGGAGCAAGATATCCGTGGTCCAAAGGGCGAACGTATCCGTATCGAAATGTTCTGCCACGGTGCACTTTGCATGGCGGTAAGTGGCAAATGTTACCTTAGTCTTAATCACTTTGGCGCCAGTGCCAACCGAGGTGCATGTATGCAAATCTGCCGCCGCGGGTATGTGGTCAAGGACAAAGAAAGCGACCTCGAACTGGAGATAGATAACCAGTATATCATGTCGCCTAAAGACCTGAAAACCATTCACTTCCTCAACAAGATGCTTGACGCGGGTGTGCGTGTGCTGAAGATAGAAGGACGCGCGCGCGGGGCAGAATACGTAAAGACGGTGGTGGAGTGCTACAAGGAAGCTGTAGAATTGTGGCAACAGGGCGAAGAGGCGATGAGGCAATTAGGCGATGAGGCTATTGAGGCGAAGATTGAGGAGTGGAATACTCGCCTCGCTCGTGTCTTCAATCGCGGTTTTTGGGATGGCTATTACCAAGGACAAAAACTAGGCGAATGGACACACAAATATGGCTCGCGTGCAACACGAAAGAAAGTGTTTGCAGGCAAATGTACCAATTTCTTCAAGAATATCTCTGTAGCGGAATTTTATTTGGAAGCTACGCCACAAATACAAGAGGGCGATGAGTTGCTTATCACAGGCGAAACTACAGGCGCCTACGAGACCGTGGCGCATGATATGCACGACGCCAAAGGCAGACCACAAACGCTCATCGAAAAAGGCAATTATTTCGCTATTAAAACAGAAAAGACGATCCGTAGAGGAGACCGCCTTTTCTTACTCAAAGTGGAAGAATAAATCCTACAACGCGTAATCCAACACCATCATCAGTACAAACCCTGCGGTAAAGCCCAACGTAGGGATATTGCTGTGTGGCTCGGCTTGCGCTTCGGGGATGAGTTCTTCGATTACCACGTACATCATCGCTCCCGCAGCGAAAGCCAATAGGTATGGTAGGGCGGGAGATATGAATCCGATAAGTAGCATAGTCAATATGCTCGCAATGGGTTCGACTATTCCAGATAATGCACCTATTGCAAATGCTTTGCCCTTACCCATACCTTCTGAGTGAAGAGGCATGGAGAGGATGGCTCCTTCGGGGAAGTTTTGTATGGCAATGCCTATCGCTAATGCCCATGCTGCGGACATAGGTATCATACTTCCTTCTGCCATGGCACTGGCGAGTATTACCCCAACAGCCATACCTTCGGGGATATTGTGTAGGGTGACTGCTACCGAAAGCATGGTGGTGCGTTTCCATTGGCAGTTGCGGGTTAATCCTTCGGGCTGATCTGCTCCGATATGCAAGTGAGGGATAAGGGTGTCGAGCAATAATAGAAAAAGTATGCCTAACACGAATCCTACAGCTGCGGGTAACCAAGTGGTGCCTCCATTTTCGGCACTCATTTCCAGACTAGGGATGAGCAATGACCATACCGATGCTGCCACCATCACACCCGAGGCGAAGCCCAAGAGCAACTTGCGCAGCAGGTCGCTCATCTTGCCTCGTAGCAAGAAGACCATGGCTGCGCCAAGGGCGGTGCCCATAAAAGGGAGAAGGAGGATAGGGGGCATTGTGTTGAAAGTTGAAAGTTGAGAATTGAAAGTTGAGAGTTGAAAGTTGAAAGTTGAAAGTTGAGAGTTAAGAGTTGAGAGTTGAAAGTTGTTTAGGGGTTAGAGGGTTATGATTCGGTAGGCGAGATAGGCAGCATAGGTGAGGAGGAGGATGGCTCCGTGCCAACGCTTGATCTCGTGCTTCTTAGTGAGATATACGAATAGCATCACAAAGATACTACCCAAAGCTGCCATCATGGCATCTATCTCCAATCCGTGGTAACCAGGCAATGCTTTGACGCATGCGCTCGTACCAAGGATGAAGAAGATATTGAAGATATTGCTGCCGATGACATTGCCGAGAGCAATATCGCAGTTCTTCTTAAATGCCGCCATGCAAGAGGTGGCAAGTTCTGGAAGCGATGTACCCAAAGCCACTACGGTCAAACCGATGATCGCATCGCTTACGCCAAGCGATTGGGCGATAGAGGTGGCACTCTTGACAATCACCTCGCCACCTACGACCAAACCGATCAAACCGCTGATAATGAGTGCAAGTGCGCGACGAGCAGACATGGGTTTGTATTCTTCGTTGCTCTCTGTTTGTGGGGCAGAACCAATACCTTTGAAGTTATGCCAAAGGAAAAGCAAGAAGAAGATGAGAAGGATACTACCACCTACACCCGAAATAAATCCACCATTGCCTTGTCCCATTTGGATAGAGCCTAAGTCACTAAGGGTTGGATCGGCAATATTCATATTGAATATATGCTCGATTTGCAGCCAAGATGGGCTGTTATATACAGCAAAAAGTAATACGAGAAGAGCGGCTAACAGACTGAATGGAATATCAAAACGGCGAGTGGATTTTTGCGATGAAATCGGGAAAATGAGTGCAGTGAAGCCCAAAATCACGAAGATATTGATGATATTGCTACCCAGAACATTGGTGATAGCAATCTCCGTACTTCCCTGGCCTACTGCCACCATGTTCACCACAAACTCGGGCATACTGGTGCCGAACGCCACGACAGTAAGACCGATCACGATGTCGCTCACGCCGTATTTCTTTGCCAAAGCAGAAGCACCATCCACGAGCCAGTCGGCACCCTTGATGAGTGCGGCACAACCTAAGATAATCAATGGGATTGCTACCCAAAAGCCGCCGTTGGCGAGCCAAGTATTTAAGAATTCGAACATTGTTTTATCTTTAGAACGCTTCGCTGTTAGAAGTTAGACCACTACGTTGTTAGATCACTCACTTCGTTTGTTGTTAGACTCTTGTGTCTCACAGCCCGAAGGGCGTTCTAACAGTGTTGCGGGGTCCCCGATGAACCTCGTGGGTTCATGGGGTGCTGTTAACGGTCTAATATCTCTCAGCGCAAAGCGCGGTCTGTATTACACATTAAACAGGAAGTGCATGATGTCGCCATCTTGCACGATGTATTCTTTGCCTTCGATGCCGAGTTTACCTGCTTGACGGCAAGCGGACTCGCCACCGAGTGCGATATAATCTTCGTACTTGATGACCTCAGCACGGATAAAACCACGCTCGAAGTCAGAGTGGATGACACCAGCACATTGAGGCGCTTTGCTACCTGCCTTGAAGGTCCACGCACGCACCTCGTCGCTACCCGCGGTGAGGAAAGTGCGAAGCTCGAGCAGCGCATATGCTGCCTTGATAAGGCGGCTTACACCAGACTCTGAAAGTCCGATTTCATCGAGGAACATCTGACGCTCTTCGTAAGTCTCGAGTTCGGCGATCTCGCTCTCAATCTTAGCAGCTACGATAAGCACTTGTGCGTTTTCATCTTTGACAGCTTCGCGCACGCGCTCCACGTATTGATTGCCATTGACAGCGGAGTTCTCGTCCACGTTGCAGACATAGAGCACAGGTTTGCTGGTGAGGAGCATCGTCTCTTTCGCAACAAGTTCCTCGTCCTTGTTGATGAGTTCGACGGTACGGGCAGACTTACCTTGAGAGAGCGCATCGCGGTATTTGAGAAGAACATCCAAAGCCACTTTAGCCTGTTTGTCACCGCCTACACGCACTTGTTTCTCTATCTTTTGAATACGAGATTCTACGGTCTCAAGGTCCTTGAGTTGGAGTTCCGCATCAATAATATCTTTGTCGCGGATAGGATC
Source organism: Paludibacteraceae bacterium (assembly GCA_045658785.1). Lineage (GTDB taxonomy): Bacteria > Bacteroidota > Bacteroidia > Bacteroidales > Paludibacteraceae > Colicola. Next base: position 25,686 of record JAZOVR010000120.1, on the reverse strand, counting down.
CACAGAGCCATCTACGTGTACCACATTATCGTCGTCGAAGCAACGAAGTACATGGATGATAGCGTCCGTCTCGCGGATATTCGCGAGGAACTTGTTACCAAGTCCTTCGCCCTTGCTTGCGCCCTTGACCAATCCCGCAATATCTACGATTTCAACGGTAGTTGGGATGACACCGCGCTCTGGTTTGCAGAGTTCGCCGAGTTTGATAAGACGCTCGTCGGGTACGGTGATCACACCCACATTAGGTTCGATGGTGCAGAAAGGGAAGTTCGCCGATTGTGCCTTGGCGTTGCTAAGGCAATTAAAGAGGGTCGATTTGCCTACGTTAGGCAGACCCACTATTCCACATTGTAAAGCCATATATTATAGTTTTTAGATCGCTGCGCTGTTAGAAGTTAGACCACTGCGTTGTTAGATCGCTTCGCTGTTAGACTTCTTAAATCTCTCAGCCGCATGGCGGCGGTCTAACAGCCAAAGGCGGTCTCTCTTCTCTCAGCGCGCAGCGCGGTCTTAATTCTTAATGAGGTTATGTCCTGTCATTTCTGCGGGTTGCTCTACGCCGAGGATGTGGCAGAGGGATGGAGCTACGTCAGCGAGGATACCATCTTCGAGTTGCGCATCGGTGTGTTCTTTGCTCACATACACGAATGGCACTGGGTTGAGTGAGTGCGCTGTGTTAGGTGAACCGTCGGCATTGATCGCGTTGTCGCAGTTACCGTGGTCCGCGATGATGATGATCTCATAGTCGTTCTTGAGAGCAGTCTCTACCACTTGGTGAACGCAGTTGTCGATGGTAGTAACGGCTTTCTCAATAGCAGCATATACGCCCGTGTGACCCACCATGTCGCCGTTGGCGAAATTGAGGGTGATATAGTCGTACTTTTGTGTGTCGAGTGCCTCGCAGAGTGCCTCGGTCACCTCAGGAGCAGACATCTCAGGTTGGAGGTCGTAGGTAGCTACCTTTGGTGAAGGAATGAGGATACGCTCCTCACCTGCATACTCTGCCTCGCGTCCGCCGTTGAAGAAGAAGGTCACGTGTGCGAACTTCTCAGTCTCAGCGATACGAAGTTGCTTCAAACCTGCGTTGCTAACGATCTCACCCATGGTGTTTTGTACGTTCTCTTTTGGGAAGAGGATGTGCAAGCCTTGGAAAGAAGAGTCGTATGGAGTCATGCAGTAGTATTGCAAGTTAGGAATGGTGGTCATACCGTTCTCTGGCATGTCTTGTTGGGTGAGCACGATGGTGAGCTCTTTCGCACGGTCGTTGCGGTAGTTAAAGAAGATTACTACATCGCCTTCCTCGATGGTAGCCACTGGCTTGCCGTCACGCACATGTACGATTGGCTTGATGAACTCGTCGGTTACACCTTCTGCGTAGCTCTCTTCTACGGCCTTGAGCATATCTTCAGATGCTTTGCCTTCGCCCTTAACGATACAGTCGTAAGCCACTTTCACGCGCTCCCAACGTTTGTCGCGGTCCATGGCATAGAAACGACCTTGGATAGAAGCGATCTCGCCGCAGCTGGTAGCGAGGTGTTGTTGCAATTGGTCAATAAAACCAAGACCAGACTTAGGGTCGGTATCACGGCCGTCCATGAAGCAATGGATGAAGGTTTTGCCGTCTAATCCGTAGGTTTTGGCAATATCGCAGAGGTAGAAGAGGTGGTCGAAAGAAGAGTGTACACCACCATTAGAGGTAAGACCCATGAGGTGAAGCTTCTTGCCTGTCTCTTTGGCATAACCGAAAGCAGATTTAATCTCAGGATTTTCGAGGATGCTACCGTCTTTGCAAGCGCGATTGATCTTTACGAGGTCTTGATAAACGACGCGACCTGCGCCGATGTTGAGGTGACCTACTTCGGAGTTACCCATTTGTCCATCAGGCAAACCCACGTTTTCGCCACTGGCTTGGAGTTGGCTGTGTGGGTACTTCTCCAACAATGCGTCCCAGTGTGGGGTTGGAGTGCAAGAGATAGCGTCAGCTTGTGATTTGTTTCCGATTCCCCAGCCGTCGAGAATCATAAGTAATGCTTTTGACATAGTTGTATGTTATTTAATCGTTTATTCACTGTTTTCGCCGCAAATTTCGGCAAATTAATAATCAAACGGCAAAGGTACTGCTTTTTTTGCATTTATGCAAATAATAAGCGATTTTTCTACCAAATGCGCGGATTTTTCCTAAAATCCCTTACCTTTTACGGGTTCTTATCTCACTTCGTTCGAACGATTATTACTCGACGGGTTCATACTATACCTTCCCTATGTTTTCACCTTTCCGTTTTCACCTTTCCTCCCCCCGCTTGACGGTGTCCCGTCTCGTGTCTCCCGACTCCCAATCCCCCTCTCCCACGGACTTCCTGCGGACACATTCTCTGCCATTTTTAAACAGTCTCAAATGTCCGCAGAAATCCATTCCAAAATCCTTTCTCCCTGAAAATCAATACTCCATTCTTAATTCCGCAGTATGACATTATTAGCATTATTGGCATTTTCAAAATTTCAAAATGCCAATAATGCCCAAAATGCCACACGTTTTCGTGTATTCCCGCTTGTCGTATTTTTTTGAAAAAGTTTTCGTGTGCCGAAGGGTTGCGAAATTCGGCGTGGAATATTATTATTTTATAAAGACAAGAATCGTTCTATTGGAGTTGAGAGAAATAGTTCTATTGGAAAAGCATCGCCACCAACCACAAGTGAGTGCTTTGGATGAAATTTGTCAGCAAAAACATGAAGACCACTGTTATCTTGTCTGTGACCACTTTTTACTTCTAATGCCATCAAACGATTTCCTGTTTGACGAATAATAAAATCTACTTCGTCATTATGATCTCTCCAATAATACAAATCAAAATCCTGTTCCTGTGTATAGTTGATGAGATGTGCACCTATGGCACTTTCCACCCATCGACCCCAACGACTTGGATCCAGTTGTTCGGTCTTGAACCCTCGACCTTGAAAATAACTCAACAGCGCGGTATTATATACTTGATATTTTGGAATAGACTGATAGCGTCTCGCAAAGTCCACCGCATATCGTTGCAATCCTCCTAATAGAGATGCTTCTTCTAAAGTCTTGAGATAATTAGCCAAGGTGGATGTGTTTCCTGCCTCATTTAATTGACCAATAATCTTATTGAATGCAATAATTTCGCCACTATACGCACATCCTATCTCAAATAGTTGTCTCATTAAGGCTGGCTTAAGTACACGTTTGGTCATCAATACATCGCGATTAATAGCAGGCTCGATGATAGAATCTCGCATATATTGACGCCAACGTTTCTCATTATTTACATAAGGTGCCGCACCAGGATATCCACCAAAATAGATGTATTGCTCTATTGAGAAGTTGAATGCTTCGTGCATTTCGTTATAGGACCAATGTGGTACACGAATCAACTCAAAGCGTCCCATCAAACTCTCTGTCAATCCGTCTTTGAGCAGCAAGCGACTACTGCCTAACAAAATCAGTTTGATGTTGATATCATGAAAGGTGTCGTAGTCCCATTCCTTTTTGACAATTTCGCTCCAATTGTCTATTTTTTGTACCTCATCAATAATCAATATATGCTCTTGTTGTCCTTCCAATTGCATACGAATACGAACGGATTGCCATTTTTCGGATATCCATGCACGATTATTCGTAGCTATTTCATCAGCATTCAGACTAGTTGATGGCGTTGTGCATTGTGCTAAAAATTGCTTGATGAGTGTAGTTTTGCCTACTTGACGTGGACCTGCAAGAACTTGAATACATTTTCTGGGTTCTTGCATACGTTCAATAATTGTACTTAATTGTGAGCGAACTATCATATACAACTGATTTTTAGTTTTTTGTCTAATCCAAAATTCTCAAACATTCTCTTCCAAATTCTCAAAGTATCATTCCCAAATTTTCAAACTCGGCACAAAATTACTATATTTTTGCAAACTATGCAAGTTTTTGATAGTTTTTTTTGAAAAAAGTTTTCGTTTGCCGAAAGACATCTTTCAGTTTTCACCTTTCCATTTTCAGTTTTCAAAGGGATGCCGAACTCATGCCGAAGGGACAAAAATCAGCGCGAGCATTTCTGCCCGCGCCTAAACTCTAAATCGTAGTCCAAAGGACCTTCACTAAACAGTAGCGAAGCGTCCTCTAAACACAGATTACAATTCTTGTCCCATTGCATTGTAGGTCTTGCCGTCGCGGAGGATGAGGAGTTGATTATCGCGGAGGATCTTTTGGCAATCCATTGTTGGCGATTGGCTATGGATGTTTTCTACTGGAGATGACAAAGGAACGATATTAAATAATCCCCAATAAGGATGCTCTTCGTATTGCGTTACTAAATCATCTTTCACAGATACAGTCGTAGCTGGATTTACTTTATCAAAGGTACTCAAATAGATTTCAGGTACTTGTTGCGCATATGAGATCATTTCCTGGATAGACGTACAATCGCTGAAGACCCCAGAACCCATTTCTTGTAATTTTTCACCGAAAGTCACTTTTTTCAGTCCGTAGCACCATGCAAATGCCCAATCGTCAATAAAGGTAACATCACCAGGGAAGGTAACAGATGTCAATCGTTCACAACTCTCAAAGGCACTCTCACCAATTGATTGCAACGTTGCTGGGAATTGCAGTGTGGAGAGTCTTTTCATCTCGTAACACAAGAATGCAGGTATATATTGTACTCGAGAACCAAACGTGAAAGCAGTGATTTGCTGTGCAATAGCAGAGAACGGGCTAGTATCGCTATCTTCAAAATCTGCACACTCTTGGGCATTCCACTCAATAGAAGTAAGACTAGTACAATTGCGGAACACATCGTTCTTGCCGTAATTGCTATGTCCAATGTCTGTCACTGCTCTGCCGATGGATATATGTTGGAGGTTCTCGCAGCCTTCAAAAGCGCCATTACCAATCGTTGTTACTTTATCAGGAATAGTGATAGAAGTAAGTTTCTTGCAGAAAATAAAAGCAGAACGTCCTATCTTTTTTAGGGATGATGGCAAGATAATAGAGTTTATTTCCGTACAAGCGAAGAACGCATTATTGGCTATGGATGTTATACCTGTTGGGAGCGATATATTGTGTATTTGTCCACACAAGTCACCCCAAGGTACTTCGGTTGCCGTGAAATCCCACATGTCGCCTGTACCAGAGATAGTGAGGGTGTGGTTGCTATATTTCCATGTAAGGTTATCTCCACACTCACCAGAGGTAGGAGCAAAATATACCCACATGGTGGTATCAGAGGTTACGTTGATGGTACGTGGATTATCTATCTCGCCATCGTCCCAACATCCGAATACGTAACCGCTTTTTGGCGTAGCTTTGACAATCGCAGGTTTGTCCCAGTCGGGCTGTTGGAGGAACTCTACCGAGCCTCGGTTTTCATAGAATTTAATAGTAAGCGTGTATGGGAAAGGAGGTAAGGTTTCTATTTTGTTAAAGTATTCTCCTACTGCTTTTTGATAAGCACTTTTGTCTGCGGTATCTAAAATATACAACACTGCATCAGATGCAATAGAATAAAATACATCTCCACCAACTGAGGGTGGAGTCGTCGCCAGCATTGTTACTGATACGAGAGAAGAACAATCCATAAAAGATCTTTTTCCAATACTTGTTACACTATTGGGGATAGTTATAGAGGTGAGGGAGGAGCATTTATAGAAAGCCCAATCTCCAATGCTCGTTACACTATTAGGAATAATGATAGTAGTGAGGGAGGAGCATCTATAGAAAGTCCAATCTCCAATGCTCGTTACGCTGCTGGGGATAGTGATGGAGGTAAGGGAGGAGCAATAAGAGAAAGCATTCTCTCCAATGCTCGTTACTCTATTTGGGATAGTGATAGAGGTAAGGGAGGAGCAAGAGGAAAAAGCATATTCTCCAATGCTCGTTACGCTGCTGGGGATAGTGATGGAGGTAAGGGAGGAGCAATTAGAGAAAGCATGTTCTCCAATACTCGTTACTCTATTTGGGATAGTGATAGAGGTAAGGGAGGAGCAATAAGAGAAAGCAGAATTTCCAATGCTCGTTACGCTGCTGGGGATAGTGCTGGAGGTAAGGGAGGAGCAATTAGAGAAAGCATGTTCTCCAATACTCGTTACGCTATTGGGGATAGTGATAGTAGTGAGGGAGGAGCATTTATAGAAAGCCCTATCTCCAATGCTCGTTACGCCATTGGGGATAGTGATGGAGGTGAGGGAGGAGCAACCAGAAAAAGCACTATTTCCAATACTCGTTACGCTGTTGGGGATAGTGATGGAGGTAAGAGAAGAGCAACCAGAAAAAGCACTATTTCCAATACTCGTTACGTTGTTGGGGATGGTAATAGATATTACATATCGTATACAATAAATAACGGTATCATTACGAATAAACAAACCATCTATTTCATAATCGGCAATTGTTGCCCCCCAATAGTTATTTGTTTCAGGATTCAATGAACTATTATTGATAAAATTCTCTTTTGTAAACACACAACCACTAAAAGCGGAATTACCAATACTCGTTACGCTATTAGGGATGGTGATAGATGTGAGAGAGAAGCAACCAGAAAAAGCACTATTTCCAATACTCGTTACACTGTTAGGGATAGTGATGGAGGTAAGAGAAGAGCAACCAGAAAAAGCACTATTACCAATACTCGTTATGCTATTGGGGATGGTGATAGATGTGAGGGAAGAACACCTACCGAAACAACCTACTTCTCCAGTCTTCTTTTCATAATAATAAGGTAAACTTGTGATATTAGTAGGCAGGATTACTGATTGTAATGCCCTACAAGCATAAAACACTCCACCTCCCATTTTCGTTATGCTATTAGCGATTGAGATGAATGTAAGGGAAGAGCAATACGCAAAAGCTAAATCATCAATACCTGTTACACTATAGCCAGTGCCGTTGTAAGTAACCGTTTCGGGGATAACGGCAGAAGTCAGACCCGCATAGTTGTTAGATGACCATTTTTCTTGATATGTCACCTCTACGGTATAAGGGTAGGAAGAACTAGTGATGTCGTAGTACAAGTCACCAGATTGGAAGTCGTATGCCCAAAGGGCGGTGGTGGCAATTAAAGCTACGAAGAAAGAGAATAGTTTTCTCATAATTGTTCAATATTGGTATTAATGGGTATGTTAAAAGTCACCTGACCAGCCATGTCCTAAGTCCCAATGTTCATCATAGACAAACTCAAAAAATGGCAGTGCAAAATGCTGATTGATCAACTCTGTCAACTCGTCTTGTATATCTTCCGCCCATTTGCCAACAAAAACAATGAACTTATCAATGTTCCATGCCACACGACCTCGAGGTATCATCGTGTAATCCCCCGTAAAACGAGTAGGTTTATGTGATGCCAAAGCGCGGAAGTACTGCTCTTTCCAAATCTGACGATGCAATTTAGGATAGTTGATGAAAGGAAGACCTTTATCAGCTGCCTCCTCAATCATCTTGGGAGTAAGTTCCTTCTTGTACACACCAAAGAACTCATGTTCTTGAGCATCGTACCAAAAGATACCCACTGAAGGCATGTCCTCATCAAAGGATTTCATACTCGCCATTTGAGCATCTTTCTGTTCTTGTGTTAAAGTTGTCATAGTAATTGCTGTTAAATATTTCGACCTTCACGGTGCAAAGGTAGTGAAAAATTTGCAATCATGCAAATTTTTCAGTTGAAAGTTTAGAGTTTAAGGTTTAATGGCAAATTTTGTTTAGTGGAAACAAGAGCTCTTAGATAATATGAGGAGACAAGTAAGCAGGGATAACCATCGGGCAATCTGCCTTCGTTCTCTCGGTGATCTTACGGCAAAGATACGGCGAGGTTCCGATGAGGTCACGATGAGGTCACGATGAAGTTCCTATGCCGACAGGTGGCAAGTAAGGGGGATACAAAGGGGAATAATTGTGTAATTTAGGTACTTCGACAATTTAATTAATGAGATAGAAACTCCTACGCGCAAAGCGCGAGAAATCTAAATAAATCTTACTGCAACGACTCTGATTTTATTGCCACCGCTAGCACTCGCTACGTTCGTCCGCTGAATCTTAAGTCAATGCACATGGTTTTCAACTAATTTGATGAAGATCCAAAGGTAGGATTCTTATTTCGGAGGGAGGGGTAGATAAATCTTCGTTTTAAGCGGTTGAGCGGTTTGAGGAAATGAAAGTGCAAAATAGAAGAAGGCGAAAAAGGCGGTTTATTTGCGATTTGAGCGCATTTCGTAAAAAAGGCATGAGGGGGTATTGTGGATGTCGAAAAAAAATAGTACCTTTGCAGTCGCTTTATGTGCGCGCGTTTTTGAAAAACGACAATAGAGACAACTTGCGCTCGAATCAATATCCCTCGAGCGCATAAAAGGAAATAAAATAGAAAATAATAAAATACAAAATACAATGGAAGAATTGAATCAACAAGTAGAACAACAAGAGAAGTATGATGGTTCGAGCATTCAAGTGCTCGAAGGTCTTGAGGCAGTGCGTAAACGCCCTGCGATGTATATCGGCGACATCTCGCTGAAAGGTTTGCACCACTTGGTATATGAGGTGGTGGACAACTCTATCGACGAGGCATTGGCTGGTTTCTGTAGTAACATCGAAGTGACAATCAACGAGGATAACTCCATTACCGTACAGGATAACGGTCGTGGTATCCCTGTGGATATGCACCCAAAAGAGAAGAAGAGTGCGTTGGAGGTGGTAATGACCGTATTGCACGCCGGTGGTAAGTTCAACAAAGACAGCTACAAGGTGTCTGGTGGTCTCCACGGTGTGGGTGTGAGCTGTGTGAACGCTCTTTCTACCAAGTTGCATGTAGAGGTTCGTCGCGATGGCAAGATCCACGCACAAGACTACGCCAAAGGTAAACCATTGGCTCCTGTGAGCGTGGTTGGCACCTACAACGAGGGCGAGGGAACAGGTACACGCGTACAATTCTGGCCTGACGGCAGTATCTTCACCGAGACCGTTTATCACTACGACATATTGGCTAACCGTATGCGCGAGTTGGCATACCTGAATGCTGGTGTGCGCATCACCTTGACCGACATGCGCGAGAAGAACGAAGACGGCACATCCAAAGGTGAGGTGTTCTACTCAGAGGAAGGATTGAGCGAGTTCGTTCGTTATATCGACGGCACCCGCACACCGCTGATTAGCGAGGTGATTCACTTGAATACCGAGAAATACGGTACTCCTGTGGAGGTGGCAATCCTCTATAACACCGATTTCAACGAGAATGTACACAGCTATGTAAACAATATCAACACCATCGAAGGTGGTACACACGTGGCAGGTTTCCGCGCTGCACTCACTCGCGTGATGAAGAAATACGCCGATGAGAGCAAGATGCTGGAGAAGGCGAAACTGAAGGACAAAGATGGTAATGCGAATATTGATGCGAACGACTTCCGCGAGGGTTTGACCGCTATCATCAGCGTGAAGGTGGCAGAGCCACAGTTTGAGGGTCAGACCAAGACCAAGTTGGGTAACTCAGAAGTAGCAGGTATGGTGTCTTCTGCTGTGAGCGAGGCATTGACCAACTACTTGGAGGAACACCCAGATGATGCGAAGAAGATTGTAGAGAAAGTGATCTTGGCTGCTCAAGCGCGTATTGCTGCGCGCAATGCTCGTCAGAGCGTATTGCGTAAGTCTCCGTTGGGCGGTGGCGGTTTGCCAGGTAAGTTGGCAGACTGCGAGAGTAAGGACCCAGCCGAATGCGAGTTGTTCCTTGTGGAGGGAGATTCTGCGGGTGGTACCGCTAAGACTGGTCGCGACCGTAAGATCCAAGCTATTCTTCCATTGCGTGGTAAGATCTTGAATGTGGAAAAAGCGATGGAGCATAAGGTGTTCGAGAGCGAGGAGGTGAGAAATATCTTCACTGCATTGGGTATCACTTTTGGTACAGAGGAAGATCCTAAGGCGTTGAACCTTAGCAAATTGCGTTATAACAAAGTTATCATCATGGCCGATGCCGACGTGGACGGTGCGCACATTGCAACGCTGATCATGACATTGTTCTTCCGCCATATGAAAGAGGTGATTGAGCAAGGCCACTTGTTCATCGCGATGGCTCCGCTGTATTTGTGCTCGAAGGGCAGCTACAAGGAGTACTGCTGGAATGACCAACAACGTTTGGACTTCATCATGAAGCATTGCGGTGGCGATGAGAAGTTGGTGAAGACACAACGCTACAAAGGTCTTGGTGAGATGAGTGATGAGCAATTGTGGGAAACCACAATGGATCCAGCTCGCCGTTTGTTGAAGCAAGTGACCATCGAGAATGCAGCCGAGGCAGATCGCACCATCGCTATGTTGATGGGTGACGATGTGGCTCCTCGCCGTGAGTTCATTGAGAAGAACGCGACTTACGCGAAGATTGATGCGTGATATTGTTTAAAGTCTAAAGTTTAAAGTCTAAAGTTTAAAGTTTAAAGTTTAAGGTTTAAGGTTTAGAGATGAAGGTCGCCGTATATTGTAGCGCGAAAGATAGAATACCAGAGGAGTATTTGGCTCTCGGTGATGTACTGGGTAAGTGGATCGCCGAGGCTGGACACACCTTGGTGTATGGCGGTGCTACGGGCGGGCTGATGACACGCGTGAGCAATGCTGCGAAGGCTGCAGGGGGCATCGTGGAAGGTGTAATTCCGCAGCGTATCATCCAAGCCAAACGCATGGCAGATAACTGCGATGTGCTATACACGGTAGCTAACATGTGCGAGCGCAAACAGAAGATGAAAGAGTTGGCTGATTGTTTTGTTTGCCTGCCTGGTAGCTACGGCACCTTGGACGAGATGATGGACGTGGTGGCAAGCGGTACGGTGGATGAGCATCGTAAACCCTGCTTCGTACTGAATTATCAAGGCTTTTACGAGGGGTTGAAACTACAAGCTGAACACATGCGAAAGCTGGCATTTCTACCACAAGAGGAGCAATATGCACCGCTATTTGTGGATACGATGGAAGAGCTTATTGAGATAATTAAGAATTTTGAATTAAGAATTGATAACTAGAAAATTATGACAAAAATGCTTAGTACCAAAGCGTTTGAACAATGGTTGAAAGCGCAAGCAGAAATCATTAAGCGCTATCGCCAAGTAGAAAAAAGTAGCGAGTTGGCAACGTATAACGAACTCAAAGGGACTGTTGATTCGCTGGAGTTCCAAGCCAATAAAGGTGCCTTCAGACGCACATTGCTGGGTAAATTGCGTTGGTTATCTACACCTATGCATCAACAAGAGAAACAGTTGCAATCCTTGGCAAAAAATGCAGATATCATCTTGTATCTCACCCATACTGCGGAGCAGATTCAAGAACTGGAAAGCTATAAAACAGTTTGGGCTGAGGAGTTTGAAAAAGGAAAACTATCAGATAGTTGGCAGACAGGTTTCCTATATGCAAGTCCTACGCTGAAAAAAGATCATTCGCACGTCAGCGAGCAACAAGCTTATACACAAGGTAAAAATACCCAAGTAGCAAATAATACCTTACACATTCTCACTAAGAAAGAAAAAGTCACTGCAGCGGCTTGGCATCCAACGAAAGGTATGATTATGCATAATTTTGCATATACTAGCGATGTGTGGCATACAGCAGAGGCAGTAGCCCCTACAGCAGGTGTTTTGCAAGCCAAAGTGCGCTATACTGGTAAAGCCCAACATGTATTGTGTCTGACCAATAGCAATGCACAAAAAGCCTTGCCAATCTTGCCTGCAAACAAAATAGAGAAGAATGCGATCTATACAATCGTATGGAACGAAAAGGAAGTGATCAACTACGTGAATAATGTAGAAGTCGCACGTACAAAGAACCCACTATCAGGCGAAGCTCTTCACCTTTTAGTGCGCAGTTATTTACCTGAGAATCAAAAAGCAGGTGCTGGTCAGCTGGATATTGACTGGGTACGCATCTATGCTAAGTGAGTTTAGGGTTAGGGTTTAATGTTTAGAGTTTAAAGACTGGAGCATGTTTTTGATAGCAGGGCCTTGTGCCATAGAGAGTCGTGATATCGTAATGCAAACTGCTGAAACGCTGAAGCAGATTTGCGAGCGACTGGGTATCACGTTGTATTTTAAGTCGTCGTATGACAAAGCCAACCGCACGAGCCTATCGGAGCGCGGGATTGGTATGGAAGAAGGATTGAAAGTCCTACAAGAGGTCAAAACGACTTTTGATTTGCCTATATTGACCGATGTACACGAGTCGTGGCAATGTACCCCTGTAGCAGAGGTAGCAGATGTATTGCAAATACCTGCATTCCTATCGCGTCAGACCGACTTACTCGTAGCTGCTGCCAAGACAGGCAAGATTGTCAATGTGAAGAAGGGGCAGTTTATGGCTCCATGGGATATGCGTGGTGCAATAGCTAAGATTGAGGCCTCATCGCCTCATCACACTACACCACACATCTGGCTCACCGAGCGCGGTTCGAGCTTTGGATATGGCAATATCATAGTAGATATGACCTCGCTCGTGAGAATGCGCGAATATGGTTACCCTGTGGTATTTGATGCTACACATTCCGTACAACAACCCAGCAGTCAAGCAGGTGTGACAGGTGGAAACCGCGAGATGGTACCTCATCTGATCCGTGCGGCGGTAGCGGTAGGTATAGATGGACTCTTTCTGGAGGTACATCCTCAGCCAGAAAAAGCCATCTCTGATGCTGCGAATCAAGTTCGCCTAAACGATGTAGAGGGTATATTAAAACAAACTTTAGAAATAGACCAACTTATTCATTCATAATATCTTATGTACGCAAAACGAGCAAAAGAGATATTCGAAGAAGAAATTCGCGAATTAGAGAAGTTGAAAAATAGTATTGACACTACATTTGACCAAGTAGTAGAAGCGATCTATCACTGTCAAGGAAAAGTAGTGATGATGGGTATTGGTAAGACTGGTATCATCGCCCATAAGATGGCAGCATCGTTTGCTTCCACCGGCACGCCCTCTATCTTCGTGAATGCTGCCGAGGCAGTACATGGTGATTTAGGCATGTTGAATGCCCAAGATATTGCTATATTGGTAAGTAATAGTGGTGCAACCAACGAGATATTGAACATCATCGATCCACTTCACCGATTGGGTTGTAGGATTGTAGCCATGACAGGTAACATAGACTCTCCATTGGCAAAACGAGCAGATTACGCGCTGTCTATCCACGTGGATACTGAAGTTTGTCCATTGGGAATAGCCCCTACCACCTCCACTACAGCGACTCTACTCATGGGTGATGCGCTGATGGTTTGTTTGATGGAGATGCGTCAATTCAAAGCTGAGGATTTCGCGTTGTATCACCCAGGAGGTGCATTAGGCAGAAAACTATTGGGCCGCGTACAAAATGTGATGACCACCCGTGTACCACGCGTAACGAAGGATACCACCTTCCGCGATGTAGCCTGTGAGATGTCAGACAAGCATCTTGGAATAACGATGGTCTATGACCAATTGCCTATGGGAAAATGTGTTGGCATCATCACCGATGGCGATGCACGCCGAGCGATACAAAAGTACAACGATGTGCAAATCACCGCTTCGGACATAATGACTCCATCTTATAAACATATTAGCAAAGATGCACTCTTGACCGATGCCCTTGCAATCATGGACACCCATAATATTACCACATTAGCTGTGACAGAAACCGAAAATAACACCGACATCATTGGTATTATATCGATTCACCACATCATTGATTTTCAGTCTTAACATGATCATACATTTACCTAAAAATATATCGCGCACGTATGTGCAAGAGTTAGCAGAGCAAGTAGGGGCGCTGTATTTGGAAAAAAACGAATACTATGTGCTGATCACTAATCACACCATGAAGCAACTACCTGATGCGCTTGAAAACATCGCACTTCATCATTGGATTTTCAATAGTGACATGCAACTCTCATCGCGTGAATACCATCCTGATACCCATCGTGTGGCGATAGGTGACACATATATTGGTGGTGATGGAAAGAATCAGTTGATGATTGCTGGTCCATGTGCCATAGAAAGTCGTGAGCAGATTGAGCAATCATGCCAAATGCTCCAGCAACAGGGTATTCGTGTCTTGCGTGCGGGTTGCTACAAACCTCGCACATCTCCCTACACCTTCCGTGGATTGGGCGAAGACGGACTCAAACTGCTAGCAGAGATGCGTGAGAAATACGGACTGCTCATTGCTACAGAGATGCGTGATGCTACGCATGCGGATAAGGTAGTGGAGTATGCCGATATTGTGCAAATAGGTGCCAAGGCTATGTACGACCACGGTTTGCTGACCGCAGCAGGACAATCGGGTAAACCTGTAATACTGAAGCGTGGTTTCGGCTCTACCTTGCAAGAACTGGTCAATTGTGCCGATTTTATTATGAGTTGCGGCAATGAGCAAGTGATCCTGTGTGAACGAGGCATTCGCTCGTTTGAGACAAAAACACGTTTTACGTTAGACCTCTGCGGTGTAGCTTGGCTGAAAGAACACTGCAACTTGCCAATCATCCTTGATCCCAGTCACGCTATGGGCTATGCATATGGTATAGGAGATTTAGCACGCGCTTGCACAGCTATGGGCATAGATGGATTGCTGATTGAGACACATCCTAATCCTACATGCGCGCAAAGCGACTCTGCACAGCAATTAAATCATCAGCAGTTCGCAGGCATGTACCAATCGCTACAAGCAGTTGCAGCAGCAGTAGGTAAAAGATTGGTATAAGAGCAAGACTTATAGAAAAAAAATCACCTGCATGGATTGTCATGCAGGTGATTTTTTGATACAATCTATTGATTAGTAGGATGTACGTTGGGTAGCAGCGTAGCTGATCTTCAGTGCGTATGCACGGCGAAGCTCTTGCTTGATGTCTGCGATGATACCCATCTTAGTTTCCTTGTCTGCCTTGATTGACACGGTCATCAAACCTTGGTCAGACTCTTTCATAGAAGAACGCTCGTTGATGATGTAATCACCAATCTCCTTAGCGTCAGCGAAAGCGTCGTCCAATTGGATACGTGTCTCAGCACCGTATTGCTTGCGGAACTCAGCAGTAGGAGTACCTACATAGATATAACGAATCAAAGATTTCTTCTCCAACTTAGTCAACTCAGTAGCTTGTGGATTCTGAATTTGAACCTTGTAGGTAACCTCCTTCATAGAAGTTACAGACATGAAGAAGAACAAGAGCATGAAGATGATATCTGGCAATGAACTGGTGTTCAATGCAGGCATCTCACGTTTATCGTTTCTACGAATTTTTGCCATACTTATTTTCCTCCATAATTTTTAGGTTCAGCCTCAGAAATCTTTTGAGGATAGATCTTAGCGATCGTCTTTTGGAACTCCTCATCTAATTCGCTGTATGACTTGTGGAAATACTGTTGCGCGCACTCTTCGCGCAATTCATTGTAGGCTGCCACGAGTTCGTTTTGCACCTCCAAATATGCTTGATATTGTGTATCTGCGTCGTTTTGAACAGAGATCACATGTTCTTTCGCATATTTAACCATGCCAAATGGAGCACCGAAATCCTCCTCTACCAATTTAGGCATATTGGCATCGTCGTTTGGATTAGCAATAAACTCCTTCGCCTTAGCGCGCAACTGGCGTACATCGAGTTCTTGGCCCTGAACCAGGAGTTTGTTCTCCCAGTTGATCTTCACAACAAACAAGTTACGTTTGTTGATATCGGTGTCCTCAATCTTTTGATCAGGTGGAATAGGTGCAGGCAAGCGACGTGCGAGACCTTGATTCACATCCATAGAGGTTGTCACCAAGAAGAAGATGAGCAGCAAGAACGAGATGTCGGCCATGGAACTGGCGTTAATCTCTGGAATCTTCTTTGCCATAACTACAATTACTTTTTAACTCGTGTATAAATAACACCCCATACCAAAGCAGCTACAGTAGAAGCGGTAAGGATGTAAACAAGGTACATGATAGCGTCGCTCATACGAGCCATGTTACCCACATTGTCGGTACCCTCATAACCGAGGATCTCCACTTTCTCAGGACTACCCAAAACCCAGCAGAGAACGCAAAGAGCTACAGCAGCAAGAACTACACCCACAGAGGTGAAACCGCGCTTAGGATCTACTTTGAAAGTCTCAACAAGCTTAGCAATCACGAAGCCGAAAGTAACAAGGATAACAAGTGCTACAAGCACATAAATCCAATAGAGGAGAGTGTCGGTGAACTTAGGGATATTCAAGAAGTCACCCGCTACCTCCAATGAACCCTCTGAACCACCCACGAAGAACATCACTGCAGCGAGGATGCCTACGAGCATGAGAACGAGCAAGGTTACCTTTGGTATCAATTTATAATTCTTCATAATAATCTAAAATTTTGCAAGTTTAACAATAGGAGTTCTGCACAATGCAAAATAGATTATTTCTTTTGTGCTGCGTCGTATTCAACCACGAGGTCGAGGAGGCTGATAGAGCTATCCTCCATCTCGTTAACGAGACCCTCGATCAAGCTAAGAATGTAGTTGTAGAATACTTGAAGAATAATAGCGATGATCAAACCGAGGAGGGTTGTCAAAAGAGCGACCTTGATACCACCAGCCACAACGGTAGCAGAGATATCACCTACTTGTTGGATCTTATCGGAAGCTTGGGTCATACCGATAATGGTACCCAAGAATCCCAAAGATGGAGCGATAGAGATGAAGAGAGAAATCCAAGAGAGGTTCTTCTCGAGGAGACCGAGTTGTACACCACCGTAAGAAGCTACAGTCTTCTCAACTACGTCAACGCCCTCGCTGTAACGGCTAAGACCTTGGTAGAAGATACTTGCTACAGGACCACGAGTATTGCGGCAAACTTCGAGAGCAGCCTCGATACCACCGTTCTTCAAAGCAGCCTCAACATTAGCCAAGAGTGCCTTGGTGTTGGTTTTGCTCAAGCTCAAATAGATGATACGCTCGATACAGAGTGCCAAACCGAATACCAAGCAGAGGAGGGTTGCCGCCATGAAGCCAGCGCCACCTTCGATAAATTTGGTTTTAAGAGTCTTGTGGAGAGCCACGATACCGCTCTCTGCCTCTTCTACTACTTCTTCAGCCTCTACTGCTACAGGAGCCTCAACAGCTGCAGAATCTACAGTTACTTCCTCAGCTACAGGAGCAGCCTCAGCTGCGTCTTGAGCCATTACTGCAACGCTTCCGAAAGAAAACATTGCCAACACCGTAAGGGTTGCAAAAACTTTTTTCATACGATTTGTTTTTTGTGTATTAATTTGTTTATAATTATTTTGTTCGTTTCACTCATGTTGGTGGCTCGCTGTACGAGCGGTGTTATCTGGATTCGAGGGCACCGACCTCGCTTCGCTCGCCCACCTCGAATGCCCCACAGTCTGCCACGGGCATCCTTGGAGAGAGGGGGATTTCTGCGTAATCCCCACAGTCTGCCACGGGCATCCTGTGCAAAGATTTTTCTTCCGCCATGCTTAAGCGAGCTTAGACATGTCGTCTTAAAAATCTTTGCGGAGAGAGGGGGATTCGAACCCCCGAAACCCTTTTGGAGTTTACACGCTTTCCAGGCGTGCCTCTTCAACCACTCGAGCATCTCTCCTCGTCGGAATGCGCTTGCCGCATGAACGACGCTTGACAGCGTCCTTGGGGCGACCGCGATTCCTCCTCTTAACTCGGGCTCACGAAGCCCTCGTTATTTGTTGGGATTTTCAATGAACATTTTTGGCATAGGCGCGGAAGCGTTTTCGTTCGCGAGACGACACAATACACCTAATGACCCGCAAAGGTACAAAATTATTTACAAAGTACAAAATTTACAATGTACAATTTTTGTTTTTTTCGTTATTTTGCCTAATTTTTCACAATTTTATAACAAAAAGTGCTTTTGAATTGGCTGTTGTCACCTCATTTACGTAGTCAGGCGTACAGTTATAGAGTTGAGCCAAACGTTCTGCTACATGGCACATCCACTTGCTCTCATTGCGCTTTCCACGATGTGGTACAGGAGCCATGTATGGTGCATCTGTTTCTAGTACTAAACGCTCCAATGGAATACCCACCAAGTGTTCTGCCAACTTACAATTTTTGAAAGTTAGCACCCCACCTATTCCTAAATAATAGCCCATATCAACGATTTGCTGCGCGACCTCATGGCTACCACTGAAACAATGCATCACGCCCCTGACTGTAGGAAACTCTCGCAGTATCTTCAGCGTATCTTCCGTAGCATCGCGGCTGTGAATCATCACAGGCAAATCATACTGCTCCGCCCAACGCATCTGCTCACGCAGTGCCTGATGTTGCTGGTCTTTGAAAGTTACATCCCAATGATAGTCTAGGCCTATCTCGCCGATGGCGATGAGTTTTCTTTCGGATATTGGACGCTCCGCTATTGGATAAGGGACGCCCTTCGGACTATTGGACATACGCGTATCGACTGCTGTTTTGAGTACTTGCAGTTGCTCACGCCAATCTTCCTTTACATTCTCTGGGTGCAAACCCAATGCAGGAAAGAGATAGTCTGGATACTTATCGCAAACCTCCAGAACATCCTTCGTCGAACTCTTATCTACACCTGGTACCAGGATAGCTTCAACACCGCTTTCACGTTGGTCAGCCAAGAAAGCATCTAATTCCTCCGCATATTGCGGATCGTCTATATGGCAATGGGTATCGATCATTTTAGTTGATAGTTGACAGTTTAAAGGTTAAAGGCAGGGTTCCTTCGGAACAGGATGCTGCTGTCGCCGTAGCTAAGGAAGCGGAAGTCGTGGGCGAGGGCATAATCGTAGATCGTATGCCAATCACCATCGACAAAGGCACTGACGAGCAAAAGCAAGGTGGATTTAGGTTGGTGGAAATTGGTAATCAACTGATCTACAACGTGGAACTGATAGCCTGGTTTGATCATTATCTGTGTCTCAGCGTGCAAGATGTTTTGATTGGTAGTATCCAAGTACTCTACAATCGCCTGCAATGCTTCGCGCGTAGTCAATGTATATTCCCTTTCGTATGGTTCGAACTGGGAAACGGAAAGTGTGGACCCTCCCGACCACCCTTCAAGGGAGGAGGTAGAAGGATGAGTGTGGTGCAGGGTGTAGAGTTGTGCGCCGAGGAAGTAGAGGCTCTCCAATGTGCGCATGCTGGTTGTTCCGACGGCTACGACATGTCCGAGATTGGCAATGATTGTTTCGATTGTTTCGCGTGGTACGGCGATGATCTCGGTGTGCATAGTATGCTGGTTAGCATCCGCTACCTTCACAGGCTGGAAAGTGCCTGCTCCTACGTGCAAGGTGACTTCGGCAGTCTGTATGCCCTTTTGGCGTAAGCCATTGAGGACGCTATCCGTAAAGTGAAGACCTGCCGTAGGTGCTGCGACTGAACCTTTGATGCGCGAATAGACTGTTTGGTAGGTGGTTTTGTCGCTTTCCTCCGTCTTTCGGTTGAGATATGGCGGAATAGGTAACTCGCCTACGGCGTCAAGAATCTCAGCAAAGCTGATGTTTAGACCGTTGCACTGTTGGACCGCTACGCTGTTAGACCGCTGCGCTGTTGGACTCCATGAGAAGTGAACGGCGAAGGTGTTGCCTGTTTGTTCGCCTTTTTCGGCAAATAGAGTCACTCCTTTGCCAGATGGCAAGGTAACGGGTAATGACAGAACACCTGATTTCCATTTTTTAGCATTGCCGATCATACACTTCCATGTGCAACCGTCTGTGCTACCCAAACTCAACTGATAGTCATGTGGCTGCAATGGTTCAAGGCAGAAAATCTCGATGCGGGCACCGAGAGTAGCTTCGCTGTTCAGTGGTTTGGAATGTTCAGAAGCGCTATGCGCTTGTTCAGTAGAACCTCTATACTCCGAAACTACTTTTTTGTGAAATACCAAGCGTGCTTGTATCACGCGCGTGTTATTATATATAAGGAGTGCGTCTGCGGGCAAGTACTCCCCTACCCGACAAAAGGTATCCTCGCTGACTTGTCCATCTCGATATATCAGCAGCTTACTCTGGTCACGCTCGGATAAGGGATATTTAGCGATCCTCTCATCAGGCAATGGGTAATTATAATCTTCTATAAGGATTTCTTCCATGTTTTGCGATCTCCTTTGAATAGTTCGTATTTATTAAACAGGCACTCCAGGTCACCATTGATGAGGTGGATGCGTTTGGCAGGACGTAGTCCCACACACTTCAGTGCCTCTTCGTTGCTAGAGATGATCCATGCATTTGCGCCACTGAACTGATGTTTGAGGGTAGTACCCATATCTTGATACAAACGCAGCACATCCTTATCCTGCGCAAGGCGTTCACCATATGGTGGATTGATCATAACCAGTGCATTATCGGTATCTTTGTCTGCGAGTTTGAGTTCTTGAATACGGATTTGTTTCACATCTATATCTCGCTGTAATCCAGCGGATTGTACATTCTTATTAGCCGCTTGTACTGCATAAAATCCAGCATCGGATCCGTATATCTTATGATGAAAATCGCGTTCGCGACTATCGTCGCTCGAAACATCCTCAAATAGGTCTGCATCGAAGGAAGCCCATTTCTCGAAAGCAAAGCCTTTGCGATAGATACCAGGTGCTATGTTGCGTGCGATGAGTGCAGCTTCGATCAGCAGTGTACCCGAACCGCACATGGGGTCGTAGAAGTCGCTTTGACCATTCCAGCCAGCGAGGAGAAGCATTCCCGCTGCGAGTGCCTCATTGATAGGAGCTTGAGTATTTGCGACACGATAACCACGTTTGTGCAAACTTTCACCCGAACTATCCAACGAAAGCGTAACCATATCACCTGCAATATGTACATTAAGGTAGATATCTGGTTCAGTGAGTTGCACGCTCGGGCGCACACCAGCATGCTCCATCCACCAGTCCACAATGGCATCTTTGACGCGATAAGTGATGAACCTCGAATGGCGAAAGAGGTCGGAATATACGGTCGCGTCGATTTGGAATGTGGTTTTGGCAGTCATGTATTGCGCCCAATCTAATTGCTTTATTTGTTCGTATAGTTCGTCCGTTGATTTGGCTTTGAAATTGGCTATCGGAACTAATACACGCGAAGCGGTACGCAAACAGAAGTTTGCGGTATAAAGCATGCGTTTGTCACCCGTAAACGATACAGCTCGGCGTTCGATTTGCACATTGTTGGCTCCCAGTTCTATAAGCTCTTTTGCCAAGACATCCTCAAGACCTTTGAACGTCTTTGCCAACATTTGAAATTCTCTGTTCATGTCTTTTATTAAAATATTCTGCAAAGGTACTACATTTTTTGCACTTATGCAAATATGCATCAAAAAAGCTGTGCCAATCTCTTGACACAGCTCAAAAAACAAACGAAAAAACAAATCTGTAGTCCTATTGTATCTCGATTACTCGGGCAGGTTCTTTCTCTGGAAGATTTTTCACCTTTGGAATTTCGATTTTGAGGACACCATGACAAACTTTGGCAGTAATGGCATCACGGTCAATGTTGTCAGGCAACAACAAAGCTTGTTCAAAATGGGTGTAGGAAAACTCTTTGCGGAGATACTTGGAGGTTTTGTCCTCCTTGGTTTCTTCTTTTTTCTCGACAGATACTACGAGTTGATCTTTGTCATTGACATGTACGCGAAAATCCTCTTTTGTCATTCCAGGTACAGCCATCTCGATGTGATACGCCTTGTCCGTCTCTTTGACGTTGATTGCTGGCGCAGCGGAAGCTGCACGTAGTGGAAACCAGTCATCGTTGAAGAAATCGTTGAAAATGGTTGGCAACCAAGCACTTTGCCTTTTGATAGCAGGTAACATAATAAATAAATTTTATAGTTAGGTTTAGGTTTATGGCAACATTCTCTCTTTAGTCAGCTTACCACTTCACCTTTGCATATGATAGTATATCAAATTATGTGCCAAGGTACATGTATATGAAGAAAAAAGAAAAAATAATAGCGATTTTTGAATGAAAATTGCCAGGATGTTGTATAATTAGGAATTTTTATGTACTTTTGCAAACAATTTTATTATATATACTACATGGAAACCATTCTCTCTCTCAACGACGCTCTTGATACTGCCACGTTTTATGGTGTAAACAATATCAACATCCTTTGTCTGAAGAATCAGCATCCTGATGTTCGTATTGTTGCCCGCGGCTACCAGGTCAAGGTTATCGGTTCGGAGCCTGCCATTGCACGCTTTGAGCAGAACCTACGCAAATGCGAGGCATTCTGTATCAAGAACAACACCCTCACCGAGGAACAAGTTCTGCAATTAGTCCACGGCGAGCAGCCCAATGAATTTTTGCAAGACAACTTGATTCTGCATGGTGTCAATGGTAAATCCATTGTAGCTCGTAGCACCAATCAACAGCGTTTGGTAGATGCATACGAGGAGAACGACCTGCTTTTCGCCATTGGTCCAGCTGGTAGTGGTAAGACCTATACCGCTATCGCTCTTGCTGTGCGCGCGCTCAAGAATCGCGAAGTGAAGCGCATCATCCTCTCTCGCCCTGCGGTAGAAGCAGGAGAGAAACTGGGTTTCTTGCCAGGTGATATGAAGGAGAAGATTGACCCATACTTGCAACCACTATACGATGCCTTGCAGGATATGATTCCAGGTGCAAAACTCAATGAGTATATGGAACGTGGAGTGATCCAGATAGCTCCATTGGCATTCATGCGCGGGCGCACGCTCGCGGACGCGATCGTTATATTGGACGAGGCGCAGAACACTACTACTGCCCAACTCAAGATGTTCCTCACGCGCTTGGGTGTGAATGGCAAGATGATTGTCACGGGCGATATGACCCAAATAGACTTGCCACCCAGCCAAAAGTCGGGTCTCAAGGATGCTATTGAGCGCCTGCATGACATCAAAGGCATAGCAATGGTGGAGTTCAACCAGAAGGATATTGTTCGTCATCACCTTGTCAAGCGTATTGTGGATGCGTATAACAAGAGTGAGAACAGAACAAGTGAAACGACAAATTAGATTCATGCCTACAGCCATTGTATTATCGCTAACTCGGTATTCCGACACAGGGAGTATCGCGCATCTCTACACTGCTGAGCAGGGGCGTATGCAGTACGCAGTATATGGCAACAAATACAAGGGTATATTGCGTCCACTATCTATCGTGGAGTTTACTAGTAGCCAGCGCCAAAACGCTCCGCAGCAGATGAGGAGTATATCATCCGCCTCGCTATCGTACACGCCTAAACTACTTGCCACGGATATTCAACGCCAATGCGTGGCGATGTTTATCGCCGAGATACTGAACACTACCTTGCGTCACCCTATGAGCGATCAGCCCTTGTTTGATTGGCTATGCAAGGTCATTAATCATCTTGATACAGATGCGGATGTAAGCAATTTGCATATACACTTTCTGATAGAATATGCAGGTCATCTGGGTATAGGCATTGATGACACAGAACACCCAGATTGGTACGAAGCGATTACTTCTCGCCAAGAGCGCCAGCAGCGACTGCGCGCACTGTGCCTCTACTACAGCGAGCATATAGAGGATTTCCGCACCCCAAAATCTCTGGATGTACTGATGGAAGTGTTTGACTGATTGGCATGATATTTGCATAGTATCTCTTGTCTATGCAAAAATACACCTTACAATACATATTCTCTCTCCTATTCTTTTGGGTACCATTTGTGTGTGCTAAGCCCAAGCATACTATCCCTGATTCGCTGCAAGTGCTTCACTTTGAAGTAAATGGAGTTAGCTTTAGCATGAAGCGTGTAGAAGGGGGCGTATTTGTGATGGGTGGAACGCAAGAACAACATAGCGAGCCAATATCTATTGATTTGCCCGCGCATACCATTGCGCTAAGTGCTTATTATATCGCCAATACCGAAGTAACCGAAGCCTTATGGCAGTCAGTAATGCCCGAATGGGAAATAAATGGTTGGAATAGCCCAAATCTGCCCGTTACAGGTGTGACATGGTACGATTGTCAGATGTTTGTTCAGCGATTGGATAGTATTACTGGCTTACCTTTTCGTTTGCCCACAGAGGCAGAATGGGAATATGCCGCTAGAGGAGGAGATATGAGTTTAGGATGTCGGTATGCAGGTAACGACATATTGGACAGTGTGGCTTGGAGTTTGAATAATGCTGGTTTTCGCAAACACCGAGTAGCCAGCAGGTGGTCTAACGAATTGGCACTATACGACATGACAGGCAATGTGAGCGAATGGTGTAGTGATTGGTATGGCCGATATCATTTAGGGACAGAACCAAATCCGAAAGGGCCTGAAAGCGGAGAATGGAAAGTAGTCAGAGGGGGCAGTTATGACAATTGTGAAGCCAATCTATATCTATCTCGTCGTGAATATCTTAATCCAAACGAGGCGACTAATTATTGTGGTTTGCGGTTGGCTTTGACATTGCCCGATGAACCGACCTTGCAGGTAGAAGAAGAACCAACGATGGTAAGGAAAGTGAAACTGAAGAACACTCAAGTAAAATTGGTTTACGTAGCTTGCGAACACCCCTACTATATTTCTCAAGAACCCATTACTTGGCGTGTATGGGACAAAGTTATGCAGGTTGAGAAGACAGAGAAGTGGTCGGAAGCTGTGATTGGCAAAATGGGTGGAGAATGGGATCAATGGATAGAGAGATGCAGAAAGATCAGTCATCAACCTGTTGATTTTGCCAGCGAGTCGGAAGTGGCAACGGCTATCGAGCAAGGAGTAACGTACGAACCAGCACTGAAACAAGAAAAAAAGAAATACTGGCAGAGAAACACACGCAGTATTCAGCGACACCGCAAAACTACCAAAAAAGCACAAAAATGGGCAGACCTGATTGGGGTAACACTCAAAGAAGCCGAAGACCCAACTCTTTTGCAGTATAACAAAGAGGACAAAAATAACCAACCAAGATGGATTGTTATTAGGTGATTTGTAGTTAGTACGCCATGGATTGAATATTCAAACTTCAATAAAAATTCATTTTTTACCCAAAAATTTGCCGATGTCGGCAAAAAACACTACCTTTGCAGCAAAATTCAATAAAAACTTGCCGATAATGAGTTATATATCCGTTTCACAATATGCAGCACAGTATGGCATAAGCGAACGTACCGCACGAAATTATTGCTCCTCTGGTAAAATAGAAGGAGCTGTATTAGTAGGCAAAACATGGAATATTCCTTCTGATGCCACATTGCCCCAAAAAGGCAAACAAAAAATCTCTCCGCTACTGCAACAACTCCGTATAGAAAAGAGTAGTCACTTAAAAGGTGGCATCTATCATCGCACACAAATTGACCTGACCTACAATTCCAATTATATAGAAGGCAGTCGCTTGACCAAAGAACAAACGCGATATATCTTTGAAACGAACACTTTGGGCGTCACAACAGAAAATACGCGCATAGACGATATCATGGAAACGGTCAACCACTTTCGTTGCATTGACTATGTGATTGACCACGCCATAGATAAACTGACAGAAACACACATCAAACATCTGCATCAACTATTGAAGACCAACACAACAGATAGTCAAAAAGAATGGTTTGCAGTTGGAGATTACAAGAAACTCGCTAACGAAGTTGGCGGAGAGGGAACTACAGATCCCAAGGAAGTACACAAAGAAATGAAGCAATTGCTTGCGGAATACAATCAGCTGAAACAAGTAAGTTTAGATGATGTCTTGAACTTTCATGTACAATTCGAACGCATACACCCATTTCAAGATGGTAATGGGCGTATCG
>JAZOVR010000119.1:0-2601 GCA_045658785.1 Paludibacteraceae bacterium | reverse complement strand
CTTCTTGATGCCCATCTCCTCACCTATGCGCAGGGCCTCAGCAGTGGTGAACTGCTTGGGGAGCATATGTAGGAAGGCAAGGGCGCTGATGTAGATACGCTTGGGTTCCTCCTGGGTTTCACGGCGCAAGCGATCATAGATCGTGGAGGTCTGCTGCAATTGTTCATCTGTAATCAGTTTGTCCATATCGCATACGTTTAAGGGGAAAAAATTAGTGCAAAAAATCGATTTAGCGAAAACAATATAGTTAAACTTGCATTGTTGAGCGTGAGAAAGTCCAAATCAAGTAGCAAAGGCAAGTTTATCCACAATTTATCATCCCCATGCGTCTTTGCAGAATAAGACGTAAAGATTTTTCAACCAACAGATAGAGACTTGGAGCATAAATTTTTTTTGAGACATTTCCCATGTATTTGATTTGCATTTTTAATAAAAAATGGATAATTTCGCCTAGCAAATCTTTTATCATTAAACATTTACCATTAATCGTTCAAAAAACATGAAAAAACATCTACTACTTTTCGCGACCTTGCTGCCCATGTTGGTAAGTGCCGAAGCTGTTAAGATTAAAGGTATTTGGTATCACCTCAACACGGAGGAGAGAACTGCCGAGGTAACAAGAAACCCCAATAACATCGATAGATATACGGAAAAATCCATCACCATCCCCTCCAGCGTGACGTACGAGGAGATAGAATATAGCGTGACAAGCATTGGAGAAGATGCGTTTAGTCATTCCAAGAGCCTCACCTCTCTCACGATACCAGAAGGCGTGAAGGATATCGGGGCTGGCGCATTTTACTTCAGCGAAAAACTCACCACCGTCAACATACCCGAAAGCATAACAAGTATCGGTGAACGCGCATTCGCATATTGCAAAAGCCTTACTGCCATAACCATTCCAGAGGGTGTGACAAAGATTGAAAGAAGCACGTTCAATCGTTGTAGTAGTCTGGCTACCGTCAAGATACCCCAAAGTTCAAAGCTTACAGCCATCAGGGTCGGTGCATTCACCGATTGCAACAGCCTCACCGCCATCAATATCCCTGAAGGCGTGGATAGCATTTGGGACACTTCGTTTGCAAATTGCGAGAGCCTAACCAGCATCAATATTCCCGAGAACTCAAAACTGACCTATATAGGCGCCAGCGCATTCAACGATTGCAGCAAGCTCACCACCATCAATATTCCCACAGGCGTAACGAGCATCAAGAACTTTACATTCTTTAATTGCAGCAGTCTCACCAGCATCAAGATACCCGCCGATTCAAAGCTGACAAGCATTGGCAGTAGTGCGTTCCATCATTGCGAGAGCCTTACCTCCATCACCATTCCCGCGGGCGTGACAGAGATTAGGAGTAATACGTTTTTCTATTGCAGCAGCCTTGCTGCCATCAGCGTTGATGAGGGAAATACCACATATGACTCTCGCAACGACTGCAACGCTATTATCGAGACCAGCACCAATACCTTAGTTACAGGCAGTGCAACCACAATAATTCCCGAGGATGTGACAAGCATTGCTGAATCCGCGTTCTCTGGTCGCCGTGGACTCACCACCATCACCATTCCCCAAGACGTAACAAATATCGGTGATGGTGCATTTGTTGGCTGCTACGGCCTTTCCTCCATCCATGTGACCGAGGGAAACACCATCTACGACTCACGCGACAATTGCAATGCCATCATCAACTCCAGCAGTAATACTTTGCTCACAGGATGCGCAGCCACGATAATCCCCGAAAGTGTGACAAGCATTGCAAACAGTGCATTCGAGGGTTGTAGCCCCCTTGAATCTATCATTATCCCCGAGGGCTTGACAAGTATTGGAAAAAACGCATTTGCCTATTGCAGCAACCTCACCAGTATCGTGTTCCCCAAGAGCATAGAGGCCATCGGTGCCTTCACCTTCTATGAGTGCCATAACCTGACCGATGTATACTGCTTGGCAGAGGTAGTGCCCACCACAGAGCATTCATGCTATGCCTACAACCTTCAGAACGCCACCCTCCACGTACCCTCTACTGCCATAGAGAACTACAAGAACAGCTATCCGTGGAGCACCTTCGGCAACATTGTAGCCCTCACCAATGAGGAAATGGGCATTGACAACCCTGAATTCAGGCCCCAGGATTCAGAACCAATCTACAATCTTCAAGGCCAACGCGTAGCAAACCCGACAAAGGGCAGCATATACATTATTAACGGCAAGAAGGTAGCGATTAAATGAGCACAGATTCATGCTTGCTTAAATTCAGCCGAACTCGACGAAGTTAAGATGATAATTAAAGACTAACGAGGAACCGAAGGGAGGAATCTCAGCGTTTGTATTAGAGATTTCTCGTCGCTTCGCTCTGTCGAAATGACAAAATGATAGTTGTTTTTCATTTTGACACGCCCGTGATGTGTATATAAGCCATGGAAAGTGTACAAAAAGTGTATATTTTATGTACATCTTTTGGGCTTAGCCTCCGTGATGCTCAGCAGATTAGGCGGCAGAAAGTGTACATTGTTTCTTCCAGTTGTTCCTTTCCATTTTTGAGGTCTTCACGAACACGCCTTGACGCACCTTGCCGATGTAATACTCCTTGCTCAGCTTGG
>JAZOVR010000118.1:0-2600 GCA_045658785.1 Paludibacteraceae bacterium | reverse complement strand
TGAAATTTTTCTTTTTCATATTTCATTTTATTTCGTTCAGATTGTACTATCTGTATTTGTTTTTCCGTTTCATGCAATTTAACAAAACTCGCAATCTGAAAACCAACAATTATAGTGGCACATATACCTATAAAAGTAGCCAATACGCCATAGAACGCATCAGGAGAAAGTACTCCATCATTTTTGTAGTTACCCCAAAATGTTAATGCAATACATATAATTGCTGTTGATATACATGTAGCTACTATAATGATATTTCGTGTTTTCGTAGAATTGTTCATATTTTTAACATATATTTCTGCATTGGATAAATAAGTTGTTATTTATGCCATAGTCAAATGGCGGCGTTGGAGGGCGGTGAGTACACTTTCGGAGGCGATGGGGTTTAGACCACGGAAAGTGGTGCGGCTCTTTAGATCGGCAAGCGACATAGAGAGCAGCAATTTGGCAATACACTCATCAGCAAACGAGTTGCTGACAACATTGACCCCAGTAAAGTCAAGCACAACACGCTCGTCCTTTTTCAACAAGGGAAGCAACTGCTCACGTACACGCTTACCCAATGGGCGTGTACCTAAATTTTCGCCAAATTCTATAAAATTGAATGTTACCATAGTTCTTCTAATTCGTTGTCAATTAAAAATACTTCATTATATTGTGCTGCCACATTAGTACGATTGGCAACCACCTCTGAGGGGTTAATCTCTTTATTAGTACAGAGTTGCAAATAAACGATTGTTCCTTGCCAATATTCACTTTCCGTTGTAGCTTCATTACCATTCTGTACTTGCAATGTGTGATTGCCCGAGCGAACCTCAAAACGCAAACCCGCATCGCGCGCAAGCAAAGATGTAGAATACAAACCAAACCCCATGCCCTTACCATCAGTTACTGCATCTTGAATGCACATTCTCAGTGCCTCTTCTTCGGAGATGTTTGTAAACTTCTCGTTTTCAGAAAGCGAAGCTTGTACACCTATGCCATCATCTGCGACTAAAAAACTGAGGATATGATTGGCAGGGTCGTAGTGCGTGATAACAGTACCTAATTCTTTGCCAGAATGAGTAAGGACATTATCCAAAATCTCATAGAAACAATAACTCATAGCCTGCAATACAGTAGTTTCAATATCAATATATTGCGTTAAAACACTTACTACTCGTTGGTAAACAGAGTAAATGTTTTTCTCATCAAACACATCAATGGTCACATCGTTATTTGATGAATGAAAGTATTGTTTTATGAGTGTTGATAGGTTCATAATATCGGCATTAGTATAATTTGACGGCAAAGTTACACTTTTTTTTTGAGATGTGCAAGAATTGTGTAAAAAAACGCGAATTTTTGTAAAAAAGTTCTGTCGCTCTTCTCTCGGTTGTCTCTCGGTCTTCTCTCGGTGGAATAAGGCAAGGTATAAGAGAGAGAAAAAGGATGGCAATCTTAATAAAACGCACATTCTGTGATTTAGCGTTCTTTGGTTCATCCTAGGTTCGTCCTTGGTTCTTCTTTGGTCTTTTACCCGAGGAGGATAGGGAAGGTACAAGGGGATGAAATCTTAAAAAAAGGTTGGATTATGTGCAAGGGTTATCCGCCACTTCGCGGATGATGTCGCGGAGTTTGGATGGGGTGAGGCGATCGAAGCTCTCGCGGTTGGCTACAATGCCAATACCTGCCATCTCCACCGTGGCAGGAGAGAATAATATGCGCTCTTCCTCAGGAGCAAAGAAACACTGAGGGCGGGATTCGCGGCGGAAGAACACTATTGTGTTAAAAGACCGCCTGCGGCTGTTAGAGGTTAGACCGCTCGCTTCACTCGCTGTTAGACCGTCCTGCGGACTGTTAGATTCTGGTTCGTACCATGTGACGATATTCCAGCGGGGTTCGTATTCTTCGGCGTGTGAGGCCCCGAGGGTGAGGGAGCCCGTTTGGCTGGCTTCTTCGGGGATAGTGCCTAAAGAAAGGACATTCTTAACGGCTTCTAAATGAGTTTGCAGGTCAGTTTCTTGCACCAAGATAGCGTTGGCGTAGTTGGTGTCGAAATGATCTTCTATAGGAAGGCTGTGGCGAGGCACAGCTTGGAAATGCATGTGGTCGGGGGCACTGGCTCCACACATAGGACCATTGTAGAAAATCGTCATCTCGGGCAACTCTTTAGCCAAATGGAGCATAGACTCGAGGTGAGGCAGCAGCTCTTGGCGTTCGTGCACGGAAGACGAGACGGTGAAGTGCGGAGAGAAAATAGGGAAGGGGTTCACGCGAATATAATAGGTGTGCCCAGTAGGTGAATCCCAATTGTGGGTGAGTTGGTGCTCCTCTACGCCGTCAGGGCAGAGGAAACAGGCTCGTTTTTGCAGGGCTTCGGGGCTAACGTCCGCCATGACGCTGCGTACACGAGCAGGATTGAAAAATAGTTGGGCAGGGAAGCCGTCGATAGTCATATCTTTCTTCTCGACCCCAGCTAAGGCTTGGTAATTAACGAATGCTCTCCCGTGAGAAGCAAGCTCACGGGAGAACATGTCGGATATTTGTTTGAACAAGTTCATAATAGATCGGGCTTGCGCCCTGTTAGACCACTGCGTTGTTAGATCATTGCATTGTTA
>JAZOVR010000117.1:0-2848 GCA_045658785.1 Paludibacteraceae bacterium | reverse complement strand
CGGTTCGCCTAAGCAAAAAGCACAGATGCTCGAGTCTGCACGCCAACTCATCGCGAAGGGCTTCAATATCTACGCTACCCTTGGTACAAGCCACTTCCTCACAGAGGCAGGTATCCCTAACACAACGGTTTACCAACCATCTGAGGAGGGCACTCCACAAGCTATCGACCTCATGCGCGAGGGCGTGATTGAGTTCGTAGTGAGTGTACCAAAGGATATCGTGACCGACCCACAAAACGATGTTTGCTACCACGTTCGTCGTGCGGCTATTGACCTCAACGTGCCATTGCTCACCAATGCACGCCTTGCAGCAGCGTTCATCAACGCATTCTGCACCGTCGATGTCAACGACCTCGCTATCCAATCGTGGGATGAGTATAAGTAGGAAGACCGTGTCTGTACCTACTGCTTCGACGGCTCATGCCCTTGTGAATAAACTAAATGCTCAGCAAATTTGCTGAGCATTTGTTTTCTTTGTCCATTGCCTCCGAATACTATTCAGGTACTTTTCCTTAAAAAATGCTTTTTCTTAAGTGAAGGAGTGCGACGGAACGCACTCCGAGTATTGAGCCCGAAAAGTCCCCACTTTGAGGATTAAGCGCAATACATAGAATGGCGTACTCCTCGCGGGTACGCAGCCGTATGGCTACAGGGTAGTGCCGTACAGGGTAGGCACGACCGCCTAATGTATGATGTATTAGCAAAAAGGCTTTTTGTTAAGATTTTCCTCTGTGGTTCTTCTCTTGTTCCTCTCATGTCAAAGACCAAGGACGAACCAAAGAAGAACCAAGGAACACCCTAAGAACTCCCAAACTTCAAAAAAGTACTTTTATTAAGATTCCCCTCTCTTTTCTCTCTCTTATACCTTGCCTATTTCCACCGAGAGAACACCGACCGACGACCGAGAGAAGAGCGACAGAAATCCCCGTCCACAAAAAGTACTTTTCTTAATATCGCTTTCCGAAAAAAGTCTCCAACCTTCCTAAAAAAGTTGTCTCCCATCCTAAAAAGGTTGACTCATTTCCTTATAATATTGACTAACTCTCAGATTCAGTATCCTCTA
Organism: Paludibacteraceae bacterium; assembly: GCA_045658785.1. GTDB lineage: Bacteria > Bacteroidota > Bacteroidia > Bacteroidales > Paludibacteraceae > Colicola. The sequence goes on along the minus strand of JAZOVR010000117.1, from coordinate 1,785 downwards.
TTGGTCGCAGATAGTCAGATGCTTTCTCTGATGAGATAACAGTCCTACCCAAACGCTTTTCGATGGTCTTACGAGCATCGCGAGCGACCTCGCCACCTTCACGCGCAATTCGTTTACTCTCTTCCATTGTCGTGGGATTAGACTGGCGCGAATATTCGGTGGTAGCCACTTCCGCCAATGTATTGAGAGCCAACTCCACATTGGTCATATTGTCGCGCAAATTCTCTTTGGTCAATCCTTTGTAGGATTTATATTGTCGAGTGGTCATTCCGCTCCATGCTTGCGTGAGTACATTGGTTAGAATGGCAAAGTCGCGCTGCTCGGTTATTCCAGAACGCTTCCACTCGTCGGTCAATTCCTTGCGCATCTCAATAGAGCGCATACGCTCATTGATCCACTTGTCGGAGTACCCCTGTCTGCGATAGTCTTCTATTGCCATTTGGAAGGTCAGTTCAGGGTCAATCATTTGGTCAATACGCTGGCTACCTAATTGCGCCAACCATTGTTTAACGGGCTCTACTTTCTTCGATGGAATAGATTGAATAATACGGAAAATACCCTCTAAATCAGCAGCTTGTGTTTTGCGACGCTTACCATCAGGAGCCAACATTTCAACAGGGGGACAAATTGTCCCCCACTTGGATTTTAGTTCCGCATCACGGCGGAGCATTTTCTTGATGTAATCCCGTGGATTAACTGTATCAGTCAATATCTCTACTATATCAGCAACTGAAAAGAAATACTTCTCTTGCTCTTCATCCCAAACGAAGCGAACCTTTTTACCTTCAAAAAGTTGTATACCAAAATTGTCTTCCATAGCTTTATATTTTATGGTGCAAAAGTACACTTTTTCTTTGATATATACAAATATTACTCTACAAAAAATCGCAAAACAAGCGATTTTTATTTGCTCAATCCAAAATTTTTCACTACCTTTGCACCGTGAACCTGCGCCGGGGGATGTCTGTACATCATCGGCGGAGGGTAGCAGACATAATAAAAGGCGTTTATTACGCTCTGTTCTGACCTTTTGAAACTTCGCAAACTTCAGAAACATTCGGGACTTAGCAACGATAGATGTCCTACGGGATATAGATTGTCCCTCTTGTGCCAATTTGGTACGCCATTTGCGTATACGTATATGCGCACACGCGTACCTTAACTATGATATAGCACGAGAGTATATTTTATATTCGGCGTGGGCTTCGCGTTGTCGGTTCTAATGTTTCGGGCAATGCGAAGGCCTCAAAAGGTGGAACTGGCAAATGCAAGTTTCACGCTTTTTTTGTGTCGGTAGATGTATTATGATTACCACAATGATAAATAGTTTATTAGTATGAAAGTTTTATATGTATCTGATAATAGAGCACGCGGAAATTTTGGTTGTCGTGCAACAAGTACAGCCTTATCTCAATTGATAAGACAGAATCATGAGATTACTGGAGTTATAACGGGAAGATATACTAATCATAACACTAATAATCTGTTTTTCTGTAAATACTTTCCTAAATGGCTTTATAATTTAGTGGGTAGGTGGAAAAATACGAACAAACATCGTCTAATTATTGAGAATTTATTATTTGGTATAGTCAAAAGAATCGGCAAGTGCTTAACTTCGCATTATTATGCAGGTCCATGTGATTTTGTGTCATTAGATTTTGAACAATCAATCAAAAATCTCAAGAAGTGTTTACCTGCTAATCCGTACCTTGAAGAGTTTAATTTGGATAACTATGACTTTGATGCGATGGTTGTCAATGGAGAAGGTTCATTTATATTCTCTAC
>JAZOVR010000116.1:0-2519 GCA_045658785.1 Paludibacteraceae bacterium | reverse complement strand
AATTTTGGTATCTTCCTCATCGTGTACACCATTATAATAAAGGTGCAAAGCGAGGGCAATAGCTGCGGTACTATCAGCAGTCAGCGTGATAGAATCGTCGAGCTTGCTGTGGGTGTGGGTTACTGTTTGCTCTGCCGCAACGTTCTCCACTTTCTTGGCTTTCACGCGTGGTTGCATGATCCAGCCCAAAAGCTTCATCACATATACGAAAGCTGCTAACAGCACCACCACCATACCGAAGCCAAGACCGGTGATAAACCAAGTCTGAGCGGTAATGCCGGTTGTTTCGGCTGCAACTTGAAGTAACATCATAATTACAATGGGATATTAGAGTGTTTCTTGAGAGGGTTGGTCAAGCGCTTTGTTTGCAAGTTCTCGAATGCGCGAACGATACGCTTACGTGTGTTGCGTGGCTCGATGATATCATCGATATAACCGCGATTAGCTGCTTGATATGGGCTAGCGAACAAGTCTTTGTACTCAGCCTCCTTCTCAGCAATAAATTTCTTTCTCTCTTCTGGATCCTCGATAGCCTTGATAGCTTTAGCTTGCAATACACCTACGGCACCGCTAGCACCCATCACAGCGATCTCAGCGTTTGGCCATGCGTAGCAAACATCGCCGCGGAGTTGCTTACAGCTCATCACAATGTGGCTACCACCGTAAGACTTACGGATAGTTACAGTTACCTTAGGTACAGTAGCCTCACCGAAAGCAAACATCAATTTTGCTCCGTGATCGATGATACCAGCATACTCTTGGCCTGTACCGCAGAGGAAGCCAGGAACGTCCACGAGGGTAAGGATTTGGATATTAAATGCGTCGCAGAAACGAACGAAACGAGCAGCCTTACGACTAGCGTCGCAGTCCAATACACCTGCCAACCAGTTTGGTTGGTTAGCGATGATACCGGTAGAACGGCCGTTGAAACGAGCGAAACCGCAGATGATGTTCTTAGCGTAGTCTTTTTGAACCTCCATGAAGTCGCCGTTATCTACGATAGTGTAGATGATGTCCTTCATGTTGTATGGTTTGTTAGGATCATCTGGAACGATCTCGTTCAAACTCTCCTCTACACGCATTGGATCATCGGTGCAGTTCATGAGTGGAGCCTCCTCCATGTTGTTTTGTGGGATAAAGCTTACGAGACGGCGAACCTCTGCCAATGCCTCTTCCTCTGTAGCTGCTACGAAGTGAGTAACACCAGACTTGGTTGCGTGCACTTTAGCACCACCCAATTGCTCTACGGTTACGTCCTCACCTGTCACGCTCTTCACTACCTTAGGACCAGTGATGAACATGTATGAGTTGTTCTCGGTCATCATGATGAAGTCGGTCAACGCTGGGCTATAAACCGCACCACCAGCGCAAGGGCCAAAGATCACAGAGATTTGTGGCACTACACCAGAAGCCAAGATGTTACGCTCGAAGATCTCAGCATAACCTGCCAATGCGCAAGCACCTTCTTGAATACGAGCACCACCTGAATCGTTCAAACCGATGATAGGAGCACCGAGTTTAACAGCTTGATCCATTACGTTGCAGATCTTGAGCGCCATGGTCTCGCTGAGTGAACCACCGATAACGGTAGCGTCTTGTGCGAATACGAATACGAGGCGGCCGTCGATAGTACCACTACCTACTGCTACACCGTCACCCAAGAATACTTTTTTCTCCATACCGAAGTCGTGGCAACGGTGTGTGAGGAACATGTTTACTTCCTCAAATGAACCCTCATCGAGGAGCATGTTGATACGCTCGCGAGCAGTATAGCTGCCTTTAGCGTGATGTTTTTCTACTGCTGCTTCACCGCCACCGGCTGCTACCTTTACGCGGTTGTCAATCAGCTTTTGCAATTTTGTTGTATCCATTTCTATATTTTGTATTTGATATTTGTTCAACATTGTTCAATATTGTTCATTGTGGTTCAATATTGTTTTTGAAAACAATTCTGAACGCGCTTTAGCGCTTTGAACCATCCTGAACGCGCCGCAGGCGCATTGAACGGAAGTTGCACTTCCTTATTTTGGTTGCTCGCAGAGCTCTGTCAAAATGCCTTTTGTGCTCTTTGGGTGCAAGAATGCGATCATGAGGTTCTCAGCGCCTTTGCGTGGAGCTTTGTCGATGAGTTGGATGCCAGCAGCCTCTGCCTCTGCCAATGCCTCCTCTACGCTATCTACGTTGAAAGCTACGTGGTGAATACCACCCTTGCCACCGTTCTTCTCGATGAACTTAGCGATAGATGACTCTGGGCTAGTAGCCTCAAGAAGCTCAATTTTTACTTCACCTACTTTGAAGAAAGCGGTTTTTACTTTTTGGTCAGCTACCTCTTCGATAGAGTAGCATTTGCCACCAGTTAGGAACTCGAAGAATGGCATTGCCTCTTCCAAACTTGTTACAGCGATTCCAAGATGCTCAATGTGAGTTGGTTTCATTGTTTTTAGATTGTTTTGTGACTTCGGATGGGGGTGAGTACTTATTCCTGTTCCTCGATCCTCAGTCGGGTTAATGTATAAAGT
>JAZOVR010000115.1:0-12078 GCA_045658785.1 Paludibacteraceae bacterium | reverse complement strand
GATACCTTCTGGCACGAGTTTGTTGACATTGGTCTCTTTGCCTTGGAAATAGCGATCGGCTGAACCTGCCTTCATAGCATCGATAGAACCCATGCCGCGATAAGACTTGAACTTACGACCGTTGTAGATGATGGTGTCGCCAGGTGCCTCTTCGGTACCCGCAAACATACTTCCGCACATCACGCAGTTGCCACCAGCAGCGAGCGCTTTCACCACATCGCCAGAGTAGCGAAGGCCACCGTCGGCAATCATTGGCACGCCTGTACCCTTGAGTGCTTCCGCCACCTCGAAGATAGCGGTCAATTGAGGAACACCTACACCCGCGATGATACGAGTGGTACAGATGGAACCAGGACCGATACCCACTTTCACGCCATCAGCACCGTTCTCCACGAGGTATTTGGCTGCTTCTGCAGTAGCGATATTACCTACCACTACATCAAGATTAGGATAAGTGGCTTTGATGGTGCGGAGGGCATTGACGATATTCTTGGAGTGGCCATGTGCAGAGTCAAGCACAACAGCATCTACACCTTCTTTATATAATGCAGCCACGCGGTCCATAAAGTCAGGAGTGATACCTACTCCAGCCGCACAACGGAGACGACCTTGTTTGTCTTTGCAAGCATTAGGGAAATCTTTGAGTTTGGTGATGTCCTTGTAGGTCACGAGACCAACGAGTTTGCCGTTGTTGTCCACAACTGGGAGTTTCTCCACTTTGTGTGCTTGGAGAGCTGCCATGATGACCTCATTGTCGGTAGAATTGATGGTGATGAGGTTCTCGCTGGTCATCACTTCGCCAATCTTGCGTGAGTAATCGGTTTCGAAGCGGAGGTCACGGTTGGTAACGATACCTACGAGGTTGTTCTCAGCATCTACGACAGGGATACCACCGATGTGGTTGTCGTGCATGAGTTGCTCTGCATCGCCTACGGTTTGGTCAGCTGTGATGGTGATAGGATCAGAGATGAGTCCATTCTCTGCACGCTTCACGCGACGCACTTCAGCTGCTTGCTCAGCGATAGACATATTCTTGTGAATCACACCAATACCACCCTCACGAGCAATAGCAATAGCCATCTTAGACTCGGTCACGGTATCCATAGCCGCTGATACCACAGGGATATTGAGGCTGATATTGCGGGTGAATTGGCACTTGAGGTCCACTTCACGTGGAAGTACCTCAGAATAGGCTGGGACGAGCAACACATCGTCGAATGTAAGTCCCTCGTTTAAAATACGATCAGTCATGTTAGTTGTATTTTAGTCGGTTGATAATAAACGTTGTTATGTGTACTTTTTGTACGTTGAGTACAATCCTAAAAAAAAATTTTGCAAAGGTACTAATTTTCTTGCGAATATGCAAGGAAAAAAACAGAAAGTTTTGCCAGAAATAATGTTTTGTAGCATAACAAGTAAAAAAACAGCACCTCTGGTGAGGTACTGCCATTAGGATATCCTATCACTTTTTGTTCTTAAGTAGAACTAAAAGTAAGCGTTTATTTTTGGAACTTGCCGACTAACTTGATTGCGAGGAAGACAAGCCAATCAGGAGTATGCTTGAGCAATGGTGTGCAGAGGTGGTTGATCACACCAGGCATGTCGGCTTTCTTGCCACGGAACATCTTCTTGAGAGCACGCTTGACGAGTTTCTCTGGTGGAATAGCCACCGTCAAGTTTACCGCCAAACGGCGCAAGTGAGGCGCTAAGCCAAAGAGTTCGGTATCTACCGCTCCAGGAGTCATCACGGTGATATTCACGCCCTTAGGTTTGAACTCATACCAAAGAGACTTGGAGAAATTATAGATAAATGCCTTGGTTGCATTGTAAGTTTGAATACCCGGCATAGCCATCCATGCGGACATGGAAGACATATTGAGGATATAGCCTTTTTGGCGTGGTTTGCGGCAGAGTTTTTGCGCTTGTTCTTCAGCAGTGAGTTGGCGGTTGATCATCTCCTCGCCAAAAAGACGAGTGAGTTTCGCCACCGTGATCATATGCAGGTTGAGCATGAGCTCAATGCGCTTCATCGAAGTCTCACAATAAGGATTGAAGAAGAACACACCCGCGTTGTTGATGAGGATATCTACAACGAGGTTGTTATCTTTGCAATATTGAAGCAAGTTCTCTGCTGCGTCTTGCTTGGAGAGGTCGGCATAGAGAGGAATGGTCTTTACGCCATATTGAGTAGCGAGGTCAGCAGCCACATTCTTTAGCTCCTCCTCTTGGTTGCTAACCAACAGAAGATCAGTATGATAATCGCGCGCAAGTTGGGTAGCATATTGCAGTCCAATACCCGATGATGCGCCAGTAACGAGTGCGAGCATGTATTTTTTAAGTTGAAAGTTGATAGTTGAAAGTTTAAAGGCAAGGCGGCTATGCCGCAGTACCTCGCCTATAACCTATAGCGTAGCGTCCTATAGCCTCAAAGAGGCGTCCTATAACCTACTTCTCAGGATACCACATTTGTTCGTACTTGAGGGCTTCTTTCTTGAGGTACTTAGGTATGTCCTTATCGCACTCGTGGCACTTCATATCGAGGGTGTACATACGCGCAACGCAGTAGTTAGAGCGTTTGCACTCGGAGTGGTATTGCTCCTCGCGCATCTTATTCACAAAGTCGGTATCGCGCACGAGAGCGTGTCCAATCTGCACAAAATCAAAGCCTTCTGCGAGAGCAGTCTCGGCGTTCTCACGACCCATGACACCACCTACATAGATGAGCGGCATCTTCAATGCCTTGCGGAATTGCTTAGCTGTATCCAAGAAGAAAAGTTCTTTGAATGGCACGGTAGGAATCATCAAATGACCCACAAAACGCAATGCAAGGCGCAACCACCAGAATGACCATGGATTCATGTAGTGCGCCAAGGTCTTGATTGGCATAGCACCACCCATGACGGTGAAAGGTGCTTTGCTCACGAAGCCCGCCGTGAGAACGAGGGCGTGCACACCATGCTTCTCAATCTCTTGTGCGATGCGAATGCACTCCTCTACTTTGAGACCAGACTTGAAGCCGTCGTACATATTGGTCTTTACAACCACAGCCATATCGTCGCCTGCATGCTCCATGACCTCAGCCATGACCTCGTTCATGAAACGCATGCGGTTCTCAAGCGAACCTCCGTACTCATCGCGACGGCGGTTGGTGTATGGAGAGAGGAATTGCGAAATGAGATAACCATGGCCCGCATGAATCTCCACGCAGTCAAAGCCACACTCGCGGCAGAAATCCACGGCGTGACCAAACGCCTTGACGATCTCGCGGATTTCCTCTTTCTTGAGTTTGCGGTGAAGCGTAGGAGAATAGAGGTTGAAGCCAGTGCTAGCACCTACAGGAAGGCAGTTGCAAGTATAGAAGTGGGTCATGTTACCACAGTGACCAAGCTGAATACTAGCTTTCGCACCCTCAGCGTGGATACCATCGGTGAGCTTCTTCAAGTCCTCTTTGATCTCATCGTGGATATAGAGTTGACCGTCAAAGGACACACCCGAGCGAGTGACAGAGCAGTAAGCCACTGTGGTCATTGCAGCACCACCACGGGCTACAGCAGTATGGTAATTGTAGAGATCTTGACTAGGTTTGTTGCCGTATGCCATGTTCTCGAAAGCGGCAGAACGGATAGCGCGGTTGCGCAAAGTGATAGGACCAAGCTTGTGCTCAGTGAAAAGGAGGTTGCTCATCAAATTTTGAATTATGAATTTTGAGTTATGAGACTAGTAGATAAACGGAATGATTCGTTTGAGCTTCTTTTCGTCGAACTCACTTGCGAATTCCTTTTTGTAGCGATGATAGATAGAGTTCGCACGAGGAACGAGGTTGCAGCATGAGAACCAGAAGAAGCTCAAGCCCGCCCATGACCATGTGAGGATAGCAAATCCAAGCCACTCGGTAATCTCCCCGAGGTAGTTGGCACTGGTAACGAAGCGGTACATGCCCTTCTTAGGCAAGTAGTGATTGGTATCACCTGGTTTGCGCAAGTGGCGAATGACATGATCGGAGTGCATATTGATCGCCCATCCGCAGATGAAGATGACCACACCAAGGATAAAGCGCCAATCGGTCAGCCACGATGTAGCGTATGGAGCCAATTGAGGTGCCAAATGGAAGAGCCAATAGCCTTGTATATAGCCATTTACGAGGTTCCATATCACAGAAAATGCCATGATGATGATAGGCATCTTGCTATTACCTTTCAAGAGGAATGGGAAGATGAATGAACGTTGGAAATAGTGAAACTGGAATATCAAAAAGAAGATCAGATATGGCAGTTGAAATTTGACATCAGACATAGCCCAGAGATAGAGCATGACCACAAAGACAGGCATCTCCATGAGACACCAGCCGACCTTGTTGTTGATAGCTGGTCCCCATTTCTCAGTACGCATCTTGCCATAACCTGCGTCCACGAAATATAATGCAACAAACACCACTAATCCTACTAAAAAGAGGATAAAGAGGAAATTATGAAATGATTCTAAAGCAGTAGATATTTCCATAAGCAATATTGATTAATGGTTATCGAGTATCTGATATGGGATATCGGATAAGTGATAACCAAAATTAGGGTGCAAAGTTACAAAAAAAAAATGAAACAGCCAAACAAAAATTAAAAAGTGTTGTGTTTTTCTATGTTATCGTAGTTTTTTTAGCAGATGAACGTCTATTTATCTACAGCGCATCATCAGCGCATCTACAGCGGAAGAAGCAAGTAAAAATAGGACTATTGCTCGGTGCGCTGGATACAACTAATGAATAATCCCGCAATGATGATGAGAATGCCAATGAGTTTTCCAACAGGAAGCATTTCATCAAAGATCCACCACATCAAAAGAGCTGTAAAAATAGGTCGCGCGTTATTAAATAGGTTCGCGCGCGTGACACCAATCTGCCGAACCGTATAGCAGAAGAGGATGAAGGCTGTGACAGAAGCAAAAATGGCAAGATAAAGAACAGAAAGAATAGAGTTCAGGAGTTCGGGGGTTGAGGAGTTCAGAAGTACGGGAGTGGAGGAGTTCAGGAGTAGGTTTCCACCCCATAGTATATAGAACAGAATAAGCGAAATTGCTTGTACATAAAACACAATCGTCAATGGCGAATAGTGGGTGGGAATACGGCGTAGGACAATAGAATAACTAACTGACATACTGACCGTTATGAATGCTAACAAGACACCCCAAGGACTACCTAAAGCAAAATTATCTGTACCGACCAACAGGAGTAGCATGACACCTATTGTGGATAAGATGATACCTATGATATTGTTGCGCGTGATGTGTTCGCGCAAGATGATAAAAGCGAATAGAGGGGCTAAAAGTGGTTGCAAACTCAACAATGCTTCGGCTATGGTAGGTGAAGTAAAAGCTTGGTAAGTATAAGTCTCGAAAATAAAATATAAGAAAGGCTGAAAAAGTCCGCCCAAGACGAAAAGCGGTATATCTTTTTTTCGTAAGGATTGAAGACCAACAATCTCATTTTTGCGAAACAAAAGACCAATGAGCAACATCAAAAGTACCGCTATCGTGAATCGTAACACTATGATTGTTAGGGGAGTAAATAGAACAAGCGCTTCCTTAACAGCAATCCCCGCTCCTGCCCAAATGAGCATAGCGAGGATGATTGCCAAGTATGGGATAAGCTTTTTCACTATTTAGCAGTACGTCTTGCTTGCCTTTCTGAACGACGTTTGGCACGCGCACTTTGGCGACCTTTGATACGAGTATCAATATTGTCCGCCCACTCCATGATTTTATCAGAGAGGGTCTCTTTGCGCTCAATTTGATCAAATTTACGGCGGCGCATATCGTCCTGCATCAGCAAGTTGAATTTGAATTGACCATCGCGCCAACCGTCGCTCAGCATCGCCTTCTTGAAACGAGCATACGCGTTATTTGAAAGGATATGAGCTTGTGGCTCTTTCAAGCGGAAAGAAGCACGTTTGGATTCGTATTCATTATTGATTTCCTGCAACTTACGATCTACCACCTTATTAAACTCGTTGACGGTTTCTTGATCGATATTCACATCCTCGAACTCGTAATAGAAATGGTATTTCGACTCACGCACATCGGCAAAGCCAACAAAGAACTTTGTCTTGACACCCATCAGTTCTTCGGTCTTGCGTACCGCGTCAATAAACTGTGGCTCATAGAGTTTTTCTCCCGTCATGGAGACAATACCATTCACCTTGGATACCATGTGTACGGTAGGGGTGTTGTAGAATGTTCCACCCACCTCCACAAGGTCATTCATATTGTAGCGGAATAATCCAGAATAAGTCGTTACATAGGCACAATAACGCTTACCTTTTTCCAACTCATAGATCTGCAAGAAATGCTTATGTGGTTTGTCCAGCTCACTCTCTTCTACAAACTCGTAGTAATGGAAATGTGGGAAGAGCACGGACTCATTGGTATCATCCAGCGAGAAACCGAAACGACATTCCGTGGCAATATAGCCCAATTCTTGGTACATGGTCTTGTCCCAATTGAATTGGTCCATATACTTCTCCATGTAGATTTTGGTATTACCACATTTCCATGTGGAAAGTAGTTGCAACCATGGCCAGAAGTGCTTTGGTTCTAGTTTTCCATGCTCTTTGAGGATTTGGCGCAACTCCTCTGCTCGCTCTGGTTGAGGCGACATGTATGCCTCTAGTTCCTCGCGAATATAGGATGATATATCGAAATTCCAACTCAGCGTTCCTTTCTCGATATCCTCAATCATCTCCTCCGTATTCTCATTGAGTGTGCGGAGCAACTCAAGTATGGTAGATGGATTGGCTGTCGCCCAGAGAGTTACGTCGCGATATTGCATCGCCAATCGCATCAATGTATAGTTGCGCGCCGCATAGTCGTCAATCGACATCACACAAGCTGGGGCGGTATAGTGCTTCTTGATAATCTTAGGTACATCGCGCACGAGTACGCCTGAGACAGAACCAAATACCGTACCATCAGGAGCGTAGCCCTCCAATTCTTTTCCAACGGTGGTAAACAGATGTCCTCCAAAGATACGGTTGCGATGGCAAATAAAATTCCATATCCACACATGGGTCATCTTGCCATACACATCCTTGAGGTACTTATGCGTCATCGGAATCCACTTGGGTTCAGAAGTTGTACCTGAAGTGGTAGCATACATATCAGGTTTGCCAGGAAAGAGGACATCCTCTTCGCCATTCTTATGGCGTTCCACATAAGGTCGCAGCGGCTCAAAACTGTCATTCACAGGCACATACTGGCGATACAATCGGAAGAAGTCTTCGGTATTCGTAGCTGATAAAATGACATCAAATCTATGTTCTTTTCCGTAAACAGTATCACGTGAGATGGCGAGGATATCGCGCAACGTCTGCGCGGCTGCCTGCTTAGGATGACGACTCCAATAATTCAAACGCAATCGCTGCGAACCACCCACTAAACATAGTGCCGTATTAATCAACCATGGATAAGGCAGCGCATTGCCATTATTATCTAGATATGTTTTGTTTTTCATAAGAGGTTACTTTTTTTTTTGTCCTTGTAAAAAGGTAGCAAAACAAAATAATTAATCACGCCAGCCAAGGCGATGGCTACTAATCCCGCCCACTCTTCTGACATATGTAGCCATATTAAGATATTAAGGAGTAGCAATTGAATGAAGTAATTGATTGCTCGTCCGAATAAAAATCCGCCTGCATTCTTCCATGTAGGACGCACTTTAAAGGTATAGAAACTTGTCAAGAAATAGTTGCAAATCATCTCCATGACAAATCCTATTGTGAAAGCTAAAGAAGTCAAGATAGCTACTTCTGGCCATTGGCGCTGAAAAAAATCCAACAAAAGATAGTAAATACCATACTGCAAGCCCGTTCCGAATGCTCCTACGAACATAAAACGGACTGCAGAACGATATTTTAAGGGTAAGCGCCCAGTTAGAGTTTTCATCTCTTGACTTTCGCGTTGGAAAATTTTAGTTTATTGCATTGAGCATCTCGTCCATAGCAGCAGCAAGTCCTTCTACATTGCGGCCGCCTGCGGTAGCCATCCATGGCTGACCGCCGCCACCACCTTGGATATTCTTGGCAGCAGACGTGATGATTTGTCCAGCATTCTTGCCCGCCTCTACCATCGATGGAGAAAGCACCACAGCAATCATTGGTTTGCCCTCCCACTCGGTAGCAGCTACCAGAGCGAAGTGCTTGTGAGCAATCTTATTCTTGAGGATGAGTGGCATATTGCGCAACAGGCTTGGGTCCACGTTGCCTGTGAGGCGAACGAGTTCAATGCCGTTTTGCTCCTCTGCCTTGGCGATGAGTTCGTCGCAGTAGCGCTCTACTTTCTCTGCCATGAAGGTCTCGATTTGCTTCTTCAGCGCAGCGTTCTCATCGAGGGCTTTGCGAATCGCGCCTTCTAGGTCTTGTGGGTTATTCAATAGTCCGCGCAAGTTGCCCAGCAAATCTACTTGCTTGTAGTAGAGTTCGTCTGCCTTAGCCGCAGTCACCGCCTCAATACGACGCACACCTGCTGCCACACTGGTCTCCATCACGATACGCACTGCACCGATCTTACCTGTGCTACCTACGTGACAACCACCGCACAACTCTGCTGATGGACCATACTTGATGACACGCACCTCATCGCCGTATTTCTCGCCGAAGAGCGCCATCGCACCCATTTCTTTGGCTTTGGCAATAGGAGTATTGCGACTTTCCTCGAGTGGCAAGTCTTGGCGAATCATCTCGTTGGCGAGGATCTCCACTTGGCGAAGTTCTTCTGGCGTCACTTTTTGGAAGTGTGAGAAGTCGAAGCGCAAGCTATCGGCGTTGACGAAACTACCCTTTTGCTCCACATGCTCGCCCAAGACTTGGCGGAGTGCGTAGTGTACGATGTGGGTAGCAGTGTGGTTGCAAGCAATGGCTTGACGACGAGATGTATCTACGGTAGCCACCAATGTGCCTTCTATATCTGCTGGCAATTCAGCCAAGAGGTGAACTGCGAGGTTGTTCTCTTTCTTGGTGTCGAGTACGCGCACATTACCGAGGGTACCCGTATCGCCTACCTCACCACCCATCTCTGCGTAGAAAGGAGTTTTGCTGAGGACGATTTGGTAGAGGGTCTTACCCTTTTGCTCTACCTTGCGGTAGCGAAGCACCTTGGTCTCGCAGCAGAGTTCGTCGTAACCCACAAACTCGCTATCGCCTTCTGCCAATACATTCCAGTCGCCGAGTTCTTGTTTGTTAGCTTGACGACCCATCTCTTTTTGGCGCTCAAGTGCCTTGTTGTACTCCTCCTCGTTGGTAGTAAAACCATTCTCGCTGAGAATCAACTGAGTAAGGTCAAGTGGGAAACCGTAAGTATCTTTCAATGTGAATACATCCACACCTGAAATCTCTTTCCCTTTGGCCTCTTTCATGAGTTTGTCAAGCAAACTGATACCCTTGTCCAAGGTACGGAGGAAACCGTCTTCCTCGCTCTTGATAACTGGAGTGATTTGTCCCTCTTGTTTAACGAGTTCTGGATATGCAGCGCCCATGTCTGCAATGAGTTGTGGCACGAGTTTGTACATAAACGCCTCGCGTTGACCGAGGAAAGTGTAGCCATATCGCACGGCACGGCGGAGGATACGACGGATGACATAACCCGCCTTCTCGTTGCTTGGCAACTGACCATCGGCAATAGCAAAGGCAATGGTACGGATATGGTCTGCAATCACGCGCATGGCCACATCCACTTTCTCCTCTTTGCCGTATTCAGCACCGCAAATCTCGCCGATTTTCTTCAGCATAGGTTGGAAGACATCGGTGTCGTAGTTGGATTGTTTGCCTTGCATGGTGCGCACCAGACGCTCAAAGCCCATACCCGTATCGATTACATTGTATGGCAGCGAGTCGAGCGAGCCATCGGCTTTGCGGTTGTATTGCATGAACACGAGGTTCCAAATCTCAATCACTTGTGGGTGGTCTTTGTTGACGAGTTCACGACCAGAAACGGCGGCTTTCTCCTCTTCGCTACGGCTATCCACATGGATCTCGGAGCAAGGACCGCAAGGACCTGTATCGCCCATCTCCCAGAAGTTGTCGTGCTTGTTGCCATCGAGGATATGATCAGCTGGCAAGTGCTTTGCCCAAATGCTAGCTGCCTCATTGTCGCGTTCAATACCCTCCTCAGGCGAACCCTCGAAGACGGTCACATAGAGGTTCTTTGGGTCAAGTTTGAGCACATCCACAAGGTACTCCCATGCCATATCGATAGCGCCTTGCTTGAAGTAGTCGCCAAACGACCAGTTGCCGAGCATCTCGAACATGGTGTGGTGGTAGGTGTCATGACCTACTTCCTCGAGGTCGTTGTGCTTACCGCTCACGCGGAGGCACTTCTGCGAGTCGGCTACGCGAGGATATTGAATAGGGTCGTTGCCAAGGATGATACCCTTCCAAGGGTTCATGCCGGCATTGGTAAACATCAGTGTTGGGTCATCTTTGATAACCATGGGTGCAGAAGGTACAATCTTGTGTCCCTTCTTCTCAAAATAATCCAAAAAGGATTGTCTAATCTCTTGACTTGTCATATGTTTTGTTTCTTTAATTTCAATGTTGTCTAAAAAATCGCGCAAAGGTACAAATTTTTTATGGGATATGCAAATGTTACTGCGACTTTATTTTACTTATAGTAAAATTCACTGAGAAATGTTTTTTTTCTTGCACATATACATTTTTTTCGTACCTTCGGACATCTGCCTCCTTATGATGAGATAGATTAATCTATCTTTTTTGAAAATATTGTTCGCTATACTTGCGCATTTGCATTTTTTGTTGTACCTTTGCAGTCGCAAACCTGCGCCAGGGGATGTCTGCACATCAACGGCGAGGGGAGCAGACATATGAAAGGCGTTTATTAGCGCTCTGTTCTGACTTGTAG
Organism: Paludibacteraceae bacterium; assembly: GCA_045658785.1. Lineage (GTDB taxonomy): Bacteria > Bacteroidota > Bacteroidia > Bacteroidales > Paludibacteraceae > Colicola. Next base: position 1,179 of record JAZOVR010000115.1, on the reverse strand, counting down.
AAACTTCGCAACTTTCAATAGGTATTCGGAACTTAGCAACGGTAGATGTCCAACGGGATATAAGATAATCCCTCTTGTGCCACTTTGGTACGCCATTTGCGTATATGCATATGCGCACACGCGTACCTTAACTATGATGTAGCACGAGAGTATATTTTATATTCGGCGTGGGCTTCGCGTTGTCGTTTCAATACCAAAGGCAATGCGAAGGCCTCTACAAGTGGAACGGCAATAGTGCAAGTTTCACGCTTTTTTTATGTCCATATTGTACAAATCAAACAACAGTTGGACATGTTAAAGAAATTAGGCGAAGGATGCTGGGCGCTCGGATTTATAGAAGGCGGCATCCAACAAATCATGGAAAACGACACTTACGAAGTTAAGTGGGTAAAGGTACCAAAAGAAAGATGGTATGCTGATCCATTTATTTTGGATGTAACTGATACTGAGATCTTAGTATTAGTCGAGGATTATGCATATGATTATAAAAAAGGTGTCATCTCGCTTTTACACATTGATCGCCAAACGATCGAAGTTGTACAGCGAAAGGTTATTCTAGAAATACCTAGTCATTTGTCTTTCCCCAATATTTTACGAAAGAATGGCAATGTGTACATTTATCCTGAAAGTGCTCATAGCGGTCAGTTGGATGTTTATAAGTTTGACTTTGAGACTGAATCCTTGACGCATTGCGCTACGATATGTAATGATTGTATCTGGGATTCAGACATCACAGATGTATTTGGTGACCCACTTTTGTTTACTGCTGCTCACAATGATTATTTGTTAGATATTTATCATTGGAACGAGAGCGAGAAACGCTTTGTTCTCTGGAAAAGTATTCCTTCTGAAATTAAGAACTCTCGATTAGGTGGCGCTCTATTTAAATATAAAGATAGAGTGTACTATCCTGCACAAAACTGCGAAAAAGGCTATGGTTGTGCAATCAATATCAAAGAAATCGAATATAAAGATGGTGATTTTTTGATTCCAAATGTAAAAACAATCAAATCGACCGACAAGCGTTACAATATTGGCTTGCATACTCTTAACGAATACAAAGGTGTTGCTGTGATTGATGTTCACGGATATAGGTATGGAGTAATTGGAAAATTGATTAAGTCCTTAGTGAAAGTAAAAAAATATCTTAAAAAGTATCTATAGTATGGACTCTATCAA
>JAZOVR010000114.1:0-1660 GCA_045658785.1 Paludibacteraceae bacterium | reverse complement strand
GGAGTTTCCTCCCTACTTTCTTCATTCCCGATAGATTCCAAGTAAGTAGCAATTTCGTTTTGTAGGTTCTGCTCCATCATTGAGGTCATAAACCTTCTGAAAATATCAAGGTTATCATCCTCTCGTGTGGCAACTAACGCTTTGATATATTCCTCTTTATCCTCTTTGAGAATCTTTGTGGGGATTAACCCAAACTCAAATTGAAGCATATTCATTACCAAACGAGCCATACGACCATTGCCATCAGCCCAAGGATGAATTGTTACCAAATTGTAGTGAGCATCAAATGAAATTTGGTATAGTTGATTAACCGTCATTGTAGCAGACTTTGCTCGCTTAGCATTTAGTTGATTGCAAAATTCAGCCAATTTTGCTGGCACTTTGCTGTAGTTCATATAAGAACGACCTCCGACACCAGCTGTAACATTGAGCAAACGCAACTCACCACGAGCCGATGAAAAGTTGCCCAAAGCAGTGTTATACTCCTTACCGGTGTTCTTCATCACAAGGGCAGATAGCGAAATGAGCATATCTATTGTGATTGGCTTATGTTGTTTCGCAAGTTCGATAGCCTTTTCGTATGCAGCTTTCAAATCGAGGTTCATACTCTGCTCCTCGATGCTCTTACCTTTGAGGCTCACCCCATGGTCGAACATTATCTGATTTTCCAATTCGGTGATGGTTGAGCCCTCGATAGCTGTAGAATGGGTAATCAACGAGTAAAGATAGAATTTATCATAGTCTATCTGGTTGTCAATACCCAGTTCTCGATATCTTGTTACAAGTTGTTCTAATTTGTTAGCCACAACATTCATCGTTTATAGTTTATTCCTACTTTTAGTGGTTTTCTCCCTACTTTTGTGCAAATATAATACTTTTCTTCCTACTTTTTGCAATTTTTACCCTACTTTTAGTAGTTTTCTCCCTACTTTAACGAAATCTTGTTGGCAGTTTCGCGTTTCTTGGAGTTTACAAGGTCGGCATAAATCTGCGTGGTAGTAACATTCTTATGCGTTAGCATCTTCGATACGGTGTAAATATCTGTGCCTAAAGAGATTTGGATGACCGCATAGGAATGCCTGAAGCAGTGGAAGGTTATTTTCTTCTTTATCCCAGCCTCGGCAATCCACTGTTTGAGTGGGTGGTGTGTCATTGCGCGGGTGAGTCCTTTGAACACCAATCCTTTGCCCCATTCGCCGCATAGTTCCAATGCTTCGTGGCTGATGGGGAGTGTTGCCTCGGTCTCGGTCTTCTCGGTACAGATGCGAATGTAGTAGCCTTGATCGGGTCCCATTTCAAAGTCGCTCCATTGCAATTTGAGTATGTCGCTGATGCGAAGTCCTGTCATACAAGCAAACAGCGATGCTTGTTTCAGCACAGGAATACGGCAAGGTGTGGCGGCGAGTAGCTTTACCTCGTCAAGTGTCAGGTACTCCTTTTTTACCTCTTTCCACTCGATTTTCTCAAGAAAGTCATTGAGGTTTTCGCGCAACATCTTCTCCTTGTAGGCAATCTTCAGCAGGGCGCGGAAAGTGGAGTAATATCCCGCTGCGGAATTTCGACTGATATATGAGTTGGGGTGATGTATCTGCTTGCATTTCAATAGATAATCTCGAAACTTCTCGCATAGCTCAACTGTAATATCCCCGAAGGTACATTT
>JAZOVR010000113.1:0-3572 GCA_045658785.1 Paludibacteraceae bacterium | reverse complement strand
CTCTTGACCTACTTCGTAGTACTCGTTGCAAACATCTGTGATGATAGTGAAACCTGGAGGTACTGGTACACCTACCAAGTTCATCTCAGACAAGTTTGCGCCCTTACCGCCCAATGTCTCTCGCATTGATGCGTTACCTTCTGCCTTACCGTTACCGAAGGTGTAAACACGTTTCTTGTTGTCCATTGTCTTAAAAAATCTTATATGTTAATAATTATCAATTCTCTTTGTTTTAGTCATGCGCCTTAATTCAAATACGCGTGCGCGCTCCAAACAGCCTGCAAAGGTACAACTTTTTTTTCATATATGCAAGCAAATCAACAAAAAAAGAGCAATTCTATCTCTCTCTTTCATTTTTTCAACAACCTTTTCCTTGTTTTCTTTCTATCTAAGATCCTTTTTTATCTTCCATTTCTCATGAAATACCTTTGTAAATCTTAGGTGATTCATAGGTTATTCAGCGACTTTCACCGATACTCAAGCCACTAAACCCTAAACTGTAGGCGCCTTGCGCCGTTCTCTAAACTGCGACACAGTCCCGCTTTACACCTTACACTCTACACCTTACACTAGAAAAATCGCCTTAAAATGCGATTTTTCTTGCGCATCCGCAAATTTTATTGTACCTTTGCACCCTAAATTAACAAAAAGACTATTCTATTATGTCAAAACTTGCTTTTTGGTTTAAAAACGCACGCAACATTGCGCTTCCGCAGTCTATTCTTCCCACCTTGACTGCTATCATCTTGTGTATCGGACAAGAGGGTTTTCTTTGGTGGTTAGCTTTGCCCTTGCTTTTAGGTGTATGTGCTGCCCATCTTGGAATGAACCTCGCAGACGACTATTACGATTTCAAACATGATTCACGAATACGTGCAGACATTAATAAAAATAGTGTGCGCGCACGAATGGAAAAGTGCCATTATCTCGTTCGTGGCAATGAGGCACCTAGCGAAACAAAGGCCACTATTTCTCAACTCGGATGGGCGATTGTCGCTTTCCTCGGCTTCGCAGCGCTGATGGGCGGTATCGCTTTTGTGGCACAATGGCTTATTCACGGATGGCAAGCGGCTATGGGTATAGTGATGTATGCTCTGATTGGATTGTTTGTAGGTATTAACTATTCTGGCAAACCACTCGAACTTGGTTTTCATGGATTTGGAGAACTTGTCATCGGACTTATGTTTGGTCCCCTCTGCATGCTGGGCATACAAGCGGCTATCACAGGCACCATTTTCTCTTGGGAAATGCTCTGCATGAGCATTGCTATTGGTTGTATGGTGACAAATATCGTTTATGTCCACTCCGTGATGGAGGTAGAAGCGGATGCCGAACTGGGCAAGATGACGTTTGCAAGACTACTCGGCAAGAAAGCTGCTATGATTACTTTCATCTCTATCTTTGCCATTATTCCTTTTGCTATCTTAGGTATGGGTATTGCGTTGGGCTGGTGGAGTCCATGGTATCTCTTCACACTCATCACTTTGCCTATGTCTATCTACCTTATTCACTCTACCCGATTATTTGCGTATGGGTTGCCTCGCAACGACACACCACGTTGGTGGATGGGACCTATGGGAGATTGGGAAAGTTACAAAAAAGCAGGTATGGATTGGTTCCTCTATCGCTGGCTTCTCGCCCGCAACATCTGCACATTCTTCTGCCTTGTACTAATTATCGTTCACCTAATCGTCCACTAAACACTAAAAAAGATGAATATTTTTAAGACATTATCGCACTACGTATATCTCGGTCAATGGTTCCTCCGTGCACGTTTTTTAGGCCGCCGCGCACCATTGCAGACCGTATTGTTTATTACCGACAAATGCAATCTCCGTTGCAAACACTGCTCCGTTTATGGCAGTGCGGGTTATAAACAACGCACCTTTGACGACATCGTTGCTGACATGCGCTACTCCTACGAACTCGGCTCACGTTTCATCGACCTCGAAGGCGGCGAACCTACACTTTGGAAGGAAGGCGACCGAACCATCAATGACCTCATTGATAAAGCATTAGAGATCGGATTCTTCTCTATCACTGTCACCACCAACGCGCAGCAAGACTTCTCTTGGATTCGTCCGCAGTCGACTTGGGTGAGCATGGACGGCGTAGGAGAATACCATGATCGTGTGCGTGGCGAAGGTTCTTTTGCTCGTTTAGAGGAGAATATCCGCAAGTCAGGTTTCAAGCATATTTGTGTAAATATGGTAGTGAACGCACTCAACCACGAGTCGCTGGATGCAGCGATGGAGTATGCCAAGAATAATCCTGCCATTGAGCAGATCTCTATCAACTTCCACACTCCCTACCCTGGCACAGAATACCTAATGCTGCCACTAGAGAAGAAAGCGGAGTTGATTGACAAAGTACTTGAGTACAAGAAAAAGGGCTATCCTATTATGAACTCTCGTTCGGGATTGAAACTCATGAAGCGCAATGCTTTAGGCGAAATTCAGTTGGGCAAAGAGTGCTTTGTTACCAACTTCATCTATACCGACGGTAGCCGCAGTTTGTGTCTAGGTTATGGTACGGAGCAATGCCGCGTATGCGGTTTCTGCATGGCTGGCGAAATGGCGAGTGTCTTTCATTTCCGTCCAGATACCATCTTATCGGGTTTCAAATTGAGAATGTAACTTCCTTAAAACTATTTTTATTGCGGTTAAAGTTAAACGTCTTTCGCCATTTATGTTTTCATTATGCGAACATAAATGGCGAATTTATTTTTCCTACGAAAGTCCTATTACATCTATACCTCCTAAAAATTTTTCTATTTAAAATTTGCACATCCGCATTTTTTGTTGTACCTTTGCACCGCAAAGCCGAACAATCGGGTTTGCAGACATATTATAAAAGCGTTTATTAGCGCTTGTTTTGGCACTTAGAAATCTGGTAAATTTCAACCTATCCAAAGCAAGAAGGCAGTAAACGCCCTTTGGGATATGTATATCCCGCCCGCAGAGCATCCTTTGTTGGATTGCTCTGTTTGGTGGCATTTCATATTCGGCGTGGGCGTTGCTTGCTTATTCTTATAGGAAAGGTTTACCAGAACCTCTAAGTGGAGAATAAGCAAAGGTAAGGTTCCACGCTTTTTGTATATTTATATCAACGGGATGTTCGGAGCCAACTTCTCACAAAAACGATGGTCAATGGATTATAAGCGACCTAAAACATTATGAAAAAATTTTCTTTTTTATTGGTAATTGTGTTAGCATTTGTTGCAACATCTTGTCGAACAATCCGTTCTACTGCCGAGTACAAGGATCCTACTACATTCCTTCGAAACGTCACAGTAGCGGATTTAGACGTTTCCAATGAGCGTATTTCTTTTACGTATCAACCTAGTCGTGAAGTTAGACGTGGAGGTGATCAAAATGTGCTAAGAGCTGCCATACGTGAAGCCTTGCGTGTAAATGGCGGAGGTGATATTTTAGTTGATTTGGAGTATATTACTATTACCAAACCTGCAGGACTTTTCTCCTTTATGCTTAGCCCTATTGTTGAAGTTAACATTTCTGGGTATCCTGCCAAATATACTAACTTCCACAGTTTGAATGATAGCATTTGGGCTC
>JAZOVR010000112.1:0-28569 GCA_045658785.1 Paludibacteraceae bacterium | reverse complement strand
AAAAAAAAGAAAAGGAGTTCCATTCAGAACTCCTTTCTTGTTTTTGCGGAGAGAGAGGGATTCGAACCCCCGGAGCCTCTCAGCTCAACGGTTTTCAAGACCGCCGCAATCGACCACTCTGCCATCTCTCCTTCTGCTTTTGATAAAAAACAGAAAAAAAATGTGCGCAGGATGAGACTCGAACTCACACGATCTTGCGACCACTACCCCCTCAAAGTAGCGTGTATACCAATTTCACCACCTGCGCGTTGTTGCTTAGCAACATATTTTAAAGATCACTCTTTTTCTTACAAATCAAGTTGTGCCCAAAACAGGACTCGAACCTGCACGTCTCTCAACACTCGCACCTGAAACGAGCGCGTCTACCAATTCCGCCATTTGGGCTCGTCACCTCTCGGTGTCAAGGAACGTTTTTAGAAAATGAAAGCAGGAACTATGTCCTGCTCATTTCTATAGAGCGGCAAACGAGACTCGAACTCGCGACCCCAACCTTGGCAAGGTTGTGCTCTACCAACTGAGCTATTGCCGCAAAATGTTAAAGAACATCGCTCTCAACCGAAAGCGAGTGCAAAGGTACTGCTTTTTTTTGAACTGACCAAATATTTTTGCGAAAAAATAAAAAAAATATGCATTTTTATGCTTTTTTGTCGTATATTTCCCTTTTTTTCAGTACCTTTGCAGCCGTTTATGAACAAGACAGCCGAAGAAATAGCACTCATTCGTTTGCGCTCTCGTTTGACCAAACGCTTCCACAAAGCTTGCCTAGACTATGCACTGATAGCCGATGGCGATCATGTATTAATAGGTTTGAGTGGAGGAAAAGACTCATTAGCCCTCGTGGAGTTTCTCGGTAAACGAGCGCAGATACATGTTCCTCGATTTCAGGTAACTGCCGTACATGTTCGCGTCAAAGAACGCGATTATCACTCTGACATTAGTTATCTACAAGACTTTTGCGCACGCGTGCGCGTACCTTTTATTGTACGCGATACAGAGATAGGAGAGTCCACCTACCTTCTCCCCGAGGGAGAAGATATTGGTAAAAAGAAGACAAAAGATCCGTGTTTTCTCTGCTCATGGTATAGGCGTAAGGTGCTGTTTGATGTTGCACAAGAATTGGGTTGCAACAAGATTGCTTTAGGTCATCACATGGACGACTTAGTGGAAACACTACTCATGAATATGATTTTCCAAGGCAGTATCAGTACTATCCCCCCGCTATTGCAAATGGAGAAGATGCCCATTCAGATGATTCGCCCATTATGCCTAATCGAAGAAAAAGAACTGACGCGCTATGCGCAACTCTGCAACTATGAGAAGCAACCAAAACTTTGCCCGTTTGAGAAGGTGAGTAGTCGAACCCAAGTAAAGCATCTGCTCACACAGCTCGAATCCTTCAACCCCAACGTGCGCGACTCCATCTGGAGTGCGATGGAGAATATCAAAACGAATTATTTACCGCATAGGATAAAAAAATGAATAGTTTTTACACAATACTACTACTCGTAGCATCCAATGTATTCATGACATTGGCTTGGTATGGTCATCTAAAGATGGCCGAGTTCTCATGGTTCAAAGCCCTTCCGCTGATAGGCGTGATTGCCATCTCGTGGGGTATAGCATTTTTTGAGTATTGTCTGCAAGTTCCAGCCAACCGAATTGGATTCGAAGGCAACGGTGGTCCCTTCTCTCTGATGCAACTCAAGATATTGCAAGAGGTCATCACACTGGTAGTCTTCATCCTTTTCTCGGTGATAGCCTTCCATATGCAAATCAAGTGGAATCACATTGTAGCTGCTCTCTGCTTGATCGGTGCAGTGTATTTCGTTTTTGGATTTAAATAAGATATGAAGATTCTTTTTGTTTGTCACGGCAACATCTGCCGTAGCGTGATGGCAGAAATGATCATGCGCCACCTGCTGAATCAGCATGCTCCTGCATGCGATTGGGAGATTGACTCTTGCGCCACTTCTCGCGAAGAGATTGGCAATGATATATACCCACCAGCCAAACGCTGTCTCACCAGACATGGAGTTCCTTTCACCCGTCATTACGCGCGACAAATCACGACCCTAGACTACTACCATTTCGATCTCATTCTGTGCATGGAAGAGTACAATATCCGCAATCTCTACCGTGTCTTAGGCGAAGATATCATGCAACAAGATGCGGCTTCTACCCACCCCAAGATCCGCCGCCTACTCCATCATGATGTGGCAGATCCTTGGTACACAGGTGATTTTGAGATTACCTACCATGATTTGGTAGAGGGATGTTCGGCTTTGTTGCCACAAGCATAACACACCAACCTATTTCAATATAGATACTTTTTCAACCGCTCATAGACATGGCAGATCGGGAAGCCCATGACGTTGAAATACGAACCTTCCATCCTTCTCACACCTACATACCCTATCCACTCTTGTACCCCATACGCACCTGCCTTGTCAAGCGGGCGATACTTGTTCACATAGTAGCCAATCTCCTCTTCTGACAACGTATTGAACGTCACTTTGGTGCAATCCACCCAGGTCTCCAATTCGCCATTCCGATCTGCAAAGCAGACGGCGGTATAGACTTCGTGGGTTTGACCACTCAAGCGGGCAAGCATGGCGCGGGCATCCGCTTCATCTTTGGGTTTGCCGAGCATCTCACCATTGAGCCAAACAATGGTATCGGAAGTGATGAGCAGGTCGTTCTCCCCGAGGAAACTCGCGTACGCGCGCGCCTTCGCGCGCGATATATAGATAGGTATCTCACCCGCCTGCAAGTCATCAGGATACGACTCATCGGCATCTATCGTCACACAGGTGAAGGGGATGTCCAATCCCGCCATTAATTCACGACGGCGAGGACTCTGGGAACCCAAGATGATATTTGGTTTCAACTGTTTCATGCGCCAACGCACTTGTTTTATGCGTTTTAAAGGTTTGTGGCGATCACGTATGAGAAGAGAACGCCCATAAACATGGTAAATTTCAGCACTTGTTGCACCGTGTGAAACTCACGAGCAGAACGAGCTGACCATAGCAATACTAGCACACATGCCATAGGCACCAGCAGTCCGAAGACCAGATAACGGCAGGTAAAACTATTCCATGCCACGGGGAATGGCAACACCATCCAACCGATATACGCAACCAGCGCCATGATGCCTATCAGCAAAGTCGTTACGACAACTTTCGTCCATCTCTCACCCCATACGATTGGCATCGTGCGACACTCCATCTCGCGATCACCCTCCACGTCCTCAATATCCTTGACCATCTCACGGACCAAGGTCATCAAAAACGCAAATACCGCAAAACCACTCATCCAGACATACAGTTCGCCCACAATAGGGGTATAAGCGAGGGCATCTCCATATAGGTGACGCAGATAATCAGCGTTCACAATAGCCACCAACAACGGCACGATAGCCGAGGCAAAAGCTACCACCAGATTGCCCACCAAAAACAAACGCTTGTAGCTCGCCGAATAGAACCACAATAGTCCAGGGATGACGATATAGATAAACAGGAGCGTCCAGCTGCGTGACCACCACGACACGACTCCGCCGCAAACAATGCCTACTGCTGTCAGTACCTGGAAGATGAGCATAGCCGCATCGCGAGAGATAATGCGCGTCACAATCAAGTCATCGGGCCGATTGATACGATCGATCTTGACATCGAAATAATCGTTGATCACATACCCGCCTGCAGCAATACATACCACACTGACTATCAGAAGCATAAGCACCCACCAAGGCATCTGCTCAGAGAATAGCGCACGTTGCAATAGCGGCGTAGCTACCCAATATTCCATCACAAAGAGCAAGATGGCTAGAAACCCCAGATTGCCCACACGGAGCAACTTCAAATAGGGTTTTATTTTCTCTGCTAATCGTTTCATATATTCTCTGCCTATAACCTATAGCGAAGCGTCCTATCGCCTCAAGAGGCGTCCTATCACCTTTAACCTTTAATCTTGAGTATCACTCCCTTCCATGCTGGGAGCGACAAGCAGACTGGAGTATGCGCGTTCAATGGGAAGCTATACTCCTCGCCTGTGAGCAGGTCTTTGGCCTTAGCCTCTGATTGTGACTCCAATTGCAGGTATTCAAACGCCTCTTGCGGAATACGCACTTGCACATCCACTTGACGGTCATCGAAGTTCAGCACCACCAAGAGGGTCTGCTTCTTGTATTTGCGGAGATAGGCAAATTGCTCATGCTTGTTGAAGCCTTCCCCTTGCGCATAGGTCAAATCATACATATCGCCCAGGGTGATAGCCTTTTCGCTGCGAGCCACACGCAAGAGTTGGCGATAGAAAGCGCGAAGAGTCTTTTGCTCATCATCCAGATTTGCCCCATCAAACTTGCCACGGTTTGCCCATGCTTGCAGCGATTTCACGCCCCAATAGTCGAAGATTGTCGTGCGACCATCCATACCTGAGAAGCCCTCGGCATCCATACCCTTCTCGCCGAGCTCCTGTCCAGCATACACCATCACAGGGTTGGTACCCAAGGTTGCCGCCACAATCATAGCGGGTTCTGCACACATACCGCGTCCGCAGAAGAACCCACTGGCGATACGTTGCTCATCGTGGTTCTCCAGGAAATAGAGCATTCGGTCACGGATATCATCCACCTTTTGCCATTGCTGCGAGATGCCCTCTGCGGGCCAGTTCTTGCTGGTCACGCCGCGCAGGTAGTCGTACATACCCACTTTGTCATAGAGGTAATCAAAGCCTGCTGCCAAGTAGTCGCGATAGAGGTTCGGGTTATACACCTCAGCGATGAAAAGAATCTCTGGATATTCCTTTTTCACTTGCTCAATGGCCCATGACCAGAACTCCACAGGCACCATCTCCGCCATGTCGCAGCGGAAACCATCCACCTGCTTGCCTGCCCAGAAGAGCAAGATATGCAGCATCTTGTGCCATGTATCTGGGATAGGATTAAACTGTTTCTCTCCACCACCTTGGTAGAAGACGCCATAGTTGAGTTTCACCGTCTCGTACCAGTCATTGACCGACGGATTGGCTGTGAAGCAGTCGTTGCCTGTAGCGCGAGCGGGATACTCCTCATAGTCTTTGATATCGAAGTGTGGAGCGAACTTCTGACCTGGCATATAGTAGAAGTTGTTGAGCGGCGAGAAGGCCCAATCGGGATTATCGTTCGCCCCCAATGCTTCTACGCCACGAGGTTGTGCCGTAGAGTGATACTCGCGCGCCACATGGTTAGGGACAAAGTCAATGATGACATCCATACCCGCTTTGTGCGTGCGCTCCACCAGCTCTGCAAACTCCTGCATACGACGACGTTTATCCTCGCACAAGTCGGGATGCACATCGTAGTAATCGGTTATGGCATAAGGACTTCCAGCCAAACCTTTGACGATACTCGGTGTATTGTACATAGCGGTGGCATGGCGTATGATACCGGTGTACCACACGTGTGTGGCACCCAGATCGTGAATGGCGTTCAGCGCCTTGGTTGTGATCGCATTCAGCGTACCGCAACCATTCTCTTGCATGCTACCTCTATGACGACGCGTCTCATTGTAATTGGTAAATAAGCGAGGCAGCAATTGATAAATAATTGGTTTCAAGGTTCTTGTGTTTTTTTTGTAACCACTCCGCCGTCTAATATCCAACAGCGAAGCGGTCTAATATCTAACTTCTTAAATCAGTGCTTTCGTGTCTGACGCTATCATCCATTCCTCATCGGTAGGAATCACGCATACAGTCACCTTGCTGCCTGGGGCAGACAGTACGGCTTCCCCGCCGCGAACAGCATTCTTGCTCTCCTCAAAATCTATGCCTAGATAGGTCAAACCCTTGATTATCTCTCCACGAATATAGGCATCGTTCTCGCCTATTCCGCCCGTGAAGACGATCACATCCACACCGTTCATGGCAGCAGCATACGCACCGATATACTTCTTCACGCGATAGATGAACATTCTGCGCGCCAGATCTGCACGCTCATTGCCCGACTTCACCGCATTCTCGATGTCGCGTGCATCGCTTGACACTCCACTCACACCCAGCAGACCCGACTTCTTATTCATCAGGTTCGAAAATTCAGCCGTAGAGAGGTTTTCCTTCTCCATGATGTACGTAGCTGCACCCAGGTCCATATCGCCTGCACGAGTACCCATCATCAGGCCCTCCAGCGGGGTCAAACCCATAGAAGTGTCCACCGACTCACCATTCAATACCGCCGTACAGCTACCGCCGTTGCCGATATGCGCGGTGATCACCTTCGTTTGCTTCGCATCTACACCCAAGTACTCGCACACGCGTGCCGATACGTAGCGGTGTGACGTGCCGTGGAAGCCATAGCGACGAATCGCATACTTGTCGTACAACTCATATGGGATGGCGTACATATACGCCTCATCCGGCATAGTCTGGTGGAATGCGGTGTCAAATACTGCCACTTGTGCTACGCCTGGCAATGCACTCTCTACCGCCTCAATACCCTTCAGGTTCGCTGGGTTGTGCAGCGGAGCCAGCTCTACGCACTTCACTATCATCTCCTTCACCTCGGGAGTGATCAGCACCGATTTGTTGAATTTCTCACCGCCGTGTACCACGCGATGACCCACTGCCTCTATCTCATCCAGCGAAGCGATGCAACCTATCTTCTCATCTACCAAGCTATTCAAAATCAATTGAATACCCACGGTATGCTCAGGCATAGCTTGCTCTATCTTCACCTTCTCGCCGTTAGCCAACTTGATTTGCAAGAACGAGTCTGGCAAACCTATCTTCTCCACGCCACCCTGCACCAATACGGCTTGGGTATCCATATCAAACAGTTTATACTTTATACTGCTACTTCCGCAGTTCAATACTAAGATTTTCATGTTTTTATTGTGTTTTTTGGTTAATTCTTATTCCTCTTGCCTACAACCTACAGGCGCTTTGCGCCGTCCTATAGCTCGCTTGGTCTAACTTCTAACAACGAAGTGGTCTAACATCCAACAGGCGAAGCCGCTCTTTATCCCTTCATGCCTATCGCTTGATTTGCAGTGATGATCACCATCTGCACGATGTCTTGCACTTTGCAGCCACGGCTCAGGTCGTTCACTGGCGCTGCTATACCTTGCAGGATAGGGCCTACCGCATCGGCACCAGAGAAGCGCTCCACCAGCTTGTAGCCTATATTACCCGCTTGCAAGTCTGGGAACACCAGCACATTCGCCTTGCCTGCTACGGACGAACCTGGAGCTTTCTGAGCGCCCACGCTCTCCACCAGGGCGGCATCCAACTGCAACTCGCCGTCCAAGGCCAACTCTGGAGCCATCTCGTGTGCCAGACGTGTAGCCTCTACCACCTTGTCCACCAACTCGTGCTTCGCGCTGCCCTTGCTCGAGAAGCTCAGCATCGCCACGCGTGGCTCTATGCCGCCCAACGCTCTCGCGGTCTCGGCGGTGGTCACCGCTATCTCGGCCAACTCTTGCGCGTTAGGACATGGGTTAACCGCGCAGTCCGCAAACACCAGGAAGCCACCCTCGCCCAAGTGCTTAGCAGGGGTAAACATCAAGAACGCACCCGACACGATATGCACGCCTGGGCGGGTCTTCAGTATCTGAAAAGCAGGACGGATTGTATCTGCCGTGGTACCACGAGCGCCTGCCAACTCGCCATCGGCATCGCCGTTCTTGATCATCAGACAGCCCAGATACAATGGGTCTTTCACTTTCTCTGTCGCTTGCTCCAGCGTCATACCTTTGGCTTTGCGGAGTTCGAAGAGCAGCTTCGCATATTCTGGCATCTTAGGGTCGGTCAGGGGATCCACGATGGTCAAGTCCTCACCACGCAGTATGTACGCATACCCTTTCTCCTCGGCCATCTGTCGAATCACTGCGGGGTCGCCTATCAAGATCAGACGGGCCACTTTGTCTTTCAGTAGGATATTCGCTGCCTCCAAGGTGCGAGGCTCATCACCCTCGGGCAATACGATGCGCTGCGGATTAGCTTGCGCGCGCTCAAGCATTTGTTGCAAAATTTCCATATCTTTGTTTCTATTTTTTTCTATCTCTGCACACTCACAATAGCCACTTTTGTGGCTCCACTCGCAATTTGCCTGCAAAGATACAAAAAAAAATGCACATACGCAAGTAAAGCGAGAAATATCATGAGGAAATAATAGATTTAATCTATTTTATACGGTATCCATCACTCATTCAAGCTCGCTTGAAAATGAGATGATGGGTAACGGATAATAAAGGCGAAGCCTATTTTCTTATGATATTGCGAGCGTACAAACTTTCTTCCTATCCGCTGTAGATGCGCGGATGATGCGCTGTAGATACGCTTTTGACCGCAACCCTAATCTGCCCAAAAACGCACTTTTTTTGTGACAGCTGTGACAGCTGTGACGGCTGTTTCTTATGTCTCGTCCACGTATATGTACGTACACGCATGGACGAGGTTATAGATTTTGCTGTCACAGCTGTCACAGCTGTCACACTTTTTCCCTCACTAAGGGATACCGCCCCCTTGGGGCGTTCACTAAACAGTAGGCACCTTGTGCCGTTCACTAAACCGCAGCTCCGCTGCTTCAAGGGGAGGCTAGGTGGGGCCCACTACTGGCACACTGGGCGCACAGGAAACCCGAAGTAACGGTAGTAGTCGTAGTACCAATCCACGCCGTCTGAGTTGAAGTACAAGTTGTACGCGAGGCTCGGGTAGTCCGTGCTGAGCGACCTCGACCAGTAGGTGCCGTAGCTGCCCGCGTTGTCGAGCGAACTGTCGACGCGGCAGCCCGCTGCGGGGAGGAAAATGCTATTACCATTGCTCTTGCTGGTCACTTTGTAACCATTCACTCCATTTTGAGTAGTCCATGTCCAATTGCAATTATTGCGCAACTCGTCTTGCTCTGTCTTTGTAGGCATACGCCAATCACCACCCCAATTTGCACGAGCGGCATCATCACTGAGTTCCAAGTGAATTTTATGATCTACGGTACCGTAAGCGCTGCTGTTATTGTACTTGGTTAAAGTTTCACTACCATTGGACCATTTATACGTACTCCAATCATACACCTCTTTGGGTGCCGTCTCACCCCATGCGAAATAATCTCCGTACTCTTCTGGTTTATTGGCACCGACATTAAACGTCGCCCACTTCACGCTCAAACCTAGATCTACATATTCTGGTGTTGCACTCACTTCTTCCAATGTCGTAAAGCTCACTTGCTCGCCATACGCCGCACCTTGGCTATTCACCGCATACGCACGTACATAGTACTTCGTATTGGGTTGCAAACCAGTGAGATTACACGTAAACGCACCTATACCCGCACCGCTCGTTACCTTGCTATTTTCCACAGTTGGATTCTCCGATATGCCATACACCACACCGCGCTCGGTAACACTCGCACCACCATCGGCGGTTACATTACCGCCTGCTACAGCAGTAGTCTCAGTGATTTGGGTGATTGTACTAGTAGTTACCATAGGTAAATTGATTGCTGGAACATATTCCCCATACACTGGACGAATACTGAACCCATAGTACCGATTGAGGTTGGACCTGCTCACGTAGTCTGAGTAGAAGAGCACGCTCCACGCGCGGCCCGGGTAGTCCGAGTCGAGCGAACTCGACCAGTAGAGGCCGTAGCTGCCTGCGTAGTCGAGCGAACTGTAGCTACGGTGGCCTGCTGCGGGGAGGAAAATACTATTGCCATTGCTCTTGCTGGTCACTTTGTAACCATTCACTCCATTTCGAGTAGTCCATGTCCAAGTACATTGCCCACGCAATTCGGTTAATTCGGCATCAGTAGGCATACGCCAATCACCACCCCAATTTGCACGAGCGGCATCATCACTGAGTTCCAATTGAGTTTTGTTATCTACTGTTCCATAACTACCATCGGTGCAGTACTTGGTCAAAGTTGTTTCACTACCATTGCACCACTTATATGTACTCCAATCGTAAGTGTTCTTTGGTTCAGTTTCGCCCCATGCGAAATAATCACCGTACTCCTCTGGTTTATTGGCACCCACGTTAAACGTCGCCCACTTCACGCTCAAGCCCAAATCTACATATTCTGGTGTTGCACTCACTTCTTCCAATGTCGTAAAGCTCACCTGCTCACCATACGCCGTACCTTTCTTATTCACCGCATACGCACGTACATAGTACTTCGTATTGGGTTGCAAACCAGTGAGATTGCACGTAAACGCACCTGTACCGCTACCACCAACTACCTTGCTATTTCCCACAGTCGGATTCTCCGATGTGCCATACACCACACCGCGTTCCGTCACACTCGCACCACCATCACTCGTCACATTTCCACCAGCCACAGCAGTCGTCTCCGTGATTTGGGTGATTGTACTAGTAGTTACCACAGGTAAAGTACTTTCAGGAACATATTCCCCATACACTGGACGCACGGATTGACCATAGTAACGGCCGTAGTCGCTCCAACCCACGTAACCCGAACTGAAGAGCAAGTAGTACGCGTTGCTCGGGTAGTCCGTGCTGAGCGAACTCGCCCAGTAGTCGCCGTAGCTACCTGCGTAGTAGAGCGAACTGTCGTAGCGGCAGCCCGCTGCGGGGAGGAAAATGCTATTGCCGTTGGTTCCTGTCACTTTGTAACCATTTACGCCATTTTGAGTGGTCCATGTCCATGTGCAATTCTCACGCAATTCGGTTAATTCGGCATCAGTAGGCATCCGCCAACTACCACCCCAATTTGCACGAGCTGCATCGTCACTTAATTCCAATTGGGTTTTATTATCTACAGTACCATAACTGCTACTGCTATTGTACTTGGTTAGAGTTGTTTCACTACCATTGCACCATTTATACGTACTCCAGTCATACACCTCTTTAGGTTCCGTCTCACCCCATGCGAAATAATCGCCGTATTCCTCTGGTTTTGTTGCACCTACATTGCGATCAGCCCACTTCACACTCAAACCCAAATCTACATATTCTGGTGTTGCACTCACTTCTTCCAATGTCGTAAAGCTCACCTGCTCACCATACGCCGTACCTTTCTTATTCACCGCATACGCACGTACATAGTATTTCGTATTGGGTTGCAAACCAGTGAGATTACACGTAAACGCACCTATACCCGCACCGCTCGTTACCTTACTATTTTCCACAGTCGGATTCTCCGATGTGCCATACACCACACCGCGTTCCGTCACTTCTGCTCCTCCATCTGACGTCACTTTTCCTTGCACAGTAGCAGATTGATCATCTACATCTTTCACCTCCTTGGTCACAACCTTAGGCACCACGGGCTGCAAGGTACGAAAGTCCACCACCGCTTCAGAAACTACCTGCGAATACTTATTGGACACCACATATCGAACATAATACATCGTATCACTCTGCAGGTCTGTCAGTTGTGCCGAATACACACCTTTCTCCTCCGCCATCTCTGCCGTCTTGTACTCCACAAAACTAGAGGACAAGGCATACTGTACACAGGCCTCGCTGATAGTAGCATCGGCCTTGAAACTACAACTCACCTGTGCCGACTCGTACCACGGCGTGATGGTTTCATTTGCCACTGACAGCGTTGTCAATGCAAAGTCTTTATCCTTCTCACATGCCACAAAACTAGCAACTAGTCCTATGCACAATAGTATCGAATATATCTTTTTCATAAACATAATCATTTAGTCATTATTAATAACTTCCCATTTACCGCCTTTATTAGGACCGATGTGACGAAGAAGACCGTCTGATTTCAACTTTGCAACCTGCCATTCTATACCTTTAAGGGAGATATTTAATTTAACTGCTATTTGTCCCATTGTCATCATAGGATATTGCTTCAGCAACTTCAATATTTCTACCCTAGTTTTTTCTGTTTCTACCCTAATGTTTTCAGTTTCTACCCTAGTTTTTTCTGTTTCTACCCTAGTATCATTTTCGGTAATATTTTTAGTAACATTTTTAGTATCATTTTCTGTTACACCCCTATCATTGATTGAAGCATCATTAATCACCACACCAAATACAGTAATCCTATCTATGATAAATTCAGCTTTGCCATTCTCATTCTCTTCCAACAATGTTTGTACACGATTAACGCCACGATTAAACATATTGACATATCCCTTAAAACATAAAACCGATACCCACTTCCAAGTCCATGTACTTGAAGTTGATCGTACTCACACCGGCATGCAAGGTCACACCCGCTACACTACCAAACAAGCCCACGTTACCCGCAAAACCAGCATGCGACGTAGGAGCATACTTTATCCATTCACCCTTGGTCGTTTCTGCCAGCAACTCGCGTTTGCCATAGCCACCACCTACATAAAAACCCAAGGTATGGAACTTATTCTTCGTCACACTCTCCAGCACATTCATCATAAAACCACCATGAATAGCCAAGTGGCTACTTTGGGTATTACCCGAATAAAATGGCTTCACACCTTCCACCAAGCCATCCGCGTCGCACGTAGCGACAGCAGAAGTGCCAAAGCGAAAATCAGAACGACCACTCACATACCATCCATACCCGCTATACATCTGTCCGAACAATACACCATAGCTCCACTGGGGAGAAACCGAATAGCCTATTTGCGCTGAAAGCAAAGTCTTTATCGTAGCATTCTGCGAGTATTGTTCGTACCTATTTTGCTTTTCTTGCGACGCATCTGGCTGCTCCGCCGACTCAGTAGCTTGCGATTCTTCCGATTGGGCGGATTGCTGAGTCTTCCATAGACTTGCAAACTCGCTAAAGAGTTCTTGCTTCAGTTGCTCCTTATCCACCACCTCAACTACCTGTGTACCCTCCACTGGAGTAAAATGCACCGTACCCGAATACACCGCATTCGACTCCAATTGAGGCAAATCCAATATCCGCACTTTCGAGCAACCATCACCACAAGTCAGCGACACACGCAATGCCGAGGCAGGAACCAAAAACAGAATCATGTTCTCCATATCCGTCACGCGCTCTTGTACAGGAAACAGACCCAAGTCCAAAGACAGCGTGCGTTTGGCTGCTGATACCTCGGTGCCATTGCCCTCCAATTTCACACATATCACCGCATAGGGGAAACGCTCGCCAGGAGGCATATCCGGCATCTCGTGTTCACGAAACTCGTTCGCAAACTTCACCAGCACAGAGGAGTATGGCTCTTTCACAAAGTCTTTTTTGATCTCCAAACTCTGCGCAAACATAGCCACATAGCTAAGCAACAGAACTATCAACAAGGTAATTTTTCGCATACGTATTCAGCATTACATAATAAAACTGCAAAATTACAACATTTTTTTGACTTAAACAAGCAATTACGCAAAAAATACCGTTCAAATTCGTAAATACCAACAACAAAGTGCATTAATTCTGCAAATCACAAAAAAAAATCATACTTTTTACGTTTTTTCTTGCTCATTTCATTTTTTTGTAGTACCTTTGCAGTCGCTTTCAGTTGTCCTCTCAATTGAAAGAGGAATCGCGGTGCCTAATGCCGTCCAGTGGCAGTTATTGCGACAAGCGAATTTTTCGCAGAACAGAGAGAATTGATCATTGAAACGCCGCAGGCGAACAATAGCGACGGTTGTCGCAAACTAACCCAAACTTCGTGAGTTTGGGTTAAGAGGAGCGACGGCGGCAAGCCAAACTCGCAGCGCGAGTTTCTTCTTGCAAGCCAGTTGCGACGAAGGGTCCTATAGCTCAGTTGGTTAGTAGCACCTGACTCATAATCAGGGGGTCCTTGGTTCAAGCCCAAGTGGGACCACAAAAATCACCCGAATTGCTTCGGGTGATTTTTGGATACATCGAGGGGATATCTGGTTTTGACAGCAGGTAGAACAGGTATGTAAGCACGCCGAGCATGAACACCGCTCGTTAATCGGGTTCGCCATTATAACTGGCAACAATACTGTAGCTCTCGCTGCGTAATCGAAGGATAGTAGATTCGCCTAGTTTCGGCACAAGGTGCTGAACCGAGACATCGCTCCAAGCCAACGCCCAGAGGCTGATAGGATCAAGCGGTGCGGAAATATCAGGGCTGGTTTCTGTAGGCTGCGATGCAGAAATGAGATCATAGCAGATAAGGCAATGGTTGGTGGCTTGGGTCTTGCCGTTGCTCGAAAATCAAGGCCAAGATAAGCGTGTAGAAAGCATATTGGTTCCTTGTTTGGACGCGGGTTCGATTCCCGCTATCTCCACTCTCACTCTCTAATCGAACTCCACGAGTTCGATTTTTTTTTCTCTAAACACTTAACTGTAGCCGCTATGCCGCGTGCACGAAACGTCTCATCAATCGCCTAAACCGTATATGAAAACACACTGCCGCCAGTGCCAAACCACAGATAAAGCCCACCCAGATACCTACTGCACCCAGCTGCAAGGGGAAAGCACACAGCAACCCCACCGACAAACCCACTACAATATACGCCACAAATGCTATCACCATAGGCACTCGTACGTCGGTGATACCACGCAGCATCGCTGCACCCACCGCCTGCAAGCCATCGGCATATTGAAACAGTCCCGCAATCACAATCAACTGCGAGGCGATAGCTATCACTTCCGCATCTTCGGTAAACAACATCGGGATATGATTGCGCAGACCTATCATCAGCGCGGCTCCTATCGTATTCATCAGTAGCACAAGATGAATACTGGCATTGCTGGCCATGCGTACACCATAGATATTGCCTTCGCCCAATTGATGCGAGACACGAATGGTGGTGGCCGAACCTATACCAAGTGCCAGCATAAACGTCATATCCGCAATCTGATTGGCGACTTGATGCGCCGCCAGCGCCTCCTTGCTAATCCAACCAATAATCACAAAAGAGGCCGTGAAGAGAAACGTCTCCAACAACGTTTGACCACCTATCGGGAAACCTATCTTGGCCAATTCACGAACACGTTGCCAAGAGAAACGCTCCCATACCATACGAAGGTACTGCTTCCACTCCTTATGAAACGCCATCACCCCAAAAAAACACAATGGCATCCCTATGCGCGAGATGAGCGAACCAAGACCCGCTCCAGCGGCTCCCATAGACTCAAACCCCCAGTTTCCGTAGATAAAGACCCAGTTGAGCAGGATATTCAATCCGTTCATCAACAAGGTAATGACCATTGCTACCATGGTATTGCCCAAGCCCTCAAGAAACTGCTTGAAAAAAGAAAAGAACAGAAATGGCACCAGTGAGATGACAATCAAAATATAGTACGGCCTTGCCACACGAATCACCTCAGGATCTTGCCCAAAGCGGTCTAAAAAGGGAATGCAAGCCGACAGCACAACGAGCATCACCACACTCAGCAACACCGTGAACAACAAGCCATTCTGAAACAAAGAGGCGATGCGCTGTTGAAACACATTCTTGGTATCAGCCCCTTGCGACATCTCACCCACTTGGATACCCACAAGAGGAGTGATACCCATCAAGGCGCCCATCGCAAAGACCATCACTGTGAAGAAGATAGCATTGGAGAAGCTCACCGCAGCCAAATCCACCGTGGCATAATGACCGACCATCATTGAGTCAAAAAAACCAACCAGCGATGCTCCCAACTGGGTCAACATCACTGGCAACGCCACCTTTAGATTGCGTTTGTAATATGGTAGATATTCGCGAAACACTTCGTGTTAGATCGCTTACGCTATTAGACCGCTACGTTGTTAGTTCGCTTCGCTTTGCTCACTGTTAGATGTTAGATTTCTTGGTTTAACAGCCGCAGGCGGTCCGCAGGCGGTCTCACTTCTAACAGCCCGTAGGGCAGTCTATTATTAATGGTGATGATGTTCGCCTCCGCCGTGGTGGTGATGATGACCCTCGCATTGGTGATCGCACTTAGGAGCCTCAGTGGTAGCTGGCTTGCCGATCTTAGCAAACGATTTTTGGATCGCAGGCACATCGGTCTTATTCGCATCATACGTCACTGTTGCTGTCTTTGCATCCAGGTCAAACACAATGTCCTTCACACCATTCTTCAGGTCTTTGTCAAAAGGTACATTCTTCAAAATCTTGTTGCAGCAGTCTTGGCAATGCAAATCCACATACAACACTACTTTTTGTTTGTTCGGCTTCGCCGCCGCTGTACTCCATGCAAAAGCCATTGGCATAATCGCCATTAGAAATAAAATAATTCGTTTCATATGTTGTCTTCTTATAAATTAATTCTTGTTGTTTTTAGTTACAATGTCAACATGTATATGGTTCCCATTTTTAAAGTGTTATTTTTTCACCATTATAGGTCATCATCTCATTGGTATTTGGATCGTATAAATATCGTTCAAGTTCCATATATGACGGAGCAAAATTCACGAGGACACCGGCTTGCATTTGGGTAATTCGCATATAATTAAATAACTGAGCTCTATGCTCATTGGTTAATTTCGACACCGACTTACACTCGACAATTACATTTATAAAACACACAAAATCCAACCGAAATGTTGCTTCCATCTGTTGCCCGTTGTAAAATGGATGAACTATCTTTTCTCGTTCGTAATATATATCAAGTTTCTTCAGTTCTATTTCTAAACCTTCTTGATAAATAGACTCATTCAACCCAGCTCCTAATTCAGCATGTACATTGTAAATTGCTCCAACAACATCGTACATAAAATCTTTCAGCAATTCATCTTTCATAAAATTTGCCTTACATAAATATTATATCACCCTATTTCGCTCACAATGTTGGTGAGCGAAATTGTTGTCTATGTTGTCTTTAAAATTCTCTCTACTCCTCGCGTTCGAGCGCCCAGCGGAAACCGAGATACAACTTCCATCCATGTATTGGCGCCCAGATCATCGACGCATCGTAGGAGGCAGAAGATGGATCCACCAAACGATGACCTTCATGCTCCACCCTATCGCCTACAATAGGATTATCCTGCGTGAAATTCGTCATATTCTCCGCACCCAAATAGATCGACCACGTGCGGAAGTACTTGGTAACTTGTCCAAGCAATTGTGGATACCATTTGTGGTAAACCTGTCCGTTGGGTAACTCGTGATACTGCTGGCTGCCCTCTGGCTTCACAAAACCATCAGGCATACGTCCTTCGCCATTAAACTGCGCCGTGAGATCAAACTGCCACGTCTTGAGCGGCGTCTGATAACTGGTGGAGATAATGCCCTTAAACTTGTTCTGAAGCGGTTTATCGCGAAGTTCATACGCACCCAATTGGTCGGCTCCACCCTTTGGATTGAAAGTAGTCTGCTTCACATCGGTATAGCGGAATGCTGCCGTCATAGTCCATCCGCGCAAGATTTCCATATTGGCTTCCACCTGCCAGTTATGCGAGAAATATTGCGCACCGTCCACATCACGCAAATTATAGAGGTGGATACGATGGATATCACGATCCATATCCGCTATCACACCATCGAGGAACTTCGTATAGTAATACTCGCCCGACAGCTGCAATTCGCGTTTGCCAATAGGGATATAAAACACTGTAGAAACTCCCGTATTCATCGAACGCTCTTGTGCTAATTCATTCCCTATTTCCCCATATCCAGTATCCAGTATCCGATCACCAAAATAATACATTCGGTTACTAGCCAAATAAGCAGCATTATCCGCTATGGCATTAGGTGTACGATAGCCCAATCCCACCGAACCACGTAGCGTCCACCACTCGAATGGTGCATAGCGCACATTCATGCGAGGAGTTGTGAAGAAACCATAACGAGTCGAATAATCCTCGCGTATGCCCATCAGCAATGTCACCTTATCTTTGTATGTATAAGTGTATTCTGCAAATATGCCAGGCGTCACCTCATGCCTAATCGCCTCATCGCCTTCTCGCCCTATCGCCCCATCGCCTAATCGCCTAATCGCCTCCTCATACCCATCGTAGTTCACACTAAGACCAGCAGATAGTTTATGTTGATGATTATCCCAAGGATCTGTAGCCGAATCGTCAAACGATGTTTGGAAAATAGCATTCAGATAGGCATTCGTCTGCGCAGCATCCCATTGGCGTGAGCCGTACGTATTCTGTTGATTATGATAAGACACAGATGCGATAATACCTATTGATGTACCTAAATCGGCATCAAACACATAGCCGTTTTTCATAAATCCATCCACACGCCAAGTGTTCAGGTCGATGGCATAAGGCGATAGTAATTTACTTGCCTCTTTGGTCAAGCCGCCCTGACGGCGATCGTAGAGTCCACGCACGAGGAATTGTCCCGTATAATCGCCCGTCTTCACATACCAACGGTTGAGCAAATTGACATTGGTATTCTTAGGCATGTCCAAGAAGCCATCATGATTATGATCCAACTCAAGCGACATATTCTGCGCATGAAAAAGCACTCCTGTAGAAACCTTGTCGTTGATATCCCAGCCGCCCGTAGCATTCACCTCGGCATGTGTCTCCGTACTGATCATGGCATTGAGCGCGATAGGGTCTTGCGTTTGTGGCTTAAGATACTCCACATTGATTTGTCCCGCAATGGCTTCGTAGCCGTTGATCACCGACGAAGTACCCTTGCTCACTTGTATTGCTTCCATCCACGGACCAGGGATATACTCCATACCAAACGACTGTGCCAGTCCGCGTATGTTGGGGGTGTTCTCCGTCAACATCTGGACATAGGTACCACTGAGTCCCAGTAGTCGAATTTGCTTGGCACCTGTAGCAGCGTCGGAGTATGCTACATCTACGCTGGCACTCGTCTCAAAACTCTCCGAGAGGTTGC
This sequence comes from Paludibacteraceae bacterium, assembly GCA_045658785.1. Lineage (GTDB taxonomy): Bacteria > Bacteroidota > Bacteroidia > Bacteroidales > Paludibacteraceae > Colicola. The sequence goes on along the minus strand of JAZOVR010000112.1, from coordinate 9,903 downwards.
AGCAAGCCGCTTTGCAGAGTTCGTCGCCAGTAAGTGTCTCCGTGACAAGAGGCGACACACGCGAACGAAGAACTGCCATCTTGCGTTCAACGATATCGACTTCATCGAGCAACAAGTTGCTGACCAGAACAATAGTCAATTCGGTATGGGATGTCACTTCGGTAGTGTCATTATGAAATCCCATAAAGCTGGTAACCAATAGGTTATTACCCTTAACAGGTTCTAGTTCGAAGCGTCCGTCTAGGTCAGTTGCCACACCTATGGTGGTACCTGCCCAATATACATTCGCTCCTACCAATGGTTCACCCTTATCATCCAATACTGTACCCCAAGCATGTGCCTCTGCCCACACAAAGGGCAAGACAACGAATAATACTGCTAATATAATCTTTTTCATAACCTCTTTCTCTAAACACTAAACACTAAACCAACCTGATATATTACAAAACTCAGTACCCATGCCAGCACGAGGGATTGGATCACACTATACCATGCCCACTTAGCTCCAATCTCGCGACGCAGCGTGGAGATAGTCGCCACACATGGGAAATAAAGCAGTACAAAGACCATGAAGGCATACGCAGTCACTGGCGTAAATGCCGACAATGCGGTCTCTGCGGGATACAGAATGCCCATAGTGGAGACGATTGCCTCTTTGGCGGGAAGTCCAGTAAGCAAACAAACCGACATTTTCCAATCGAATCCAAGTGGGCGCATCACGGGTTCCATCCAATGCCCAATCATGGCCAGATAGCTCTCTTCCATATTATGCATATCTCCCGTTGGGAAATAGGTCAATGCCCAGATAATGACACTCGCCCAAATGATCACTGCGGGTATCTTCTGCAGGTAATCCGCTACACGTTCCCAAATATGCAAGCCCGTATTGCGCAAAGTCGGACGGCGATAAGGAGGCAACTCACTCACATAATCGTGCTTTGGCTGGCGAAAAGCAGGCATATGCTGCATCACCCAAGCAAAGAGTATGCTCAATATGATACCTATTATATATAAGGAGAGCATCACGATGGCTTTCTGCTCAGCGAAAAACGCGCCTACAAACAGCATATACACAGGCAAACGCGCCGAACAACTCATAAAAGGCACCATCATCATGGTGATCGCGCGGTCCTTCTTATTGGTAATATCGCGCGCTGCCATGATTGCAGGCACATTGCATCCAAAGCCCATCAACATCGGAATAAACGAACTACCATGCAATCCGATACGGTGCATCATCTTATCCATCATATAGGCAGCTCGCGCCATATAGCCAGAGTCTTCCATCAAGCTAAGGAAGAAGAACATGATGATAATATTCGGCAAGAATGCCAATACCGCACCTATACCCATCACCACTCCATCTATCAGCAAACTACTCCACCACACTATCGGCATCACTCCACGCAGCCAATCTGCCAATGCATCTACCCCCATAGCAATCCACTCCTGTGGATAAGCACCCAACGTGAATGTACACTCAAATACCACATACAGCACCACCATCAGTACAGGCAATCCCAACCACTTATTGGTCAGCACCTTATCCAACTTGTCCGCCAATGAGTGTCCTGTATCATTCTTCGCGTGGGTAAGTGTTTCCTCCAGAGCACCATGCACAAAACCACTACGAGCTAAGGCGATTACCTCTTTTGCGGACAAACCATATTCCTGCTGCAATATCGCGCGCTCATGGTTTGCGACACGAATCAATTCTTCGGAATGTGGTAGCAGCGCCAACATCTCATCAGGGCGCTCCAGCAAACGGATGGCCATATAGCGTTTGGAATACAATTCGCGCACCTTGGGTAGCGTGATGATCACATCAATGATATGCGCAATTGCCTCCTCCACATCCTTACCATAAGCCACATGCACATGGCGAAATGCATCTTCCTCCGCCAAGATAGCCGCTTTATCCTCAACAAGCCCGATGCGGACACCAAAGAGTTTACCCAGCAATACATAGTCCAGCATGTGGTCGGTACGGAGTAGATCGTGATAATGCGTCAGAAGCACCACAAATGGCTGATGGCGGTCCATCAGCGCAGCGGTACGTACCAATTGCGCATCCAAATCACGGGCATCTACTTCCTGAATTTGAATACCATTTTCTATATATTCCGAAGCATTTTGATTCACGCTGCAAAATTACTGCTTTTTTTGCAAATCTACAATACCCAATATTGGGTATTTAGCATAAAAAACAATCTATCACCGCCAAATTTAGCGGTGATAGATGTATTTACATATCAATCGTACTGATTTATGCTTGCTTGTTTGCTTTCTTCTCTTTGCGACGACGAATTGCTTCTTGGATATCGTATGCAAGAGGAGTAGCTACGCAGAGTGAAGAATAGGTACCTACAACCACACCGATGAGCAATGCGAATACGAATCCGCGGATTGTCTCACCACCGAAGCAGAAGATAGCGATCAACACTACGAGAGTTGACATAGAGGTGGAGAAGGTACGGCTCAAGGTGTGATTCAACGCATCGTTCATGTTTTGCTTGAGGTCGCGTTTTGGATACAAACCTTTATACTCGCGCACGCGGTCGAATACAACCACAGTATCGTTGATAGAGTAACCGATCACGGTCAAGATAGCAGCGATAAATGATTGGTCAATCTCCATAGAGAATGGCATAATCTTCCAAAGGAGCGCATAAGCACCCAATACAATCAAGGTGTTGTGGGCCAAGCCAGTCAACGCACCTACAGAGAATGCGAAGTTGCGGAAGCGGAGCAATACGTACAAGAAGATTGCTACCAACGCAGCCAACACAGCCAACACAGCAGATTGCTTGATATCGTCAGCCACAGCAGGACCTACCTTTTGCGATTGCATGATACCCACCTCTGGGTTAATCTCGGTAGAGGTAAACTCATTGAGTGTAATATCCTCTGCCAAGAATGGCTTGCAACCCTCGTAGAGCAATGCCTCGATGGTCTCATCTACATTCTCAGAGTTGTCGTTGATAAGGTAGTTGGTAGAGATACGTACTTGGTTGTCAGCACCAATGGTAATCACATTGAGGGAGAATGACTCCTCGTCTGCCAATTCTGCCTTTGCAGCCATAAATACGTTATTCAAACTTGCATTTACTTCCTCTGTATTAACAGATTGAGCGAAGCGAACGATATAGTTGCGACCACCAGAGAAGTCAATACCGAGGTTGAGTTTACCCATGACATGTGGAGTCACACCAAGGATACCAACGAGTACCAATACACCTGAGAGGATATATGTTACCTTGCGTGCACCGATGAAGTTAGCAGCGGTGTTTTGCAAGAAGTTTTGCATCAACTTGGTAGTGAAGTTCAGCTCCTTCGCATTCTCTTTCTTAGCATAAGCCTCGAGCAACAAACGGCATACGAATACGGCTGTCAAGAAAGAAGAAATAATACCAATCATGTATGTTACAGCGAAGCCCTTGATAGGACCTGTACCGAAGATAGCCAAGATAGCACCTGTCAAGAATGATGTTACGTTAGAGTCGATGATGGCAGAGATAGCGTTGCCGAAACCATCTTCGATAGCTTTGCGCAAGCCCTTACCTGCACGACGCTCCTCGCGGATACGCTCGTAGATAAGTACGTTTGCATCCACTGCCATACCCATGGTCAACACAATACCGGCGATACCAGGCAAGGTCAACACAGCTGAGAAGGATGACAGGATACCTACCAACAAGAACACGTTGCAGAGCAATGCGAAGTCAGCAATCAAACCAGGGATTAAACCATAGTAGATAATCATGTAGAGGAGAATCAAAACGAAACCAATCACGAAGCCCCAAAGACCATCGTGAATAGCCTCTTGACCGAGTGATGGACCCACTACGTCCTCTTGGATAATGCGTGCAGGAGCAGGCATCTTACCAGAGTTCAAGGTGTTAGCCAAGTCCTTAGCCTCTTCTACGGTGAAGTTACCAGTGATTTGTGAGCTACCACCTGCGATCTCGTTTTGTACAGTTGGGAAGCTATATACATAGCCATCGAGTACGATAGCGATTGATTTGCCAATATTGTCGCGTGTGATACGTTGCCAATCGCGTGCGCCCTCAGCGTTCATAGTCATGCTTACATTTGCATAAGCAGATGTTTGACCGAAGTCAGCGCGAGCGTCAGTGATCACATCACCCTCGAGTGAAGGACGACCATTGGTTTGTGATTTCAACGCAACGAGTTGATAGAAGCTCTCTGCCGCATCAATAGCTTTTACAGTCCAGCAGAGCTTCAACTCGCGTGGAAGAACGGATTTAGCTACTTGTGAGGTAAGCATAGCCATTACCTTAGCGGTATCGCTGTAGTGAACAGTACCTACCACTGGACCACGATATGCTTGACCTGCTTGGTTGACAGAAGGATTGAGAACTGCGAAGAGAGGGTTGTTCTTCTTGTACTCCTCTACAGCAGCTTGTTGGTCAGCCTCTGCTTGTGCAAGGCTATCAGCAGCGAGATCCTCTACGAGAGCATCTACGTCATCTGCTGCCACTTCCTCTGCTGCTACTTCCTCTTCTACTACCTCTGCTTCTGCTACCTCAGCTTGAGCAGCCTCAGTGCTTGCGTTTGCCTTAGCTACCTCGTTGTTGATTTGAGCCAATTGTGGAAGAATCTCAGAGAGGTCATATGTCTCCCAGAACTCTAGGTTAGCAGAACCTTGGAGCAGTTTACGTACGCGCTCTGGCTCTTTGATACCAGGCAACTCAATGAGAATACGACCTGTTTGGCTGAGCTTTTGGATATTAGGTTGTACCACACCAAAGCGGTCGATACGTGTACGGAGCACGTTGAATGAGTTGTCAATAGCACCCTCAACCTCCTCGCGAACTACTTTCTCTACCTCAGCATTGGTAGAAGTCAAAGATACCTTATCTTTCAACTCAAAAGTAGAGAATACAGATGCCAATTGTGCATTCGCATCGAGCTCGTAGAATGACTCGAAGAACAATGTCAAATAGTCTGCACCAGAAGATTTTTGTTTTTCGTTAGCGAGTGCAATAGCATTGTTGAAGTTCTCGGTAGTATTGTGACCGCTGAGCGCACGGATAATGTCTGGTACAGACACTTCCATGGTTACGTTCATACCACCCTTGAGGTCAAGACCCAAGTTCAACTCTTTCTCACGGCACTCCTTCAATGTGTAGCCGAACCACACCTTCTCACCTGCAACAGAGTCCAAATATTGGTACTCTTTTGCAGCATCACCTTGTGCATACGCTGCTGCTTTTTTGTCGTAACTGCTTGTCACAAAAGAGAATGACAAGTAGAACGCACTTACCAAAGCAAGGCAGGCTGCCAACGTGATAACTAGTCCTTTGTTTTGCATAATTTTAGTTTTATTTTGTTATTATTAATTTCTGACTTCACGCGTACACGTACATAATTTTAGGGTGTACATACGCAAAATAGCGTGCAAAGGTACAACAAAAAATGCATATATGCAAGAAAAATTTATGAAAATTTATTTTTACTGGCATTTTTGAGTGTAATTAACCACTGGTTACAAATGCTACCACACTCACAACTGCCCCGCTTCTACCAAATTTATCACCCGCTCTACTATTCTATCCTTGTCCGCAGCATCGTATTCTTCTTTTAGATCATTTCGAAAAAGTTTAGCGATAAACTGCCAAAAATTTGCACTCGCTTTACCACGATAATGCCGAATAATCTCATAGCTAGTTCGATCGCTTTCTCGGTCCATCAACTTCATCAGCATCTGCCCTTGAGAGGCTGTCATCTTGCGGAATTGATGCTCATATTTCTTAAAAAGATACTTCTCATGTTGGCGCCACCACTTTTTTTGTTGTTTCTTATCCGATATCTTTGCCAACTGAGTATCAGCATACGCCATCTCCTTAGCCAATAATTTTGCCATCGGCAGTGTCTTCTTCACATCACGAACCGTCTTCCAGTAGAAGCGCTCCTGACGTTTGTTTTGAAATATCATCTTGGGATATACCCATATCTCCTGCATGCGAGCCAGATAAATAGTATCCGCCTCGCTCACTTGCAACGTCACATACTCTAGTCCAGGCATCTCATGCGAAGGCAAAGCATCATCAGCCATTGCCACGCAACAACCCAACCACAACCATATGACAATAGCACTCCTACGCATGATAGACAAAAAGCCATCGACAAACAATGTCTGATGGCTTTTCCTTAGTTGCGGAGGAAGGAATCGAACCAACGACCTTCAGGTTATGAGCCTGACGAGCTACCACTGCTCTACTCCGCGATATAGTCATTTCATCGAAATGCGGTGCAAAGGTACTGCTTTTTTTTGACATGACCAAATTTTTTCGAACTTTTCTTCTTTTTTTTCTTGCGTATATGCAAATTTTGTAGTAATTTTGCGCCAAATTTCAAGATTACAATGCTTTTGAATATTCTAAAATCAAAAATTCATCGTGTGGTCATCACCGAAGCTAATCTAGATTATATCGGCAGTATTACCATTGATGAAGAGCTGATGGAAGCCGCTAACATCTATGCTGGCGAGAGGGTACAGGTGGTGGATAACAACAATGGCGCACGTTTGGAAACATACGTGATCCCAGGCAAACGTGGCAGCGGTTGCATCTGCATCAATGGTGCAGCGGCCCATCTTGTTCATGTCGGTGATACCGTGATCATCATGGCATATGCATGGATGACAGAGCAGGAGGTCAAGACCTTTAAGCCATCCATCGTTTTTCCTAACAACAATCACCTCGCCTAATGGCTTTCTTCGACTTAATATACACTGACACCTGCTCTAGTGCGCGCGCGGGCGTGTTGCATACAGACCATGGAGATATACAGACACCCATCTTTATGCCCGTTGGTACTGTGGGGACTGTCAAAGGAGTGCAACGCAGATTTCTAGAAGACGATATCAACGCACAAATCATTTTAGGCAATACCTACCACCTATACCTGCGACCAGGTACCGACATCTTGCACAAGGCAGGAGGATTACATCGTTTTGAAGGCTGGACACGCCCTATCCTAACCGATTCGGGCGGATTTCAAGTATTCTCGCTCACCGATATTCGCAAGATGACCGAAGAGGGAGTGCAGTTCTCCTCACATATCGATGGACGTAAACTCATGTTCACACCAGAAAATGTGATGGATATTCAGCGTGAAATAGGTGCAGATATCATCATGGCTTTTGATGAGTGTTGCCCTGGTACTGCTGATCGTACATATGCGCAAAAGTCTATGGAGCGTACCCATCGCTGGTTAGAGCGCTGTATCCAACGATTTGACACTACTCCCGACCATTATGGCTACAAGCAGCATCTTTTCCCCATCGTACAAGGATGTGTTTATCCCGATCTTCGCCAAGATGCTGCCAAGCGCTTGCGCGACCTTGACCGAGATGGCTATGCCATAGGTGGATTAGCCGTTGGCGAACCTACCGAAGATATGTATGCCATGATTGAGGTTGTCAATGATATTCTACCCGAAAACAAACCGCGCTACCTCATGGGAGTGGGTACCCCATGGAATATCCTTGAGGGTATCGAACGAGGAGTAGATATGTTTGACTGCGTCATGCCAACGCGAAATGGTCGCAATGGTATGATTTTCACACAGAACGGTGTGATGAACTTGCGGAATAAGAAGTGGGAAGATGATTTTACCGAACTTGATCCCTGTGGCACTAGTTTTGTGGACCATCACTACACCCGCGCATACGTGCGCCACTTGATTCATGCACAAGAAATGCTGGGATTGGAGATACTCAGTATTCACAACTTAGCCTTCTACTTATGGCTTGTAGGAGAAGCACGCAAACATATTCTAGCTGGCGATTTCAAAGCTTGGAAAGATGATATCACGCCTCGTCTCATGCAACGCATGTAATGTAGTACATTGTTAATTGGCAAATCGTAATTGGTCTTGAAGCGACTCGATAGATATATCATTGGTAAGTTTCTTGGTACATTCTTTTTTTCGATTGTACTGATTATGAGCATTGCGGTGGTCTTTGACTTGACCGAGAAACTAGACAATTTTTTTGAGACTCAAGCACCTATTCGCGAGATTATCTTCGACTACTATATTAATTTTGTACCTTATTTTATGAATATGTTCACACCACTGTTCATATTCATTTCCGTCATATTCTTCACATCTAAATTAGCTGGAAATAGTGAAATTATAGCCATCTTGGCAAGTGGAGTAAGTTATCATCGCTTTATGCTTCCTTACCTGATTAGTGCTGCAATATTGTTTGTCATGTCTTTTGCACTGACTGGGTATATCATTCCGCCAGCTTCGGAAAAAATGTTGAGTTTTCAAGATAAATATATCCAGCGCTTCTCACGTGAAAATGCTCGAAATATCCAGATGGAAGTAGAGCCAGGAACTGTTCTGTACATCGAAAGTTTTCAGAAACGTACCAACATGGGATATCGTAGTTCACTCGAGCATTTTGAAGGCAAGAGTTTAACTATGCGTATCACCGCCGAACGAATCATTTATGACTCTGCATACCATTGGCATCTTGAGAAATATGTACGACGCGATTTTGATGGTATGCACGAGACGCTTTCACGAGGCAGCCGACTCGATACCATCATTCCTATAGAACCACAGGAGCTATTCTATACTGCCGAAAATGCACAGATGATGAGCAACCCAGAACTAAAATCCTTTATTGACAAACAAAAACAACGCGGTTCTGGCAATGTGCAGGCCTTTGAAACTGAATGGTGGAAACGCTGGGCGAGTCCTTTAGGAGCGTTCATCATGACCTTATTGGGTGTCACATTGAGCTCGAAAAAAGTACGAGGAGGTATGGGAAAAAACTTGGGTATTGGTATCGCACTCAGTGCATTGTATATTCTATTTTCTACTGTTTCAACCACCTTCTCCGTCAATGGCGTCATGTCGCCATTCATGAGTGTATGGCTGCCTAATTTCATTTTCCTCGCGATAGGCATACTCTTATATTTGCGTGTCTGCAAATAACTATCCTACATCGCTGCACGCAAAAGACATTCCAACCCTCGCAAGACCATCATTTGTTCCATCTTCTTAGGTATATGCACAAAGATGGCTCGTTGTTGCAGATACAGCGCCTCGTAATATACGCGGTTGCAGACGTATAATCCTGCGGAATTAGATACTTGTACAGGCTGTACATGATCTGTACAAAACCTCTCTAACTCATTGATTGGTAGTGGTGTTTGCAATGCGAGTGGTTGATTCGCGTAAATAGTTTCTTCGTTCGGGATATAGCCATCATTATCGCCTTTTGTGCTGTCCATCATGTTGATAGCAAAGCGCTCCAAACGGATATTTTCGCCCGCAGGACATTGCCCAAGCATGATGACTAAATCAGGAGAATAGGTCGCTATTGCCTCGCGCAATACGATAGGTGCGCGCTTAAAACTAACAGGCAAACAAACTTTCTCTATCGCCCAATCCGCAATGGAATCAGGCAATAGAGAAAGAACGGATTGTGTGATATTTGTCTCCGCCCCACCAAAAGGCTCAAAGGCGGTAACAAGAACGCGCATATAGATGTTAGTTTACATAATCTGCCATACCAAAGTCTTTACCTTTAGGGCGAGTAACCATTTCGGGAGGAAGTACTAATGCTTTTTCAGGTTCTAGAGTATCATGTAATTTTTCACTCATACTCTTGATTATAGACAAGAAACGTGCATCATATAACCAAACACGACATTCTACACGAATGGTAAAGACATTGTCTGCAACAATATGGTGTGCTATATTGTTTTTGCCAATAGCATACCATTCGTTCTTATCCGACTTATAGCCGTATTCTTTTTCTAATTCTTCGGAAACAGCATTGTACATTTTATCAAACAATGAATAGTCAGTAATACGACTGTTTGGATCATCATATGAATCATCATGTTTGATACTATT
>JAZOVR010000111.1:0-5214 GCA_045658785.1 Paludibacteraceae bacterium | reverse complement strand
TTGAATGAACCATCGTTTGTACTGCTGTCATCGGCAGTGTAGACATCGAAATAGTAGCTATATAAAGCCTTCAATGTGGCGTAAATCGGAGTGCTCTCCACAGCCGAGTAGATACCGCTTAGGAAAACCTGGTAATATCCTGACATATTCCAACCACTCGGTAGATAGACTCGGTATTGCCCCTTACCCAATCGTGAAACCGTTATAGTGTCTCCATCAAAGGTCTGGTACTTTACCGAGTAGCTGCTCGTAGACGATACGGTAACTGTTCCCTGTGCAAGGAACTTCATATTTTTACCATACTTCTTCGAGGTCATAAGGTCAAGACGATTCACCACAATCCACCCAAAGAAGGTTGTATTATCGCCATAGCCAAGCAGCTCAACCAACTCTCGCGAGAAGGTAATGGTGGATTTAGAGATACCATCCTCATAGAAGTATTTCCCACTGGGTGCGGTGATACTCATAACACCCACAGTGGTATTTGAGCCCCATTTGTAGTTCACAAGACAAACTCTTCGGCCACTATGTTCCAAAGTCCAAGGCAAAGGAATATCCTCATCCCACGAACCTCTAATAGCCACCACATGGTCATACTTATTGAAGTTCATTTGAGGGTCTTCCATACCGATGTAGATACTGCTATCATTGAGGATAAATGGGTTTCTGACCGTTCCAATGACCTCAACATCTTTGAATGTTCCCTTCTGGGCTGTAATATTACCATCCACATCCCAAGCGAAGTTACCATTAGCAACAGAGCCTGAGCCGTCTGCATTAAATTTAATTTTGTTAGTTCCGAATGTTGCAGAGCCATCTGACTTCAATCCCCAGTAGTCTATGCCCGTGTTAGGATTATCGTGGTAGATGTAACCCGAACTAGACATCATAATACGGTGCCCTGAACTTGGTGACGAAGCGGTAAGAGCACTTGAGCCAATGTTCCATCCGCCAATCTTACCAGCAGTAGCGGTGATACCAGTACGGTCCAGCGTAACTTTGACATTGTTGCTTGCGTCTCGCACAGAAATACTGCCATTATACGAGCTGCCACCCACAACCAAAGCGCTATCGATGATAACCTGGTTTGCCTTAACAGTACCGGTATAGACACCATTGGCATCAATGGTTGTAGTGTACTTCTCGGCAGAGGTAAGGTCAAAGACCGTAGCGTAGGCTACCTGCCAAACCACAGGCGCAGCGGATGTACCTTGCGTACCATCGAGGTAGTAGTAGTGAGTAGTGGAGAAGTTATCGGTACCACAAACGACCTTGTAAATATACTCACACCAATCTCCTGTACCTGCATTTGCCGTAAGCCAACGGCTGGTGCCTCCCGTACCGATGCTATTAGAGCCAAATAGCAAATTGTGTCCGACCGGAATCTTAGCAATAATTCGGGCAATAAACACCTTGCGATTACTACACATCGTTCCAAAATAGAAACCACCATTATTGGGTGAAGCGGTACCAGTGGTCTTAATTTGGACAACATAACCACTATCATTAGGTGCTGTGGCGTCTGCTAATCGCGTATGAGTAACCATTCCGCTGCTGGTGTTGTTATAGATACCCATAGAGTTATTACCATTGATGAATGTAGGATCTCGATAGAGCATCTTGCCAAAAGCCATTGCCGAGGCAAGCTCCTTTGCAGTGGTAATACCCGTAGTCCACTGAATGGTTACTGACGATCCAAATGTCACCAAACCAGCAGCATTCCACGAGATGTTACCTGATGCTATCTGACCGGAGCCATCGTTATTGAGTTTCCATTTTACCCCATTAGCAATAGAACCATCACTGCCAAGTGATACATTGCCCTTGCTGATAGTTGTAGGTGTAATCGCCCAGCCGGCAATAACATTGTACGAACCTAATGAAACAATGGTAGATCCCGTGCTACTAACAGCTAGAAATCCAAAATCGTTATTGTTGTTGTAGTACAACTGCACTCGCTGTCCGCTTGTTGGTGTTGCGGTAGTGCTGTACACAACAAAACGCTTATTGGCCGCATCCATAGAAATCTGCGAGTTACTGATTTTGTTAGAAGCAATCGTCCAACCACCAATCGAACCCTTTGTGAATGTGCACTCAAGGCCATTGATGTAGTTCGTATTGATAATATCACTCTTGATGCTTGCCGCATCGAGTTTTGTTGCAGTGATACTACCCGCAGCAATGCGATCTGCCGAAAGTGTTCCCGTCTTGATACTCGAAGCGTTAATACTAACAGCATTTACCTGCGTTGCCGTTAGCGTACCAGTATATACGCCCGTGGCCGACAGCTTTGTCAGTTTGGGGTACTCATCTCCGCCAAGGGCAGTGGTTATAGCATCAATATCCTCAGTCCAGGCAACAGAAACTGCATTGGCAAAAGTTACATTGCCACTCGCATCCCACGATATATTGCCCGAAGCTATTTGCCCAGAGCCATCATTATTGAGTTTCCACTTTGTCCCATTTGTGATAGAGCCATCACTGCCGAGCGACACATTACCTTTGCTGATTGCCGATGATGTGATTGCCCAACCCGCAATCTTATTCGACGAACCAAGCGATACGATGCAAGTTCCAGCCGAATCTGTTGCCCAAAAGCCGAAGTCAGAGTTGCTATTGTAGTATAGCTGTACTCGATGACCGCTTGTCTCAGTAGCCGTTGATGCATAGACTACGATACGCTTATTTCCTGCATCAAGCGAAATCTGGGAATTGTAGATTTTATTCGAGGTGATTGTCCAGTTGCCAATCTTACCCTTGGTGAAGGTACACTCCAAACCATTGATGTAGGTCGTATTGATGATATCACTCTTAATACTTGCAGCATCAAGCTTGGCCGCAGTGATACTTCCTGCGGCAATACGGTCTGCAGAGATAGTACCTGCGGTAATCTGTGAAGCAGTAATGCTGCCTGTATAGATACCCTCTGCGGTAATCTTTGTCAACTTCGGGAACTCATCTCCACCCAATGCCTCGGTAATGCCTTCAATTGGCTCGGTCCAGTTGAGCGACACGGAGTTTGCAAAGGTTACATTGCCACTTGCATCCCACGAGATGTTACCACCTGCCACAGCACCTGCACCTGTTGATTCCAAACGCCACTTATAGCCACGGATACCAGTTGAACCAATAGTCATAGAACCTGAAGCGGCAGTATAGGTGGTGGCTGTATTCTTCTTAGTACCACGATAGATGCTATCGCTATCAATGTTCCAACCTCCGATAGTTCCTTTGGTTGTTGTGAGCGTTAGTGCGTTGATGTTCGTAGCAGTGATAAGCGTCGATTTCAGCTCATCGGTATTGATATAGGTTGCCGATATCTTACCCGAAGTAATCTGCGAGGCTGCGATGTTGATAGCATTGACCGTATCTGCCGAGAGCGTTCCCGTGAAGATGCCGTCCTTGTCGATATAAGTTGCGCCGACCCACTGCATACTTACTGCCGAACCGAACTCAATTTTACCCGTCGAAGCGTTATACTTGACATACTCATCGCCATAGCCCAACTGTGCATTGCCTCCATTATCCACAGAGAAGGTCTTGTATCCATCTTTGAAGCCATATATACCATTGACTGTCTCGGTGGTGATAGTTCCCGAGGCAGTCTTTGTGCTTAGCGAGAATGAGCCAATGGCGATACCCGAAATAGTACCGTCACTATTCTTCGTTCCTGCAAAGATTTTGGGTGTGATAACGGTATTGCTGTTGATAAGATTCTTGCCGTTGTTCCACTCATTCACCCAATCCAAGAGGTTAGCATCTGCACCCGCAGCACCTGTATCGCCTTTTTTTGCTTTTGACCATACGAAGGAGAGTTTGTAGGTGGTGCCGGAGATAGTAATAGGAATCTCTATCTTGCCGTGGTCTGCAAGAGTGGTCGTATTGGCGGATACAGCAAAGGTTACAGTCTTGTTGGTATTGTTGACTGTAACAGACGAAAATCCAGTCGGCTTGGTAATCGAGCCGATGGTAAAGTTTGAAAAATTGCTATCGTTCTGTGTTACGGTGATTGTAGAGGTTACCGAGACTGCAGAGAGTATCTTTCCGTTCTGATCTGCCGGGAAGATGTACTCTGAGAGCGATTGGGTTATCGTGTAACCATCCTGCTGTATATTGATTGTTGCCTGACCACGGGCAATAAGCGTCTTTGCCATACCTTCACTTTATGAAAGTATAGGGCAAAATGGGCTGTAATGGTTGCTGGCTAAAGAATTTTTACATGACCATTGCTGTATCTATTGAAGTGGTAATGCATTGGTGACAGCTTACTCGTCTCATCAAATGGTGCAAAATATATCTCATCGGCGAGACCTGCAACATACCAATTTCTTGTTTGAGCAGAGTTCCAACTATGACGTTCAAAATCACGAACAGTATCAATAAGCATACGGCCCTCATCGATAGCCTCCTGATATTCGGCGGGGATGCGCTTATACATTGCACGACCAAGGAAGAGTGCGACAGGATGCTTATGTTCAAGTAGAATATTTAAGACCTTTTTTTCGAGTGGAGAGTGGAAGCCACTAATGACAACAGAATCTGTTTTACATATATCTTCTGCCCAAGCAATACATCTGCTTTCGGTTTCAGGTGTGACCGAACGAGAAGCGAAGAAGGCTACAAGATGTCGCTCCAACAAATCAGTATTTCCGAGCGAACTCATAAAAAAAGCGTAGGCTGTTGTATTTTCTTATCCTACGCTCAAGGCCTTCGCTGCCCGTTTGAATGAATAAGCAATACAGACAGCCCACGCCAGATGTATATACGAACAATCACTGCGCCATAAACGCAGTGTGTGGATATGCATCCTACATGGACGCCTGAATCGACTTACCTCATTCAAACAATAAAGTTGCGAAGTTTAGAGCGAAGAAGTAGTGTCAACCATCGTCTATAATATACTGGCTATTGTATCTTTTATACAAAGCCATCACAAAAATAATTTATTTTTAACAAATAATCGCATTTGCAGCAATAAATTATTTTTGTGATGGCAAGTAAGTCAGTTTTTTCGAAAACTATAGGCACATTGTGTAGATAACATTAGTTATCATAGTTTATTATTCATCTTCGGGTTCGGGGACATCGGGACGGAATTCTAGGATGTCGCCTGCCTGACAATCAAGTGCACGACAGATAGCGTCAAGCGTGGAAAAACGTATCGCACGCACTTTTCCTGTTTTGAGCTTCGAGAGATTTACAACCGAAATATCA
>JAZOVR010000110.1:0-37607 GCA_045658785.1 Paludibacteraceae bacterium | reverse complement strand
TAACGAAGAGTGGGATCTTTCATCTGGTATCTATGGTCCTTGGGAGATGGAGGAAGGTACTTTTAGAGGTCAAGATGAGGTTATCTTCTGGTTGACAAACAAAACTACTGGTGCTTTTACTGAGCAATTGTATGCTGAGCTCGTAGTAACTAACGACCCACAATACGGTTGGGTAGTAAATATCGAGTCATTCTGTACCGATAACAAGCTATATAAGGTGGTTATGAAGAAAGACTTGGCTTCGGCTAACGAAACAGTAACGCTGCGTTTTGAGAATTCTGCTATCGCACAATATTATCCTCACTTGAATAACGACTTGCTTTTGGCAAACAGCAATGGCCAATATTATGTAGGTCTTGATATCGTTGGTGTAGAGATGGGTGGCACATTCACCAAGGCTGATTTGGATTTGGAGTACAGCGGCATCATCGCTAACTATGGACAGGATAATCAAGCATGGGTGGATATGGCTGATGTACAAGGTACAGTATATCAAGTAGGCGATACCACTTTCATTGATGCAAAAATCTTGAGTTTTGACAATGTACTCTACGATGTACAACTCTGGTACTGCGTTCCTACTCCTAAGGAGACCGTACAAGTAGAAATCGAAGCTACCTTCGACAACAATATTCAATTGGAAGGCTACTACAAAATTAGTGGTTACAACAAGGAGAATACCCTCCACGTTTCTTTGGCTCCTATTACAGAGGAAGTAGCAGGTACATTCGTAAACGATGGTAAGTTCTCAAGCTTCGGCGATGGTCAATACGACTTCTACTTCAATGAGACTGCTGTGTATAAAAACATCGGTGGTAGAGCCGTTGCATACTCTGTAGAGAAATGTACGATGAATGTAACTGTGGCAGAGAATGGTGACATGACTGTAGTAGCTAGTATTATTGCAGCAGATGCGGTACAATATGAGGTGACTATGACTTCTAAATACAACGAGTATTTGGATTATGATGCTGCTGAAGGTGCGGTAGATCGTACATACAACGCAGCAGATTCAGTATTACTTGAGACATACGAAAATGATAATGCTGCCTACATCGAAATAACTGCGGCTGATGGTTCTGATCTATGCGCGCTCTATTTCTTCGTAGAGGAGTTTGATGAAACTATCACTATCCAACCTGGTGTATATACCATCAGTAAGACTTTGGATGAGATGACCGTATTGGCAAGTGTGGGTGCAGTAGACAATAGTCCATATCCTTCGTTCTATGCAAAGCAAAACGCACAAGGCAACTTGGTAGCTCCATTGTACTTCATGGTAGGTGGAACTGTAGAGGTTAAGAATGAGAATGGCAACCTCTATCTCGAGGTGAATGCGGTTAACTCATACGGAGTACCTATGCATATTGTTTATGATGCAACTCCTACTACTGGTATTGAGAATATAGGTGTAGTGACATTTGATGTAGAAAAGAAGATCAATAATGGTCAACTCCTCATTATTCGCAACGGAAAGGTATATAACGCACTTGGTGCACAGGTAAAGTAAAAAAAACGCGAAACTATTTGCGTATTCCAAAATAATGTAGTACCTTTGTAGCCTTACCACAAAGGTACTACTTGTTTTATACTATTAACCCATTAAAATTAGTCTGTATGAAGAAAATTTTTACATTTCTCATGGCGATGGTGGTAGCTGCTAGTACGATGGCGTTGCCTCCAGTAGAATTAGGCAAAAAAGTAGATCCTACGGGACATGCTACTGAGCTTGCTAACAAAGAACTTAAGCACCATAAACAAGTGGCTAAGGTATTGGGGATGGATAAGTTTGAGGGCAAAATGACTCCTAGAACTGCTCCTAACACTAAAAAGACATCAGCAAAGGCACAAAAAGAGGTGATAACCCTCAATTATGATGCATTTGCATTTATAGAATATAATCCTGATCTTGGCGATTGGATGATTGGTCTCAGTTGTGATGACATTACTCGTCCTGAGTACGGTCACAATCTGCAACTCAACTGGTATGCTCCCGCAGATAATCCTTGCGGAACATTCACCAAAGAGGATTTTATATACGATTTGACTCACCTGCTCACTCCATTCAGCTATGGTTCTATCATGTTCTCTGAGATGAGCATGACACTCACCCATGAGGCTGTCAATGCCAATCTAGAGCGATATATTTTGGAGGCTACACTTGTTAGTGAAGATGGCGATACTTATCAGGTACACGCTAAGCACGAGAATATTGTGGCGAAAGGCAAAGTAGATGTGTACATCGAAGATGCTACTTTGACACAAGAGGGTAGGACCTTTATGGTAGAAGGTAAAAACGCAGACTTGGATCTCAAACTTGTGGTTGACAATTATGACATCATTGGTGCCTATGGCAAGAATATGATTCTTTGGGAGAGTTCCAATATTGCTTACAAGGGTGTTCACCTTTCTCCTATCTCTTTCAAAGCTACTGTTAATCTTGCTTCTCACGTAGAAACGGGTGCATTGGCATACGTGACCGAAATCAATATGTTAGCCAAGGATACAGTTGATTATCACTTTATTCTTGCTGCTCCTCTATCAGCACCAACCGATACTATTGAATTGACAGCAGTTGATTTGGAAGTAGATGATTCAAATGCGCTGTGGGTAGGAGCCATAGACTTCTATGCAACCACTCCAGAGTTTTCTATTCGTGGTGGATGGCGAGCTGAATATGCAGAAGAAGGAACCTATGATGCTGCTATCTTCTTGGATGATGCGCAGATGAATACCATCACTAGCCTCAATGCGCAAGTGACAGTAACGCTGGCTGATGACAACAATTGGGCTATCGAAGGTACTATGCTTGGTAACGATAACAAAATCTACAACTTGCATCTCTCTTACACGGTTCCTGAGCAAAAAGACACCGTAGTGGTTGCATTTGAGCAATCTGCACAAGCCAAGTACTATCCTCACTTGGACAACGATATCCAAATCTACAACGAGAACGATCTCTACAGCGCTTCTATCAACGTATCTGGTGTAGGTCTAGGCGAAGAGTTTGACGAGGAGTATATCATTGCATACTACACCTATCTCGAGGCTAAAGATGGATCTCCTATCACAGTGGCTGAGATTAAGGATGGTCAACTCTATCAAGTTGGTGATACTACCAAAATGGAAGCTGATTTTGTAACTTTTGAGGGTATCCTTTACCAAGTTCGTTTGTGGTATGTGGCTCCAACGCCAACTGAGACTGTGAAACTCGATATTAAAGATGCAGAAATGATTGTTGATTACGAGTACAACCAAGCATACAACCTCGTGGGATATACCGAAGATAGGCAAACTGCTTTCGTAGTAACGGTATATGCATCTTCTAAGGAGGATGTTCCTGGTACCTTCGTTAACGATGGTGTGTTCGGTAAGTTTGGCGAAGGTCAATACGACTTCGATGCTAGCAACAGTTATGTCGGCAAATACAATGCTACAACCGAATCATATGACTTGTACTACATCCAGAAGGGACAATTCACCGTTACGCTTGATGAGGAAGATAATGTCACTCTCACCGCTTCTGTCGTATGCGAAGATGCTGTCCAATACGAAGTGACATTGACTTCTAAATACGAAGAGCCACATATTGAGTTCGATTCAGAGGAAAATCCTGTAGAGCGCGTATATGGCGCTAATGCTGAGGTAACCATCAACGACCATTCCGCAGATTATGGACTCATATCTGTTCAAATCATTGATCCTGTAGAGGGTGACATTACTGCTTTGTATTTTGTTTACATGGAGTCTGATCCTGAGACCATTATTCCAGAGGGTACTCACGAAATCAATAACACGTGGTTCGACGGTACCGTATTGGCCAGTACAGGTATGGAGGCTGATGGTAGTGTGATTCCTTCTTACTACGCACGTTATGTAGACGGTTGGGTAGCAGAACCATTCTACTTCTTCCAAACAGGTACAGTAGAGGTGACTAAGAATATAGATGGTAAGCTAAACTTCGAGATCAATGCGCTGAACTCATGCAATATCCCTATCCATATTGTGTATAACTCAGCCGCAACTGATATTGAGAATATAGGTACTAGTGTGGTGGATGCAGAGAAGCAGATCGTAGATGGTCAACTCCTCATTATCCGTAACGGTAAGGTTTATAACGCACTTGGTGCACAAGTGAAGTAAAAAAAGGTCTGTATGAATAAGATTATTACACTTCTTATGTCGATGATGGTAGGAGCCAGCATGTTCGCTACCTCTCCAACGATGCTCCCACAGAAAGAGCATGTGTTGAATACTAAGCCAATGGCTACTATGAGCCAATTGAAAGATGTGCAAAAAAAAGTGGCTTGTCCTCTATCGCTTAATGCACAAGAGATGCATCGTCATCCCGCTATACAGTATGCAATGCCACTGAAGCAAGAAGAAAGCGCAGCGACAATTAGTTTGAATGGTGATGGCTTCCTTGTAGGACCAGAATACGATCCCGAGACTAGCGAGTGGTATATCGCCTTAGAAGCGCAAAACTATACCTTCCGCCTATGTTGGTTCGGCACAGAGGATACTTTTACAGGTACCTATAGTTTTGATGACATCAGTTGGGATTGGACATGGGGCTGGTATGCTTCTGATGACTCATTCTATGAGATTTATTTCCAAGATGTGACGATGACCGTTTCCGAGAAGCAAGTGGGTACATACCTCAAGCAGATTATATTGGATGCTACCATTTTGGATACCGAAGACAATACCTATCAACTACATGCGGTACATAGTTTCTATACTCCAAAATCTACGGTAGATACCAAGATTAGCAATGCGACCTTAACCATGTACGACAATGGCTATCTCCTAGATGGCAACAACGCCGACATGGATGTCCTGTTGGGTGTGAAATCCGATGTGGTAGATGGATACTATACGCATCAGGATTTTGAGCCAGGTATGACACGAATCACCTACAAAGGTGTTGAGCAAAAAATGCTACAAGCACAAATGGAGATAGTGGGCGATTATTTAGAGGATGGCTCATTAGGTTATAATGCGGAATTGTCCTTTTACAATCAAGACACCGTACTGCATCGTGTGTCCATGGAAGCTCCGCTACCTGCTGTGTCGGATACGGTACGTATATCATGTGTCAACTTGGATATTGATGAATCGTTAGCAAACTATGGCTATATGATGATCAGTGGTTCGTCGGATTTGTACCATGTGGATGTCATCTACGAGGGTACTCGTGCAGAGGCGGGTGTGTACAAGAATGTGGCACTCGTCATCGCAGATAAAACCACATGGATCGAGCAGGCGGCTATCCAAGCCACATTGACATTGGTGGATGGAGAGAATGGCTGGGAAGCCAATATTGAAGCATATGGAGGGGATTATAAGTGGTATTCTATAGATATGAAATATGTGGTACCCACTCCTACAAAGACCGTGAAGGTAACCTTCGAGGAGTCAGCAATGGCTACCTATAGACCGGATCAAATGAATATGATTCAGTTATTGCATGAGAAAGATGCTGATTATGCTGCTTCGCTGACCATTTATGGAATAGGATTGGGTGAGACCTTCGGAATGGAGAATGTATTGATGGAGTATTCCGAATTGTATGATTTGGAAGAGGGACGTGGTATTCAATTCGCAGACATTCAGGGTACGCTCCTTCAACGAGGAGATACCACAGTGATTGATGCTAGCATCATTAGTTGGAATGCTGTACAATATGACATCGAATTTTGGTACACGGTACCTACAGCTGTAGATACCGTGGAGATTGAGATGCCAGTGAAGTTTACCAATGCAATGGATTTTGGTTATTACACGCTGTCAGCCTATACACTAGACTCTAAATGGTTTGTATCCTTGACACCTGTGACGGATGAGGTGGCAGGTACTTTTGTCAACGATGGCTTGTT
Organism: Paludibacteraceae bacterium; assembly: GCA_045658785.1. Taxonomy (GTDB): domain Bacteria; phylum Bacteroidota; class Bacteroidia; order Bacteroidales; family Paludibacteraceae; genus Colicola. The sequence goes on along the minus strand of JAZOVR010000110.1, from coordinate 31,728 downwards.
CGGTCAGTTTGGCGAAGGACAATACGACTTTTTGGGTGGTGATACCTATGTATATTCTTCTGATGAAATGAGACCTTATACCGTGGAGAAAGGTACGCTGGTGGTGAATCATGTTGCTGACGGTAGCATCACTGCAGAAGCCAACGTGATTTGCTCCAATGCTATATATTATCACATCAAGATGACTTCGGAGTATAATACACATTTGGATTATGATGAGCCAGAGCAAGAGGTAGATCGCACATATACCACAGAGGATATGGTGATAATTGACAATCAGATTGCTGATAATGGCTATATATTCCTCCAATTGATCGCTGCGGACGAATCGGATGAGGCAGAATTTTTCTTCTATGCAGAGCAGGCAGATGAGGATATTGTGATTCCAGTAGGCACCTATACCATAGATTATACCGAAGATTATGGTACCGTTCAGGCCAATCCAGGTGTACAAGGCGATGGCGTATGGCCATCGTTCTATGCAGAGAAAGCAGAGGGTGGTTTCGCTGTTCCCTTGTGGCTATTGGTTGGTGGAACAGTGGAGGTTACAAAAGATGAAGATGGCCATCCATACTTGGAAGTGAATGCGTATAACTCCTACGGAGTTCCTGTACATATCGTGTATGATGGTACACCTATCGGAGCGGGAGTGGAGAATGTAGCCACAGAGCAAACTGCAGCAACAAAAGTATTGCAGAATGGCAGATTGCTGATTATCCGCAACGCAGAGACCTACACTGTAGTAGGTCAAGCCGTGAAGTAAGGTCATTGCGTTAGCCACATAGTTGGGTTATACCTACAATAATCCCCGCAACTCGTTTGAGTGCGGGGATTATCTTTGTTTGAGTTATAACTTATCACTTATAACTTATCACTTATAACTTATACTTCATAACTCATCATTTAATCTCTCGTCCTTGCAGATCGTATTCTACGCCGTCGATGCGGATGATGAATTGGCCATTGCGCATGAGTTTCTCTACATGAGCTTGGTCAAATACGATGTCTTCTACGGCAGTATTCTTTTCAGGCAATGTGCATGTGATGGAGAAGTTCTTACCATTACAGATTTTACCTGTGGCTACAAAACCACCTTTCTCATCCATAGCTACTTGACCGCTTCTGATACGCCAACGATGACGTAATTGCTCCATATCAGCTGCGAGATAGTAAGCCATTTGAGAGCCGCTGAATGTTTGCGTCGCGAGATCTACCTGACCTGCAGTAAAAGTATTGAGTTCATTGCCATCTTTGATGTCAAGGGTTTGTATTGGAAGCACCGTGTCTGTGGTATTGAATTCCAAATCAACTACCATTTTCATAGGTCCGTATGTATCTGAACGAGTGGTTGATTTTGCCACCAACCGGATATTCAATTTATCGTCAGATGGTTTGCTAAGAGCAATGGTTTCAAATGTCAGTTTGGTTACATTAGTGGGCTCTTTTGCTTCGGTAATAGCAAATGGCAAATAGCGTGCTCCGCCATCGGTACCATCTACCACAGTCACTTCTTCTGCATTGATGATAGGTTTCTTGCTTGTAGGAGTTATATAAGCTACAATGCAGCAGTTTTCTGCTACCCAGTTGTCTGGCATCGTAAACGTGTATGTAGCGCTATATGCTTGATTCTCGACAGTTACTTTATCTCCTAAGGCATCAGCGCAGAGTACATCGCGAACGATGCATGGGTGTAGAAACTCTTTGTATCCTGCTCCCTTCCAAGAATTAGCATCAGCTTGTTTTCCGATTAGACCATTCTCCTTAATAAGTACTGTAAGGAGATATTCTGTTACCTCAGCATTGGCCACTTGACCGCTAACAGTCACATTGAGTTCTCGGGTAAGAGTGTCATAGGTGTGATTGATTACTACCGATGCTTCAGCTGTTGTCTCACATTTTTTCGCAATAAGATCAGCCATGCCATCTTCAACCAAATAGCCTGGGTGGAAAGCAATAACTGTGCCCGTGATTTTCGTACGGTTGATAGACACATTAGGCGCATTTTCCACACCAGATGCTTTGCCTATCTTGGCATTTTCAGGAATTGTATATTCATCGTCTTGATAACCATAATGGTGGCTTACCCAAATGCATGGAGTGGTGGTGTTTTGGATATATTCTACCATAGCGGCCATACCAGCAGGACAATATACACACCCATCACCCGTAAAATGCTCAAGGAGGAATTTGCGTGGGAAAGAGCTTGGTACCTCTTGCGCTGATGCCACTAAGGTTGCACATAGCAACATCATAACTGTAAAAATCTTTTTCATATCTTAAAAAAATCAGCAGTTAATATTATTGTTTGATATATTTCTTACCATTGATGATGTATATTCCTGCAGGTAATTCATTCAGGTCAGTAGTTGGCATCTTCTGGCCGAGGATGCTATAGATAATTCCGTTGTGAAGTGGTGCTACTACATTGTCCACAGCACTAGTTAGATAGCTATACTTAACTGTTAAAGTAATCGCAGGATTTACACTGTCGTCAAAGGTATATGCAATAGTGGTAGTACCTGGTTCGGTTGGGTAGACATGAGTCTGCCAATCTCCTATTGCAGAGAACAGGTCTATAGAAAACTCCTGCTTGAGTTCGCCATTGCTTTGGAAGCAAGAACCCAGACAGAATTGATCGTTTGAGTGGATGGACGAACGCTCAATCGTTACATTCAACTTTTTATTAGCAGGAGTGACATAACCTGCTAACGACATTACCATTTTTCCGGAGATCCAATCTTCCTCGTATTCGGAAACAACGATAGTTGTGTCTTTGGTAATCTCAGTGATTACTTCTTCATCGTTCTCATCCCAATAGCTAATGCTTAATCCCATGCCAGCATGTGCAGTAAGTAGCATACTGGCCATAAAAAGGGTTGTAAAAATCTTTTTCATACTATTTTATAATGTTTTTAAGTTTATATTCGTTAACCTGGATGGCTGTACCATCTTTCATTAGTACACCTACGATATTGCAATGGTTGGCTACTACATTTTCTGGAAGGGTATAAGTAAGTGCAATATCCGTGGACTCACCTACTGCCACTGTGACGGGTGTTCCCCATGTGCTAGTTATCGCATCTCTTAGTATATGGTTATGCACATACTCTTTGTTTGTCTTCTTATTAGGCATTATTTGTGGGCCAACGATAGAATCCTCTGTTAGCCATGCTATATATTCGAATGATAGTACTTCATTTGACAAATTTTCGATATTTGCCTCTATTTGGAGAGTAGTAGAATCGGTATGAATGGCATGTGTCAATGTAACCGGTGAGATCATCATAGCAGACTGTTGGCAAGCAGTTCCCCATGTTTGATATTCAGCAGATTGCGACATATTAATTACTCCAAATGGTAAGAATGGTACTTGCCAATGCTTGTAATACTCATCCGCTTCAGGGCAAGTATAATCCCATTCGGGGCGCGCTGCTTGGGTGAGTGAATTACTAGCAGGGTGCATCTCTACTACCACTAATTTATCGCCATAATACTCTTGTAGATCGTGTGCCATAGTAGCTGCATTGGGGCAATTGTTGCATTGTAATCCCGAGAACTCCACGATAAGCGTAGTACGATTGGTTTCCTCTATATCTATAGGTATCAATCGATCATTCTCTGGTATCACTTCGCACGATGTCAGCAGTAGAGCTAGTGCCAAGAGCAAGGAATAAAGACTTATTTGTATATTCGATTTCATAAATTCTAACTAAATAAAAACCTTACCACGTGAAATTATATGTAAGCGTGACACCTTGTTGTTCGGGGACATAACGGCAGACACCTCCCGAGCAGTTGAATCCAGCTCTAGTTTTGGTATATCCAGCCATCAGACGATGTGCGCCATGCGTATATGTCGCAGCGACAGTATAATAGTGTCCATTAGTAGCATCTGGTGCATGACCAATATTATACATCCACTGTCCAGAGAGTACCAATTGACGCCATAAACTCAATTCGTACAATGCAGCCACCCATTGCCCCTCATACTGTTTGGAATAAAGATATTGAAGTTCTGCACGCATTTGTACTTTCTTATTCATCGCATACTTGGCTTCTACAACTCCTATGCCAGAACGCACGATACCATTTTTTCCGATGATGCGTTTGTTGTAGGTTTGATACATCGCCATCGCACCGATATACCATTCCTTGTTAATCTTCTTATTGAGTTCTAGATTCACATCGGTGTAGTATGGTTCTTCTGTCATGCCAAACCAAGTATCAGTTGTTCCTCGGATATGTGAAGCATTGAGTTTGAGGGTCGTTCCATACTTTCCTCCCATAGCTGTACCGCGTTTCCATGTATAGCGCACCTCACCTTGGAAGGCCCATTCATTGGCAAGCAGATCGGTACTATATGGATATAGCGATGTTAGCATATAGGTATGTTGCATAGCAAATGGAGGCATGTGGTTAATGGTACCGGCAATGAGATTGGCTTGTCTATCTGAGCGGAAGGACATATTCTCGGAACGCTTCACTTGTGCTAACACTGCTAGTCCCTTTTGCGAATAACTGAGCGACATCAATAGTGCTTCGCCATGCTTATAGTTATAATTATTTAGTATGCTTGGGTCATTAGCTTTGTAGGCATATTCCACTAGCGCATTCCATCCTTTCATTTGGAATTGTGCGCGTACACTACCAGTTCCCACCCATTGGGGCAAGTTGTACATATATGCTTGCATGGCAGTTGGGTCAATAAAGAGGATGGTATCTGCTTTTTGATACTTGCTAACATAGCTTCCTCCGATTGAGAGGTTTGTACCAGCTTCTTGCAACTGAGGGATCCATTCTTGCAAGCCAAGATCTAGGTTCGCTCCGAGCACGGCATCCTGTTTGTAGTTCCATCCCCATGCCTTGTCGGTATAGCAATTCCAATAGCGGCGTTGTTTACCACCGAGTACGGTGAAGTAGATACCCTTGTATGGTGTCACCTCTATTTTTCCGCCACGCAGAGCATTATCTACACCGAGTGCGCGATCTTCATATAGGCGCAAGACCATGCCGCTTCCAAACTGTCCATATACATCACCTATGGTCACCTTGCCCCAATCAAAAGTAGCGCCCACATGCAGGTGACTCACTCCATATCCACCAAAATCGGCATCGTAGCCAAGGAGTGGCCACTGGGTAAGTTCGGCTCGTGTCATCACTTCAAGGCTTTGGAAATGGGCCTGATTATCCGTATTATGGTCCCAACGCAAACCTAAATCGAGGTAGGAGTTGCTGAGGTAGTAGCCTTCCTCTATGGCAGGAACTGGCACCAATGCTTCGTGCTGTATGCCACCTACTACATACACAGTGTCGTTTGCCAATACCAATGTAGGCAAAAAACAGAGCAGTAATGCTATTTTATAATAAAGCTTCATAGATATCTTCTTCACCGCCGTCTACATAGCCTGCATGGTTATAGACGATTTTGCCTTTGCCGTCCAACACAAATACGTGAGGTACGTTTTGTACGTTCATCGCACGTTTGAAGTCACCGTTAGGGTCGAGCAGCACCTCGTACTCCCAGCCAAATCCGTCTACCAATGGTTTTACACGGTTAGCATCTTGTGCTTGGTCGATGCTGACGATAATCATCTTTACGCCTGTTTCGTCTTGCCAATCAGGATATACCTCATGAATAGCCTTGAGCTCACGCAAGCATGGCTTGCACCATGTCGCCCAGAAGGAAATGATGATAGGATTACCATCGTTGCTGATGGTACCTGTTTGTACCTTGTTGCCATCGATGTCTTGTAGAGTCACATTGGGTAGTTGTGCGCTAGCTGCTAATGTGCCAATGGCCATTATAGCGAGTAATAAAATCTTTTTCATATGGAATTGTTTTGTTAAAAGTTCTGTTGTTATCTTTGATTGCCTAATACATCGTATTCTACGTCATTTTTGCGAATGATCACTTGTCCGTTTTGCACATATTTCGTAACCTGGTTTTGCTCTGCTACGACATTGTCTAATGTAGTAGTAGGTCGGTTATAGCGCATGGTGAAGTGCTTACCGTTGTAGAAGTTGCCTGCGGTGAGGATATTACCTTGTGCATCTATGGCTAGTTTACCTTTGTTGAGTCGCCATGTGAAGTATGGCTCAATCACTCCTTCCAGCAATGCTACGGGATCTACATAGTGGTAACACGAACCGTTGTATGTAAGGGTGTTGATGTCAAACGATCCCGCAGTAATGGTGTTTTCTGCATTGCCCGCCACGATATCGAGGGTATCTACTGGCAATTTGTCGGATGTTGTATTGATCTCTAAAGCTAATACAGGTTTCAAGTAGCCATATTGTGCATGGTTAACCAATGTTTCAGAAATCAAAAGTACTTCTATTTTGTCTGCTTCTTTCTTATTTACGACGATAGAGTCGAATTTGATTTTATCAGAATTGGTTGGTGCATTAGTAGAAGTTATTCCCAACGGATAGAAGTGCTCACCACCTGTAGTACCTTCTACAATAGCTGCTTGTTCAGCATTGATGATCGGTTTTTGGGTAAGAGGGGTGATATATGCTACTACGCAGCAGTTCTCTGGAACCCATTTCTCGTTCAAGGTATAGGTGTAGGTCTTGCTATATGCTTGGTTCGTTACATTTACACGATCACCCATAGCTGCGCTGATGAAGGCACGTGAGAGACGAGGGTGGATAAATTCTTTCCACTGGCTACCCCATGCAAAATATGCGTCATTTTGAGTGCTAATGATACCATTTTCCTTGATGAGTACGGTGAGCAGATAGGAGGTGGTAGTAGTGTTAGCCACTTGTCCGCTGACGGTGATATCTAGCTGACGAGTTTCTGCATTGTAGGTATGATCAATCACTACCGAAGCTTCGGCTGTAGTAGCATCCGTGATGGTTATCTCAGGTAAGTATCCAGGATGAAATGCCTCTCCCACTGATTGGGTGGAGCGGTTGAGCATCATAGCAGGTACGCCTCGTTCTTCTATAGGAACATTCGCCATACCAAAACTAAAGAGATCATATCCCTCGTTGATGGAATAGTTGTCATCTAGGTGGTGGCTAACCCAAATATATGGGGTTTCTGACGTTTGTACCGCATAGTCAATCGCCATCATGCCATATGGGCAGTATGCGCACCATGTACCTGTAAAATGCTCGATGAGGAACTTACGAGGGAAAGACGTTGGCACCTCTTGCGCCATCGTCATGAGTGCTACAGAGAGTAGCAAAGTAGTAAAAATCTTTTTCATATCTTTCTTGTCTTTAAACTTTAAACTTTAAACTTTCAGCGATAGCTGAATCCTTCCGCGTTGCTTGTCGATGTCAATCACCTTCACCATCACATGCTGGTGCAGCGACACCACCTCATTAGGACTACTGATGCGGCGGTTGCTCATCTCGGAGATATGCACTAGTCCATCCTTATGTACACCCACATCTACAAATGCACCAAAGTTGGCGATATTGGTCACGATGCCAGGCAATACCATACCTATTTGCAAGTCGTCTATGTTATGTACGCTCTCATCAAAATGCCATTCCTCTTTTTGTTCGCGCGGGTCACGACTTGGTTTCTCCAACTCATGCATGATATCTTGCAATGTAGGCATACCTACTTGGTCGGTCACGTATCGCTGCAAATCAATCTGCTTGCGCAGTTCGGCATTGCTCATCAAATCCGCCACTTTGCAGCGCATGTCTTTGGCCATTCGTTCTACGAGGTTATAACTTTCTGGGTGCACCGCGGAGTTATCCAGCGGATTATCGGAGTTGGTCACGCGCAGGAATCCTGCTGCTTGCTCGTAGGTCTTAGCTCCCATCTTTGGCACTTTCAGCAATGCTTTGCGGTTGGGGAATGCACCATTTTCGCTGCGGTAGTTGACAATATTCTGTGCCAATGCTGGACCTAAACCAGAAACGTAGGTTAAAATATGCCTGCTAGCCGTGTTTACATCTACGCCCACATGGTTCACTACGCTCTCCACAGTCTGCTGCAGACTCTCGCCGAGCCGTGTTTGGTTGACGTCGTGCTGGTATTGTCCTACACCGATGGATTTTGGGTCTATCTTTACTAATTCTGCCAAAGGGTCCATTAATCTTCTGCCGATGGACACCGCTCCGCGTACTGTTACGTCTTCATCGGGAAACTCCTCGCGTGCAATTTTGCTAGCCGAATACACCGAAGCACCGCTTTCGCTGACGACGAAGATTTGTGGTGGTATAGTGTAGTTCTCTAGAGCGATGCGTACCATCTGTTCGCATTCGCGTGATGCGGTACCGTTGCCAATGGCGATGGCTTCAATTTGGTATTGTGCGATGAGTTGTTGCAAGGTCTTGGTGGAAGCTACATTATTGACAAATACTACGGTGTGATGTAATAGATCGCCTTGTGCCGATAGTACGACGGTCTTGCAACCTGTTCGAAAACCTGGGTCAAGCGCCAATACGCGCTTTTGTCCCAAAGGCGACTCCAAAAGTAATTGGCGCAAGTTTTGTGCAAATACCCGTATGGCTTCTTCGTCGGCTCGCTCTTTGCTGAGCGCAGCAAACTCTGTTTCAATGGATGGTTTTAGCAGTCGCTTGAAGCTATCTTCCATCGCCAGTTCCACTTGGTAGGTAGTGTCGCTATTGGTTTTGAGAAATTGTCGCGCCAATTTATCCAATGCTTTCTCGCTATCGGGTGAGATGTCCACGCGGATAAATCCTTCGCTTTCCGCACGGCGGATAGCCAATAATCGATGCGAGGTGATGCGACGGAGCGGCTCTTTTACGGCAAAATAGTCGCGGTATTTCTGTGCATCCTCTTCCGATTCTTTGCCTTTAACAACTTTTGTGGTCAGTATGGCAGAGTAAGTAAACTCGCGACGGACACCATTCCTCGCCTGTTCGTCTTGACTGATCCACTCAGCGATGATATCTCGTGCACCTTGCAAGGCTTCTTCCGAATTTTGAATTTTGAATTTTGAATTTTGAATAATCTGGGCAATTGACAATTTCTGAGCAAAAATTGCCTCTGCCAGCGGCTCATAGCCTTTCTCACGCGCTACATCTGCACGGGTCTTACGGTGGGGCTTGTAGGGTAGGTAAATGTCTTCCAATTCTGTCAAGTCCCATGATTTCTCGATTCGGGCTTTAAGTTCACTGGTGAGTTTCCCTTGCTCGTCAATGGTTTTGAGGATAGTAGCCTTGCGATCTTCAATCTCTAGATAGCGGTGGTATTCATCTGCAATTGCAGCAATCTGCACCTCGTCCAAGCTGCCTGTTTTCTCTTTACGATAACGGGCAATGAATGGGATAGTAGCATTCTCGTTGAGTAATGCCACCGTTGCAGCCACTTGATTGACTGTAACTCCAATCTTTGATGATATTAAGCCAAAATACTCCACGCTGCAAAGGTACGAAAATTTTTCTGAATATGCAAGTGTTTTTACAAAAATTCAAATAATTTATATTAATGCTTTGCCAGGTCGTAATTTTTTACTACCTTTGTGCCCGATTTGGCGAAAGGGCGTTTGTGAGTCCCAAGCCGTAAACATTTGTAGGTTTATTAAAATTAAGGATATTGGTTATTGGACGGCGCTTTGCGCCTATAGGACGCCGTAAGACGGCTATTGGAAAATCGCTATCTAACAATACAATATCGACATTAAAAATTTATCATGATCAAAATTACTTTTCCGGACGGAGGCGTCCGCGAGTACGAGAGCGGAATCACCGCTTACGAAGTAGCTGCAAGTATCAGTAGCCGTTTGGCACAAGACATCCTTGTAGCCAGTATCAAAACTCCTAATCAAGAGGAGTGGCAAATCGTAGAACTCAATGCTCCCATCACAGAGGATTGCGACATTAAACTCCACAAGTGGGAGGACAAAGAGGCAAAGCATGCCTTCTGGCACACCTCAAGCCACTTGATGGCAGAGGCATTGCAAGAACTCTATCCTGGTATTCAATTCGGTATTGGCCCTGCTATTGAGAATGGTTTCTACTACGATGTGTATCCTGCTGAGGGACAGACTATTAAAGATAGCGACTTCGCTGCTATCGAGCAAAAGATGGCTGAACTTCGCGCTAAGAAAGAGCCACTAGTAAAGAAGTCAATTGCTAAGGCAGATGCGTTGGCTGAATTCGGCGCAAAGGGACAGACATATAAGTGCGAGCTCATTAGCGAACTCGAGGATGGACATATCTCTACCTATACACAAGGTGCGTTCACCGACCTTTGTAAAGGTCCTCACTTGGTATCTACCGAGGCAATCAAAGCCATCAAGGTGCTCAGCTGTGCGGCTGCATACTGGCGCGGTGACGACTCTCGCCCAATGATGACCCGTATCTACGGTATCACTTTCCCTAAGAAAGCGATGCTCGACGAGTACTTGACTCTGCTCGAAGAGGCTAAGAAACGCGACCACCGCAAGATCGGTAAAGAGCTCGAACTCTTTATGTTCTCAGATATGGTGGGCAAGGGTCTTCCTATCTGGTTGCCAAAGGGTACAGCGCTCCGTTTGCGTCTCGAGGACTTCCTCAAGAAGATTCAAAAACGCTATGGTTACCAACAAGTAATCACCCCACATATTGGTAATAAGAACTTGTATATCACTTCTGGTCACTGGGATCACTATGGTAAGGATTCTTTCCAACCTATCACCACTCCAGAGGAAGGCGAGGTTTACTTGCTCAAACCAATGAACTGCCCTCACCACTGTACCATCTTCAAGAACCAACCTCACTCTTACAAGGATCTTCCTTTGCGAATAGCTGAGTTTGGTACCGTTTACCGCTATGAGCAATCCGGTGAGCTACATGGTTTGACACGTGTTCGTTCTTTTACTCAAGACGATGCACATATCTTCTGCCGTCCAGACCAAGTGAAGAGCGAGTTTATTCGAGTGATGGAGATCATCGAGATTATCTTCAAGTCGTTGGCATTTGAGAACTTCGAAGCACAAATCTCACTCCGTGACCCTAACAATACTACTAAGTACGTAGGTTCAAACGAAGTTTGGGAGAAAGCTGAACAAGCTATCATCGAGGCATGCCAAGAGAAAGGTCTTCCTGCTCGCGTAGAGACGGGTGAGGCGGCGTTCTATGGTCCAAAACTCGACTTTATGGTGAAAGATGCCCTTGGCCGTCGTTGGCAATTGGGTACTATCCAAGTGGATTACAACTTGCCAGAGCGTTTTGAGCTTGAATACGTAGGCGAGGATAACCAAAAGCACCGTCCTGTGATGATTCACCGTGCGCCATTCGGCTCAATGGAGCGCTTCGTGGCTGTGCTCATCGAGCATACCGCAGGTAAGTTCCCATTGTGGTTAACTCCAGACCAAGCAGTTGTATTGCCTATCTCTGAGAAGAGCAACGAGTATGCTCACAAAGTGAAAGAGATGCTCGAGGCACAAGATGTACGCTGCATCGTGGACGACCGCAACGAGAAATTGGGCCGCAAGATCCGTGACAATGAATTGAAACGTATCCCATACATGCTCATCGTAGGTGAGAAAGAGGCAGAACTCGGACTCGTCAGTGTTCGCCAACAAGGCGCAGAGGAGAAAGGTCAGATGACTATACAAGAGTTTGCTGACATGATTACTGCGACAGTGAAAGAGCAGATGAATGCTTACTAACAGACCGCCCTGCGGGCTGTTAGAAGTTAGACCGCTTCGCTGTTGGACCGCCTTCGGCTGTAAGAGGCTATAGGCGAAAGGCGAGACAACGAAAAAGACGAGGAGATTCTCCTCGTCTTTTTCGTTGTGTATACTTACAAACTTTAAACACTAAACAATAGCGTTAGCGTCCTCTAAACACTAAAGCTCTTGTCCCATGAGTGTGTAGGTGCCTTCTTGAGTGCGGATAAGTACTTGGCCATTCACCATTTGCTTGCGTGGTTCGATGGTAACAGTAGTGGTGTTATCAACGCCTGTCAAATCTTCAACAACATTCACTATACAATCAGCTGTGAGATCATCAATAGTTACTGTTACTGTGTAAGTTCCGACTGATTTGCTAGTGAACTTAGCTGTGGTACCATCGTATGAAAGTTTGCTGTTACGATTGGTTGTAGCGTAACGCCAAGTGGTCTTCAATGTCTCTGCATTAACTGGATTCAATACGGCTTGGATAGTAGCGGTATCACCTTTAGCGATAGTGATCTCTGTAGGATCTGTAGTTAGACCTTTGAGACGAATACGGTGAGGAGCAGTACTAATCTCCCAACCTGCAACGCCGTGGCCAAGGCAGTATTCGTAAAGGTTGACAGTCACAGAATCTACTCTTTCCCAATGGAAAAAAGCACCTACAGAAGCATTGGCATTGTATCCACCATTACCTAATTGATCTTGGGTGTACATAGGCACTAACTCTGCGGAAGTCATATCGCGAAGTGTCCAACCACCTTTGTAGTGAGAACCAGACATATATACAAACATATCATGACCACCCAACTCAAATAATGCACCACCTACAGAGTTGTTGCGTGAAGGAGCGGTGGTACCATTAGGGCTAGTCAAGTATGAACCTTTGTCAGTGTCCTTGTAGAGGTGATAACCATTGGAACGTACTTGATAAATAAAGTGGTTAGGATTGTTGTCAATAGGAATCACATAACCCGCTGTAGAACCTGTCAAACTTACTGCACATGATGTGGTAGATACATACTTACCAGCGGCAATCTTAACAACCTCTACGAAATTTTGACCATTGGGAAAAAAATACACATATCCTCCTGCATCAGAAAAAATATCTCCGCTAGCGGTTGGAAAGTTGGTTTGACCATTGTTATTGAGCGTAATATCAATCACATATGCAGTTGTATCTTCGGGCTTATATACGGTCAACTGGGTAGGAACCTTGGCGTCTGGTGAGGTGTGTAGAATCAAGTTGGCTGCATCGTCACGGCATATACCGTGGTTGAGGGTTGGAATATTAGGATCAGTCACTACACCCGTGGTGTCCACACAAATGACTTTATCTTTGGCATAATCAGCTACATAGAATAAACCATCTATATATGCAGCTTGTTGTGCTTGTGTATAATTGCCACCTAATGTGGTAGGGAATCCTTCTGGCAATGTGCCAGCAGTCTCTGTATGATTGAATAACTCGGTGACATACAAATGGTCAACAGGTGGAGTAGGAGATAGTGCTTCCCAATCAACATCTACCAAATCTGGCATCTCAGTAGCCATGAGATAGTCACAAGTCATGGTTGTGCAACCTAGTTCTCCGTATTTTTGGTAGTCAGCCAAACTGTTGACAGTCCATACTGCTACTTCCATATCTGCATCATGGCATTTACGAGCCATGTATTTGCTGAGTCCACCTGTTTGTACACTAGGATTGATTCCCCATTGTTTGCACCAATCATAGCGAGCTTCTGTTACCTCGTAGCAGAGGAATTGGCATTGAAGTTTTGGGAAGTTGGTACGCACATACTCCAATGATTTTTGCATGGAGGTCAAGATGCGTGCTTCCTCTACAAGTCCGTGTTTCTCAATGAGTTTGTACAAGCCAGGGAAGCGACTCATGTCGTTGTTGTTGATGCCTACTGCCCATTTGAGCTCGATGATAGGGAATACATTATTCTCCTTGCAAATCTCCAAATAGCGATCTACTGTCAAAATCTTAGCGGTATAGGTTACGCCACTACGAGTTTGAGTCAGAGTAAGATCTTTGAGATCTTCAAACTTGGTGTAAGGGATTTGTACGCTGTGTCCTACACGGCTCAAATCATCGTCATGCCAACACACATATTCACCATCGCTAGTGGTCTTGACATCAATCTCCAAGCCGGTATAACCATAATGGTTGATACCATTCATCATGGCTTCTTCGGTGTTTTCAACTCCGCGATAACTACCGCGGTGACCAGCGAATTGAGGTTTCCAAGCGTATGCCTGACCTACGATACAAGCAAATAGCAAAAAAGCTGTAATTTTTTTCATGGTCATTTAATTTTTTTGTTAATACTAGTGTTTATTTGTGTAGTTTATCTTCTAAATTCTGCTAATACAATTGCTGTAGCAATACCTACATTGAGGCTTTCTGATGTCTCTGCATTCGCAGGGTAGGATGGTATGCGGATAGGATGGGTGATGAGTTCTCGAATCGTTGGTGATATGCCATTGCCTTCGTTACCCATGATGATTACTCCCTTATCCTTGTCCGCTATAGCTCCAGCATCGTACATATTCTCTCCTTCTAACAAGGTACCATATATTGGCATTCCTGCTTCGTGTGCTTGAAGTAGCCACTCCTTTAAGTCTAGATAGTGCAGTTGTACGCGCGCGAGCGCTCCCATAGTCGCTTGTACCACCTTGGGGTTGTAACAGTCGGCAGTATCGCGCGAACAGAGTATATTACGGATTCCAAACCAGTCGCATGTGCGAATAATTGTACCTAAATTGCCTGGATCTTGTACACCATCCAAAGCAAGTAAAAGGTGAGAAGTGAAAAGTGAGCAGGGCTTTGGATCTGGTTTTCTGAATACTCCGATTACTCCTTGAGGTGTGCGCAGGGAGGACATCTGCTCAATCTCAGAAGTGGTAGCATTGTTGGGTGTGATGAGCATAAGGAGTTCGAAGGATTTACGTAGTTCTTCTACGCATTTATAGCCTTCGGCTACGAAGACTCCCTCCTCGTCGCGCTGCTTCTTTTGTTGCAGGCTACGCACCCACTTTATTTGTGCTTTGCTCAAGTGTTCGCTCATGCTGAATTAAAATTTCGTCTGCAAAAGTACAATATTTTTTTGAAATATGCAATACTTGAGTATATTTTTGAGTAATTCTCTTGCATATAATAAAAAAAAATAGTACCTTTGCAGTCAGAATGTATAATGCATAATTATGACACTGAAGGAAAAAATACAAGACTTGCTTAGTCAAGTAGATGGGTTGCAAGCCCAGAACGAGCAACAGGTAGAGGGACTCAGAATCAAATACCTCAGTAAGAAAGGATTAGTAACTGACCTATTTAATGAGTTTCGCCAAGTACCCGCCGAGGAGAAACGCGAGATGGGACAGGCATTGAACGCCTTGCGTCAAGCTTACGAAGCACGTATTAATGAGCTTCGCGAAGCTGCCGAGGTTAATGCCTCTAAGGTGGCAGCTGCCGAGGTAGATCTTACTCGTACGCCTGACCCTATCGAACTAGGAACGCGTCATCCCCTTTCTCTTGTGCGTGAGCAGATTATTGACATATTTTCCCGCGTGGGTTTCACTGTGGCAGAAGGACCTGAAGTGGAAGATGATAAGCACGTATATTCGCTGTTGAACTTCGCTCCTGAACATCCAGCGCGTGACATGCAAGACACTTTCTTTATAGAGAAAGAGATAGGAGTGCAGAAACCATCTGATATATTGCTTCGCTCACATACCTCCAGCGTACAGACACGTGTCATGCTTAGTCAGGAGCCTCCTATTCGCGTATTGTGTCCTGGACGAGTATATCGTAACGAAGCAATCTCTGCGCGTGCGCACTGTTTCTTCCATCAAGTGGAAGGACTGTATATAGACAAGAATGTTAGCTTTGCTGACCTTAAAGAGGTACTTCTCTATTTTGCGAAAGAGATGTTTGGACCCGAAACACAGATTCGCCTCCGTCCAAGTTACTTCCCATTTACAGAACCATCCGCTGAGATGGATATCTCCTGCGACCTCTGCGGTGGCAAGGGTTGCTCTTTCTGCAAGGGAACTGGTTGGGTAGAGATTTTGGGCTGCGGTATGGTAGATCCTAACGTGTTGGAATCTTGCGGTATTGATTCTAAGGTATATACGGGCTATGCGTTCGGTTTGGGCGTAGAGCGTATTACCAATCTCAAGTATCGCGTGAAGGACTTGCGCCTGTTCTCTGAGAACGATGTACGCTTCCTCCAACAATTTGAAGGATGCTAATCCACGAAATCATACAAGCTATTCATCCTCTGCAAGTTATCGGAAATACCGACAACTTGCAGAGTTTGGATATTCGCCATCTTCTTACAGATAGTCGCCAACTTGGCGCAGAGCCAGAAGCCACTCTCTTTTTTGCCCTAAAGACGGAGAAAAATGATGGTGCAAACTATATCCCCTCGCTCATCGAACGTGGGGTGAAGGCGTTTGTGCTAGAGGCTAGTTCCCTCGCCCAACTAGATCAACTAGCCCCACTAGCCCCACTAGTCTTCCTAGTCGTTGACTCCTCTCTGGCTGCTCTGCAGCAGTTGGCTGCCTACAAACGCTCGCTCTACAAAGGTCCTGTGATAGGTATCACGGGTTCTAACGGTAAGACAGTTGTCAAAGAGTGGCTTTACCAATTGCTCAAAGACGACTACCGAATCACTCGTTCGCCTAAATCCTATAATTCTCAGATTGGTGTTCCTCTTTCGGTATGGCAACTCAACGAAGAGACCGAATTGGCTATCTTTGAGGCCGGTATTTCTGAGATGGGCGAGATGGCTCGTCTGCAACCTATCATCCAACCAACGATAGGCGTCATTACCTATATCGGCACTGAACACGGTGAGAACTTCCCTTCGCTCGAAGCGAAGCACGCAGAGAAAATGCAACTATTCTCTCAATGTAGTACAATAGTAGAAGATCCTACACATCAAAATATACGTACGTGCGCGGGCGTCATGCGTGCGTTAGGATACAGCGAAGAGGTAATCGCTGAGCGTATTCTTCACCAAACCCACGAGACGATTCTGGAGGTCAATCTCACGGCTTTGGTGGATAATGTACGCTATTTTCGTTCGCTTATACCATCTACAACTCGTCTTACGTGTATGGTCAAAGCATTTGCCTATGGGGCTGGTAGTGTGGAAGTTAGTAAAGCATTGCAGCAATCAAAACTTGTTGATTACCTGGCAGTGGCTGTAGCAGACGAAGGTGTAGAACTCCGCAAAGCGGGAATAACCCTGCCTATCATTATTATGGATCCAGAGGTGGCTGCTCTTGATCTGATTATCGAGAATAATCTCCAGCCCAATATCTACTCGTTTCAAGTACTTGATGACATTATCCATGCCGCTGAAACTAAAGGATTGGAGTCGTTGCCTGTGCATATCAAGATTGATTCTGGCATGCACCGCTTGGGCTTTTTTCTAGAAGATATGCCAGCATTGATTGCTCGATTGCAGGGGCAGAAAGCTGTACGTGTGGCTAGCATATTCTCTCATTTGGCGGGTAGCGACGAAACGCAATTTGATGACTTTACCCATGAGCAGGCGTGTTACTTTAGTGAGTGTGCAGAGCAACTGAGTGTGGCTTTGGATTATCCAATCATCAAGCACATTTGTAATACGGCTGGTATAGAACGTTTCCCCGAATATCATTTCGATATGTGTCGTTTGGGAATTGGACTATATGGATTGTCGTTTGCAGGTGCAAACTTGCATAATGTTTGTACGCTGAAGACTACTATATTGAGTGTCAAAATGGTAGGTGCGGGTAGTACAGTTGGTTATGGGCGTCGTACCCAGCTTACTGAACCTAGACAGATTGCGGTTATTCCTATTGGATATGCCGATGGTTTTGATCGCCGCTTCTCAAATTATGGGGGAGAGGTGTTGGTTCGTGGTAAGCGATGCCCAGTTGTGGGGAATGTGTGTATGGATCAGGCCATGATTGATATTACAGGGACGGACGCACAGGTGGGCGATTATGCCATTGTGTTTGGTGATAATCTGCCGATAGAGGAATTAGCTAACAAACTGCAGACAATTCCTTATGAGGTATTGACCTCTATTTCTCGTCGCGTACAACGAGTGTATTTCCACGAATGAAATTCGAAATTCTTAATCCAAAATTTATAATTATCTATGTATTACGTAGAAAAACGAATCACGATCTCAGCGGCTCATAATCTTCATCTTAGTTATGAGAGCAAGTGCGAAGCGCTTCACGGTCACAATTTTGTAGTGACGGTATATTGTAAATCCGAAACGCTGAACGAAGATGGTATGGTGACTGACTTCACCCATATCAAGCGTATTGTTAAAGAAACTTTTGATCATAAGTATATCAACGAGGTGTTGGATGTCAATCCATCGTCGGAGAATATTGCCCGCTGGATATGCGACCATGTGGAGAACTGCTACAAGGTCAGCGTACAAGAATCCGAAGGTAATATCGCTACCTACGAAAGATAGATTATAGGACCGCTACAGGACGCCGCAAGCGGCTATAGGGTGATAGGCGAGCGTATAAAAAAGAGAGCCAAAGTTTTAAAACTTTGACTCTCATTTTTTTATGCGAGTTGATTACTCAGCAGCCTCTTCTGCTTTTGCAGCTTTCTTGCTAGCTTTCTTCGCTGGTTTCTCTTCAGCAACCATAGAAGCCTTCAAGTCGGCCAACACGCTCAAGTCACCGAGAGTGGTCTTCTCCATCTTTGGCAACTCTGGTTGAGCCTCTTTCTTAGGAGCAGCCTTAGCCTCTTTTGCAGGAGCCTCTTTGCGCTCTTCCCAAGTGCGGAGGTGAGAGAGAAGGATACGTTTTGCCTCGCGGTTGAACTCAATCACCTTGAAGTTCATGGTGTCGCCTACAGCTACAGGGCTCTTGTCCTCTTTTTGGAGATGACGAGCGGTGCAGTAACCTTCAACGCCGTCTTCGAGTACTACTACAGCACCCTTGTCAGCAACTTCTGCTACCTTACCCTCAACGATGGTATCAACGCCGTACTTAGCTGCGAGCTCTTCCCATGGGTTCTCCTCCAATTGCTTGTGACCGAGTGAGAGACGACGGTTCTCTTTGTCAATTTCGAGAACTGCTACCTCAATCTCAGCACCGATTTGAGTGAACTCGTTTGGATGTTTGATCTTCTTGGTCCAGCTGAGGTCGCTGATGTGAATCAAACCGTCAACGCCCTCTTCGATCTCAACGAATACACCGAAATTGGTGAAGTTGCGAACTTTAGCGAAATGGCGTGTACCCACTGCATACTTGGTGTCGATGTTCTCCCATGGGTCGTTCTTGAGTTGTTTCAAACCGAGTGACATCTTGCGCTCGTCGCGGTCGAGTGTCAAAATAACAGCCTCAACCTCTTGACCTACTTTGAGGAAATCGTTTGCAGAACGGAGGTGTTGGCTCCAGCTCATCTCGCTTACGTGGATGAGACCCTCTACACCAGGAGCAACCTCTACGAATGCTCCATAGTCAGCCATCACAACTACCTTACCGTTGATCTTATCACCTACCTTGATGTCGGCATTGAGTGCCTCCCATGGGTGTGGAGTCAATTGCTTGAGACCGAGAGCGATACGCTTCTTCTCATCGTCGAAGTCAAGGATAACCACATTGATTTTTTGACCCTCTGAGAGCAACTCTTTTGGATCGCTCACGCGACCCCAACTGAGGTCAGTGATGTGGATGAGTCCATCTACGCCACCCAAGTCCATGAACACACCGTATGCCATGATAGCCTTAACGGTACCCTCAAGTACTTGACCTTTCTCCAAGTGAGAGATGATCTCTGTGCGTTGTGCCTCAAGTTCTGCCTCGATGAGAGCCTTGTGAGATACTACTACGTTGCGGAAATCAGGATTTACCTTAACAATCTTGAATTCCATGGTCTTGCCTACGAATACGTCATAGTCGTGGATTGGCTTAACGTCGATTTGGCTACCTGGCAAGAATGCTTCAGTACCGAGGATATCAACAATCATACCACCCTTAGTGCGGCATTTGATGTAACCCTTAACTACCTCGTTGTTATCCAATGCCTCGTTTACGCGGTCCCAACTGCGAGCAGCGCGAGCCTCTTTGTGAGAAAGTACCAATTGACCTTTTTTGTCCTCTTGGCTCTCTACGTAAACTTCTACTTTGTCACCAACTTTCAAATCTGGGTTGTAACGGAACTCAGCAGCTGGTACGATACCATCTGACTTGTAGCCTACGTTTACAACTACCTCACGTTTGTTGATGGACATAACGGTACCCTCTACTACCTCTTGGTCTTTGATAGCGTTCAAGGTCTCGTCATACTTTTTGAGTAATTCTTCGTTTTGTGTGCCTTTTGATTCGTTCTCAAATGCATCCCAGTCGAAGTTCTGGAGTGAAAGATTTTCTGCCATTTTAGCAAATGTTTTGGAAAGCCTCGTGGCCTAATTGCATTAGGACCCAGTCGCCTTCCGATTTTAAAAGTTAAACATATTATTCTGCTTTTTTCTCGCGCGAGCGAACATCAATAGACAATCTACCCGCAAAAAAGCGTGCAAAATTACTACAAAATTTTGATATGTGCAAATATTTTTGTACTTTTGCAGCACTTTTCTGATTTTTATGAAAAAATACATCCCAATTATATGAAACATTCATGGACTTACGCCAATATAGGCGGTAGCACACGCGTAGTTGTCAATAGCGGCAAGGATATTCAGCATCTCGCTGAATTGGATGAGAAATTGTGGACAGTCTTGGCATGTCCCGTATCAGGTTTGGAAATTCCTGATGAGAGTTTGGCACTCATTGACCACAACCATGATGCCAAGATTCACATCGCGGACGTGATTGCCACTGCTCAATGGCTGTGCGACAGATTGCAAAACCCTGATATATTGCTCAAAGGTCAGGATACACTACCTCTCGATGCTATCAAGGACGAGGCTATGTTAGCTGTAGCCACTCCGTTGGCGGAAGGTGGCGTGGTGTCGCTTGCCGCTGTGAAAGCGGTCATTGCGGGCGTTAGCATCGAAGCACAAGCTGCCCCAGAAACTCCTTACGCAGCCGATGTGATGGCTGCCTACAAAGCATGCCAAGAGGCATATAGCCAATATTTCCAAACCTCCAAACTGCAATCTTTGGGCTTGGCGACCCTGCCTGCTGATGCAGCAGTACCAGGTCTCACCGAAGAGCAGTTCGCCGAGATGGGCAAGAAGATAGCTGACTACGAAGCTGGCAAAGCGGCTGCTGAAGCTGCCAATGCTGCTGCTCTATCCGCAGCACAAGCACAATACAAACCGCTGGAGAAGCTTCTCCTGCTTAGCCGTGACTTCTGCACATTGCTTCGCAACTTCGTCAGTTTCCAAGATTTCTACGCCAAACGTGGCAAAGCCCTGCTCGGTCGTGGAGATGATAAAGACAGCCCTTGGGCTATCTTCCAAGCGGGTACGCTAGTAATCGACCAACGCGCCTGCAACCTCTGCTTACGTGTAAACGATATGGCTAAGCACAATGCCCAAGCGCCAGATAGCGGCATGTACTTGATCTACTGCCAATGCACCTTGCATGCCACAGGCGAGAAGATGCAAATCGTAGCAGCCATGACCGTGGGCGATATACGCAACCTCAAAGTGGGCAAGAATGCCCTCTTCTACGACCGCCAAGGTCGCGACTGGGAGGCAGAAGTGGTGAAGATCATCGACAACCCTATCTCCATCGGTCAAGCCTTCTGGAGCCCTTACCGCAAACTAGGCGAATGGGTGAGCGGATTGATCAGTAAGTCCGCAGCAGAGAAGGAGAAGAAGTCCTTCGCCGACATGACAGCCAAGCTGCAAACACCACCTGCAGCAGGTCAAGCGGCTCAACCTGTACCATTCGATATTGCCAAGTTTGCTGGTATCTTTGCTGCGATAGGTATGGCAGTGGGTGCTTTGGGTACATTCCTGACTAGTTTGTTGAGTGAAGTAGGCAAATTTGCAGAGAATGGCTGGTGGGCTATCCCTACACTTATCATAGGTATCCTATTGGCCATCAGCGGTCCATCTATGATTTTAGCATGGATGAAACTCCGCAAGCGCAATCTTGCTCCGCTACTCAACGCCAATGGTTGGGCAATCAACGCAGATGTGATAGTGAGCGTGCTATTTGGTAACACTTTGACGGAGCAGGCACAATTTCCGATAGTTAAATTGAAAGATCCACATGCCAAGATTAGAACAAGATTGACTACTGGTGGCAAATGGAGTATTGCGGTGTCAGCTATTTTGTTTGGCATAGGAATTGCGGTATTGGTGATGTGGTGGCTGGGCTTCCGCATAGTATGGTGTACGTGTTGATGAGCGATTTAAGGTTTAAAGTTTAAGGTTTAAGGGCAATGAAAGAATTACAAATACAAACATCGGTAAAGGTGTACTCGTATGAAGAATTAGAGCCTGAGTTGGCACGGTTGGTGGATATGGCTAAGGCCAAGACTCAAGATGCCTATTGTCCGTATTCGCATTTCCATGTAGGTGCTGCGGTGTTGTTGGCGGATGGACAGATTGTGACAGGAGCTAATCAAGAGAATGCAGCATATCCCAGCGGGTTATGTGCGGAGCGTACTGCAATCTTTGCTGCAAACGCTAATCATCCGCAGACACCTGTAGTCGCATTGGCTCTTGCGTGTTATACCAACGGGCACTTTACCAAGGATGTATCCAGCCCATGCGGAGCATGCCGACAAGTGCTGTTGGAAACCGAACAGCGTTTCGCAACGCCTATGCAGGTGATTCTATATTGCGAAGATGGCTGCTATGTTTTTGAATCTGCTAAGGACCTGTTGCCACTCAGCTTTGCTGCAAACAATCTCATAGGATAATTACTCCCATGCACTGGATAAAAAAAATAGATGGTTATCTGCTCAAGCACTTCTTGGGCTTGCTGATGGTGACTTTTTTGATCTGTATCTTCATTCTGCTGATGCAGTTTGTGTGGATGCATGTTAATGATCTTGTCGGTAAGGGAGTGGAAATCAAGGTGCTGGTAGAGTTTTTTGTCTATGCAGTGACGTCGGTCGTGCCTCTGGCACTGCCGTTGGCTATCTTGCTTGCCTCGTTGATGACCTTTGGAAATCTAGGAGAAAAGTTTGAACTCACAGCAATGAAGGCGGCAGGTGTGAGTCTATTTCGCATCATGCGCCCGCTGACTGTGGCTATTGCCTTTATCTGTGTGGGTGCCTTCCTGTTTTCTAACTATGTTTTGCCTGTGTCGCAAGTCAAATTATGGGCTTTGATTTTCTCGCTCAAACAGAAGTCACCCGAGTTGGAGATACCACAGGGAGAGTTTTACGATGGTATTGATGGCTACAATGTCTATGTTCGTCATAAGAATCCGCAGACAGGTATGCTCTATGGTATGATGATCTATGACTACTCCGAGGGGTTTCGCAATGCAACGGTGATGGTGGCTGATTCGGGGCAAATTTATTTTTCAGCGGATAGCAAGTATTTGCTGCTGGTGTTGCACTCAGGAGAATCGTTTGAGAACCTAGATCGTAATCAGCAAAAAGCTACTTCCTCCGAAAAGAATATACCTTATCGACGTGAGTCCTTCACCCGCAAGCAGTTGTTGATAGATTTTGATATGGAGTTCAATCGCTACAACGAAGATGTGCTGAGTGATCAACACGTGTCTAAGAATGTGGGTAAACTGATTCAATCCATAGATTCTGTGCAGCAACTGGCGCATCAGCGCAGTGGTGAGCAAAGTACACAAATGGTCAATAATCACTATTTCGGACGTGATCGAGTGGAGGGGCGTAATGTAGATGCTTGGGAGGGTGCTAAGGAGCAATACATACAGTATGACACGGATTCACTGTATGCTCATTTTACCGACGATGAACGCTATCGAGCCACAGAGAGTGCGCTGGATAAGGCAAAGAATCAGAAAGAGAAAATTGATTATAACGCATTGATGCTCAATGATTACCAGCGATATATTCGTAAACATGAGATAGAACTACACCGTAAGTTTACATTGGCCTTTGCATGTCTGATATTTTTCTTTATCGGTGCGCCATTGGGAGCTATTACCCGCAAGGGTGGGTTGGGTACTCCTGTGGTGATCTCGGTGGTGATGTTTATTGTTTACTACATTATTGATAATACAGGCTACAAAATGGCTCGTGAGGCGCTATGGCCCTGCTGGGCGGGAATGTGGTTGAGTTCGATGGTACTGCTGCCTATAGGAATCTTCTTGACCTACAAGGCAGCAGCCGACTCTGCACTGTTTAACCCAGAAGCATGGTTGAAAGGCGTAAATTGGCTGAAAGTCAAAGCACTCAAATTGCTAAAAAAAATGTCAAATCGTAAAATGTCAAATCGTAAATAACTATATGGATACAATTGAAAAAGCACTCGAAGATTTTCGTGAAGGTAAATTTGTGATAGTCGTAGATGATGAGGATCGCGAGAATGAGGGCGATTTTATTATCGCTGCTGAAAAGATAACACCAGAAAAAGTAAACTTCATGCTCCAGCATGGACGTGGTGTGCTGTGTGTGCCACTGCCAGAGAGCCGCTGTGCAGAATTAGGTCTGATACACCAAGTATCTAACAATACCTCTATGCTGGGTACGCCATTTACTGTGACTGTGGATAAGCTGGCAGGTTGTACCACGGGCGTTAGCGCTGAAGATCGTGCTGCTACCATTCGTGCACTGGCAGACCCAACATCTCAACCACAAGATTTTGGTCGCCCAGGACATATCAATCCGCTCTATGCGCAAGAGCGTGGCGTACTGAAGCGTGCTGGGCATACCGAGGCGGCGGTGGATCTGGCCCGTTTGGCGGGTCTGCAACCTGTGGCAGCACTCATAGAGATTATGAATGAGGATGGCACTATGGCGCGTATGCCACAGCTGGAGAAAGTAGCTGAGCAGTACGGACTAAGTCTGATATCTATCAAGGACTTGATTGCCTATAGAATGAAACATACCGAGGCAGTCGATTCTCAAGTCTCCACTGCCAACTGCCTTGTGGAGCGTGGTGAGACGGTGAGTTTGCCTACAGAGTATGGCGACTTTATGCTCACTCCTTTCCGCGAATTAACCACGGGACTGGAGCATATAGCGCTGGTAAAAGGCGAATGGCAAGCGGATGAACCTATTCTCTGCCGTGTACACTCATCTTGTATGACGGGTGATATCTTTGGTTCGAAGCGCTGCGAGTGTGGTGAACAGTTGCACAAGGCTATGCAGATGGTGGAGAAAGAAGGTAAGGGTATCATTGTGTATATGAATCAAGAGGGACGTGGTATCGGACTGATGAACAAGATTCGTGCATACAAGCTACAGGAGCAAGGTGATGATACGGTAGAGGCGAACGTACATTTGGGCTTTCAACCTGATGAGCGCAACTATGGGGTAGGGGCGCAGGTTCTGCAACAATTGGGTGCGCACAAGCTACGCTTGATGACCAATAACCCAATCAAACGCATTGGTTTAGAGAGCTTTGGCATAGAAATTGTAGAGAATATAGCAATAGAGATAGCTCCTAATCCGTATAACTTGCGTTATATGCGAACTAAAAAGGAGAAAATGCATCACAATCTAAATTTGGTATGATTATGAAAAGAGTATTTTTATTGTTACTCATCAGTCTTTGCTCTTGTCTGTTGGCTCCTTACTGCGCCATGGCTGATGAGACCGTAACCGTGAGCGCTACAAATGCTGACATCTCCGAGAACCTTGACCTCAAGACTGTGGCAACCCTATTTGGGCAGGCTAAAGACCTTGAGCAATTTGAGCAGATGCTCAATAATCCTGATTCTGCATTCTCCAATCTGGACCTCAATGGCGATGGCGAAGTGGATTACTTGCGTGTGATAGAGACGGCAGATAACAATCGTCACTTGGTCGTTATCCAAGCGGTATTGGCTAAGGATATTTACCAAGATGTGGCTTCGATCTTTGTGGAGAAAGATGAAAAGGATCAAGTCACGGTGCAAGTGGTAGGCGATGAGTATATCTATGGTGAGAACTATATTATCGAGCCTGTATATATCTATCGTCCAGTGATTTATGATTGGTTCTGGGGAACATCATGGGTAGCATGGCACTCGCCTTACTACTGGGGATATTATCCACATTGGTGGCGTCCATACTACTGCATGGATCCATTCTTGTATTGGGATCACTGCTATTGGCACCACTACCACTATCCTATCTGCTCTTACAGGACGGTGCACCACCATCATCCACACTATCGTTCGATGCATGATAGAGTACGTCGTAATGACTATGCGCACCGTCATCCCGACCGTTCGTTTGCTACGCGCAATGCTTCGCGCAATATCCAAAATGCACGTACCTTTGATCAACATCGTCGTACTGCCATGCGTCAGGCACCTACTGCCACCCGCACCACATCTGCTGAAACACGTGTGCGTACTGCTTCGCCTACGCGAGGCAATGTGCAGGCAACGCGCAGCACCACATACGGCAGTTCTAATGTGCGTCAACCATCAGCGGCTACTCGCACGACCGCAACACGCGGCACTGCCACCCGCAGCACGTCGGTCTCTACTGCCACCCGCAGCAATGCTACCCGCACAGCGGCTGTAGCTCCTACGCGCGGTACTGCCACTCGTACTGCCACTGTGGCTCCTACGCGCAGCACCGCCACTCGTTCGGAAGCGGTACGTGTGAACAGTACACCCTCTGCCACCCGCACGCATACGAGTGTAGCAACTCCTACGCGTACTACGCCTACTCGCAGCGCGACGGTGAGTCCTACCCGCTCGAATAGTAGCACTATGCGTAGTTCGTCGGCAGCTCCTTCGCGCTCTTCGGCTACTATGCATTCTGCTGGAGGACGTTCGGCTGGCAGTTCCGCAGTACGCTCTACGGGTTCTGCGGGGTCGCGCACGCGCTGATAGTTTAAGGTGTATGCCGTCTGGCACGGTTTTTGCAATCAAATAACATGTAGCACGATGATGTGTTGCATGTTGTTTTTTTTATACCTAAACTATTATGATCAAATTTCATTTTGAACTCCCAGAGTTGGGATACCAATTCGGAGATTTGGCTCCCATGATGAGCCAAGAGACGGTTGCCTATCACTATGGCAAGCATTTTCAAACCTATGTGGATAATCTCAATCGCCTTGTAGATGGCTCCAAATATGAGGGCATGTCGCTGGGTGAGTTGGTTCGCAAAGCTCCTGAGGGAGCTATCGCTGACAACGCAGGACAAGTTCACAACCACATGCTCTTCTTCGAGCAACTGGCCCCCTCTCAACATGCCAAACAGCCGACAGGTGAGTTTCGCTTCCTGGCTGAGCAGTCTTTTGGTTCGTTTGAGAAGATGATAGAGCAACTAGATAACGCTGCGGCATCGTTCTTTGGTTCGGGCTGGACGTTCTTGGCAATGAACGAGTTGGGCGAGCTGAAGATATTGTCGTTGCCCAACGGCGATAACCCCTTGCGCTACAACCTGATACCGCTGTTGGCGATAGATGTATGGGAGCATGCATACTACCTCGACTATCAAAATCGCAGGCGAGATTATCTCAAAAACTTGTGGCTACTGATCAACTGGCATGTGGTGTCGGGTAGGATAGTGTAGATTTGTTAGCAAAAATTAACAGTTGTGGCACGGTTTTTGCGTGTAGTAAATTGACAGATAATTATTAACCTTATAATAGAAAACAACAAGTATGAATAAGAAATTTATTTGCCCAATTTGCGGCTATGTACACGAAGGCGCACCTGCTCCAGAGCGTTGCCCACAATGCAAACAAGTAGTAACATGGAAAGAAGTGGATGAGTCAGCTGGTATCGCATTTGCTTGCGAGCATATCATCGGCGTGGCTAAAGATACAGACGAGGAGATGATCAAGGACCTCAATGCTCACTTCATGGGTGAGGCTACCGAGGTAGGTATGTATCTCGCTATGTCCCGTCAAGCAGATCGCGAGGGTTATCCTGAGATCGCTGAGGCATTCAAGCGCTACGCTTGGGAAGAGGCAGAGCACTGCAGTAAGTTTGCAGAGTTGCTTGGCGAGGTAGTATGGAGCACCAAGGAGAACTTGGAGAAGCGTATGATGGCTGAGGCAGGTGCTTGCGACGATAAACTCCGTATTGCTAAGCGTGCGAAAGCGATGGATTGGGATGCTATCCACGATACTGTACACGAGATGGCAAAGGACGAGGCACGCCACGGCAAAGGCTTCGAGGGCTTGTACAATCGCTATTTCAAGAAGTAGTTTGGGGATCGCCTACGGCTGTTAGACCGCTGCGCTGTTAGATCGCTGTCGGATAATCTACAAAAAATCGCACTTTCGGGTGCGATTTTTTTGTGGGGTGTTGCATAGGTCAAAAAAATGTTGTAACTTTGCATGCTCAATGTGTAAAATCGTGTTTCTATACGAAAAATGCAAAATATAGTTTCTATGCGAAAAATAAATCTATTGCTAGTTTGTCTGCTCAGCTGTGTGGCAGTATGGGCGCAGACTTTGGAGATCAAAAAAGACTTTGTGAAAGAACCATACTCCTCTGCTTTGGTGAAGTTTGCGAATGAGTTTCGTGAACACGAGATGCCCGACATGCCTCCTGGCGAGCGTTTCCCCTATGCTGCCATCTGCGTGAATCTGGAAGGTGACGGCGGTGAGGTGGCAGCCGCGAAGCGCACGTTGTCGGTAGAGATGGGAATGGCAAAGGTGCAAGAGCGTGTGACAGACAAGGATAATATGATTATCTTTCTGGTATCCTCTTCGGCAGCGCGTGTGTCGTTGACCTGCGGCGATGGTTGTTCGAAAGTGCGGATATTGGACTTGCCTCAGTTGGAGTCGAATGCGGTGTATTCGGGTACGGTGCATTTTGTGCCATACAAAGAGGAACCCATCGCAGTGAAAGCTCCTGAGCGTCAGTTCTTTAAGTTTAGAGTGAAGCCAGCTCATGCCGTGGTGACGGTGTGGGAGAATGGTAAGGAACAGATATTGCCGATGAAAGAGGGTGGTACGGTCAGCAAGATGTTTGACCACGGTACGTACAAGTATCGAATCAGTGCCAACAGATACCATTCGGAAGAGGGTACATTCACCGTTTCAGACAGTCAGCGAGAGATGACGGTAGCTCTGCGTCCGCAGTTTGGATACCTGAGTGTGAACGGCAATGATGCGGTGCAAGGCGCGTATGTGTTTGCTACCAATAAGAAGACGGGTGATATGATTCAGTTGGGTACTATCCCGTTGAGTAATAAGGAATTGGATGCGGGTACGTATACGCTGCGTGTGCAACAAGCGAAGTACAAGGACTACTCTACAACGATTGCGATAGAGGAAGATAAGACAACCACTATTACCCCTGTGCTGGAGGCGAATTTCGCGCAAGTGACGTTGACTGCTCAGAGTGGGGCCGATATTTTGTGGGATGGTACTCGTTTGGGTACGAGTAGCTATTCGGGTACGCTGGAGTTGGGTGAATATGTGATAGAGACACGCCAAGCGAGCCATAAGTCGGCTTACACTCGTGTGTCGGTGACAGCGCAGACATCCAACCAGACCATTGCACTGAACAACCCTACGCCTATCTATGGAACGCTGGTGGTGGATGGTTCGCCCGAAGATGCTGCGGTGTATATCGATGGAAAGAAAGAGGGTATGAGTCCGCTGGTAATCAATAAGTTGCTGATAGGCGAGCATAAGGTTCGCTTGGAGAAAGAGGGGTATGCGAAACAGGAAAAGACGGTGCAGATTGCTGAAGGACAAGAAAGTGTGTTGGAATATACGCTAGCTAAGGAAACGCCAAAAGCGGCACCGCAACCTGCTGCAACATCTGCTTCGACTGGAGGACATGAGTATGTGGATTTGGGGTTGAGTGTGAAATGGGCGACCTGCAACGTAGGTGCCAATAAACCAGAGGATTACGGAGATTATTTTGCATGGGGAGAGACTAAACCAAAGAGTACTTACAGCTGGAGTACGTATAAATGGTGTAGGGGTAGTTATGATACGCAAACCAAGTACAATAACCAAAGCGGTTATGGCACAGTCGATAACAAAAAGACTCTTGAATTGGCAGATGATGCTGCTCGTGCAAATTGGGGTGGTAGTTGGCGCATGCCTACAGATGCCGAATTAACCGAATTGCGTGAGCAATGTACTTGGAAGTGGACTACTCAAAATGGTGTGAATGGTTACAAAGTGACCAGCAAGCGCAATGGCAATAGTATCTTCCTCCCCGCGGCGGGCTACCGCTACGACAGTTCGCTCGACAGCGCAGGCAGCAGCGGCTACTACTGGTCGAGTTCGCTCAGCGCGGACAACCCGGGCGGCGCGTGGTACGTGTACTTCGCCTCAGTCATCGTGGACAGGTACGACTACGACCGTTGCTCTGGACGGTCCGTTCGTCCAGTGTGCCAGTAGAATTTACCCTCGCGTTCGGCAACAAGGTCGCAAAGAATGCCGCGAGCGGCATTGAGGCGACTTGTGCCTCCGCTCTTCCCAAAAATCAGCAGATTTTTGGGAACCCTGAGAGAACAAGCAATGAATACGTTCGACGATATACACTAAGTGCGGGGATGACCCGCACTTATCGTGTAAAAGATTCTATTCACCTTTTGTACAGTACGCAAATAAACATTCTCTACAGGAAGGTATGGGGGTAATAATATCAAAACGCAAACAAATCATCCATTGTCAGTTGGATATGGATGTTATTGGCCCATTGATTGCGTTTTAAACCATAAGAAGTTATCATCAATAATGATACTCCTTTGTTTGTTTTAGTGACATTTTGAAATATAGAAAGTTTCTCGCGCAATACTTTATCGTACGCTTCTGAAATCTCATATTCGCCTTGACCATACTTGATTTCGCAAAGATTAATCATTCTATCATCTCGGTCAATGAGCATATCTATTTGCGCGCCTTTTTCATCTGTGTTTTTAGGAATGTATTGCCATGAATAAACACTACTTGCAATACCAGAAATACCTATTGCGTGTTTAATCTGTTCTATATGCTGCATACAAACTCGTTCGTACGCAAACCCGCTCCAAGTATTAAATTGAGGCTGATTAATCTTTTGTGACCAATAAGCAGATGTTTTGGCGGTATAGTTTGCTATGTATTGAAAATAGAATAATGTGAAATTATCAATCAATTGATAGCATATCTCCTTCTTTTTCTTACCCAATGCATGAAACGAACGAATAAAATCACACTGTTCTAATTCCTCAAGGATAAGCGTGATTTGTCCACCTGCCTCTAATTTTGTCGCATCAATAATCTCTGTTCGGGTCATACCTACTTTTTTAGTTCCTAAAGCCTTAATAATATCAATATATGGTCGTGGATTTCTAAAAAGGGAGGCATAAAGTGCATTAAATTCGTTTTGTAGTGGACTACTTTCTTGGAAGAATAGCGCATCTATATTTTGTGCCCAACTATACTCGCGTTGCAGGAATTTCCAATAGTAAGGAACGCCACCGAGAATCATATATGTGTCCAGCACATTACGGCGGCTCATACCTAAGTTGTTGGCTATAGCAAACAGCTCGCACTCGCGCAGAGTAAATGGTTTCAGCGGAATGAGACGTGTTAAACGGTTATGCAAACCGCCATAGTTCTTGACTATCTTACTGATAATCCACGAAGTAGCACTACCGCAAATAACCAATATAATGTCTTTTCTCGTTGTTGCCCAACCGTTCCAGAAATGATCCAACGCAGCCACGAGATTGGATTTGGGCGTGTCCATCCAAGGGAGTTCGTCTATGAATACCACTTTTTTCTCTTCGGGACGACTTTGCAAAAACTGCCCTAAAGCAAAGAAAGCATCCGACCAATCGGATAAGCGGGGCACTTTTGCCATACCTGCCATTTGCAATGAACGACCAAACTCTTTGAGTTGACCCTTGCGGTCAACGTTCTGCAAACCCGTGTGTTGAAATGTGATTTGATTGGCGTATGTCTCTCTAATCAAATAGGTCTTACCCACACGACGACGACCATAAATCGCTACAAACTCTGACTCTTTTGACTCTAACAAGGAATGCAAAAGTTTTTGCTGTTTTTCACGTCCAATTAACATAATGCTTGCTGATGTTTTGAATTTGCATGCAAAGATACGGATAATTTACCAAATGTGCAAG
>JAZOVR010000109.1:0-4113 GCA_045658785.1 Paludibacteraceae bacterium | reverse complement strand
CAAATCAGGGTGCTCGATATCCACACCTGTATCGAGGATTGCTATCACAGGACGCTTTCTGCTCTTGGGTTGCTCCCATAGCCAAGGTAGGTTGATAGCTTTGATGGCATGCTGCTGGTGGGAATAGAGCGGCTCGTGGGTGTAGGTATTCAAATCGTTGTGGTTATACACCGTATCTTCGGACTGGGTCCCCATAATACGCACAATATAGTTGGGCTCAGCATACTCTACTTCGGGTAAGCGCTCCAGCATGATGATGGCCTTGTCCACCGTTTGAATCTTTGTCGTGTCAAAGACGATATTGCAGAGCTTTGATAGATTCTGGTCTGGCTTCAATTGCTCGCCACGTACACGCTTGGGCTGGTTTGACACTTGCGTACCCGTCAATGGCATCAGATCATCGACTGCCATAATGCCTAGACTGTCTAGCACCCTGTCCACCTCGTTGACGCTGGCTGACACAAAGCGGCGGGTAGTTTGGTGGCGTTGAATTAGGACTGGTGAAGTGGCTTTGAACTTCACAATCACTTCGTTGGCTACATACTCGCAGCCGCCTTGAGCGTGGGCATCTGCTTTCCAAAGATTATCAGGCATTTCTTGTGCCATTAGCGCGATGCTACATACCATTAGCGCAAGATATGTACATATTTTTTTCATAATGATTTCTATTATTTTGTGCGAATGAGTTTACTAGTTTGTATCTTCTTGCCATCTACGTAGAGGGTCACGAAGTACACACCCTCTGGCAATGCTGCAGGGTGCCAAGTGTAGGTGTGCTCGCCGAAGGCTCGCTCTACGCTATAGATATCTACGGCTATGCCTGCTACGTTGGTGAATACCAATCGTACTTCGTGTATGCCCGTTTGCCCTACGATGTATGGGATATTCACTTGGGTAGTGAATGGGTTAGGATTTGGTAATCGCATTTGCATTGCCTCTACGGATGAGAGGTCAGTAGCCGTCTTCTTAATTGCAGGCACATTTTGTCCTTGTGCGTTGCTGAGCACGATTTGCTTCATCTCTGCATCGCCCACATAGAGCAGTGCATGTTTGCCTACACCGAGGGCCTTGCCGCTCATGGAGTATGCCATAAAGTTGAGGCTCTCTGCGGTGTTCCATGTCATCTGCTCAAAGCCATTGAGAGCTTCGAGTGCAGCGATTTCTGCATTGAGGTTGAAAGCAAATTGTACACCACCGAGCACAACAGGCGTTTCTATATAGAGGATACCATCTTCGATACTAAAGGTAGCCGCTTGGTTATCCGAGAATCCCAATGAAGAAAGCGCAGGATTAGTGATAAGATACACAGTACCTACAATATCCAAAATATTAATCATTTGGTCTGAATTGACATCCGCAGCATCAAAGATAAATGGCTGTGGATTTTTATCCAACAGATATGCCACTTCTGTTACGATATCAGCTACATCTATAGTCAGGCTACCATTGGCATCACCCTTTTGAGCCGTTAGAGGAATAGCAGCTACAGGATGTGAGAAATTATATTCATTGAGCGAGGTAGTCACTTGCTGAATTTGGTAGTAGTAGGGAGTTCCTGGTACCACATTGTAATCCACAAATTCCGTTTGCGATGGAGTCAACAAATAGTCGTTGATAATAATGGTATCGCGTCTCGTATAATATTGCCATTCGTCTATCCAATTGCCGTGTTCATCATATTCTATATACGTAGAATCTTCTTCCTCGGTCCAACGATAGATATGATAGCCCATAAGATCCTCTAAATCTTCTTCGTTAGTGTACCATTGGAGCGACACCTTACCCAGACCTGGTTCGGCATACATACCTGTAGACAATGAACCAAGAGCAGAAACAATTACTTTGAATCGGTTTTTATCATCTGGTATAGGGAAATGATCAAAGTCTTTACCTCCCATAACAAGAATGTGATTTTCACCATCTGTCATGGTACGAGCAGTGATTGTATAGTAAGCAGTAAGCACAGTACTATCGGCAGACCAAGAAACCTCTTTATCCACTATATTCTGGGTATATGGTGGACGAATACCAAAGGATACAGAAGGATTGATACTCACATCCATAGGCCGACTAAAATATACCTCAAACTTGTGTTTACCTACACCTAATGGCATCGAATTTGTTTTGTAAGGTGTAAGTTCCTCATCATTAATGAGTACTTTCCATACAATGCCATGCGCTGTTCGTGATGGTTCAGATAGACGATTATCAATAATAAATTCACCTGTACCATAGTCGTGATGTACATCCCATAAGCCTTTTCGTATTTCCTCTTCATCGTAGGTGCCGAAATAGGATGGATCTTCCATATACTTTCTTATTAAACCAGAAGACCCATCAATTGCTGCATTAAAAGGTAATCCGTCTGTTTTATAGTTATTGAATATATTACACGCATAAGGTGTATTATTATCATCCCATGCTGAATTTGCTTGAGCAATATAGTCAAACTTGTTGTGCATTATGTTACATGAATGCAAGTGCACATACCACATAAAGTCTGAAACTGCAGTATTATTTATAACGTTACACTGATATAATTTACAATTTGATAAAGTATTTTCAGTATAAACTGTTTGATTATTCTGAATAATACAATTTTTAAGTATGAAATTACCCACTCTACTAACTCCATCAAAAATGGCATATTCTATTGCACCTACTGCACTATCGCCTCTAATATAGTGAATAGAGTTGTTATGCCCTGTTCGCATGGTGAATGTAATAAGGCTATCAGGCGTACCTTTGGCGATTAGTTTTCCTCTGTTTAATGCTAATCCAGAACCATTTGACATCAGGATTTTTACACCTGGCTTGATTGTCAATTTGGCGGTCTCATCCATGGCAAAATAGCCATCCACAATGTATTTCTTATCTGGATAGAGGGTCATTGTAGAATCCAATATGCCTCGCAATATAGAGAATTCAACTACCTCAAGTACCAACTTATGCGCGTACGCACTGGCTGTCTTGACTGCAGTAGAAGCATCTATCTTAATGGTGGGATATAGCTGTATGGTATAACCATCACCGCAGTGCTCTGACACTTTGGCTATGATAGGCTCTTTGCAACGAATCGAAGCACCTGGCGTTAACGTGTATCCGACAGAAGCATCGCGTTTTAGCAGTTCGAAGGCAGTTGTGTCCACATTCAAGCCATGGTTGATACGAACAAATGTATTCTCTGCTACACCATACACACATTTCACTGTGGGGTAAATCTCAATCGTTTCGCCTGGATTGATATAGCCATCGCCATTGCCTCCATCAATCGTATCCACAATATGATAGTGCGATACTACCAATACAGGGTTGATGTCAAACTCATCCATCTGCATAGCGGCTTTCACGTCTAAGTTATGAAAACTGGTGCTGTCCTGTGTTTGAATCAGTAGGCCATGACAACTCTCTAGGCTATAGAAGGTACGGCATTGGAGCAATCGCGATAATGCGCCTGCCACCAATGGGGTGGACATGGATGTACCACTCATGGTAGTATACGTGCCGCCAACGAATGTACTCATGATATCCGAACCTGGTGCGGCTATATCGTAGTTGTAGTAATCGCCAAAGAACGCTGGACCAGCTGGATCGTATTCAGAATAATAAGGTCCATCTTCGTCAAAATTGCTGAAAGCAGCTTTATTACCTTTGTCATCTGTCGCCATCACACCGATAACAAACTTAAAGGCACCAGGGAAACAGTGTTTACGAACGCAGACATCGGGTGTATAGATATCTGCTCCTTCATTGCCCGCAGCGCCGACCAAATATAGACCATTGTAGAATGCCTTGAGCAGGGCTTCTTCTTCAGCAGCGGAATAGCAATTACCACCAATACTCATACTCAAGATATCCGCACCATTGGCGCTAGCATAGTCAATGCCTTTGATAATGGTAGCTATATTACCCACTCCTGTTCTATCCATCACTTGGATTGGCATAATCAGCGCATCGGGATTGGCACCTGTAATACCTATGCCATTATTGCCCACAGCAGCCGCAATACCCGCACAGTGTGTACCATGCCCATTGCGGTCGCCAATCACGCCTGTGCTATTCACAAAGTCGTAGCCATGTATATCATCAAAGAAACCATTTTCGTCATCATCT
>JAZOVR010000108.1:0-28220 GCA_045658785.1 Paludibacteraceae bacterium | reverse complement strand
CGCACATCAGCAATGATAACATGTAAATCTGTCAACGTAGTATCCACCTTGTTAATCATTCCAGGAAGTTGATTATGAGTGAGTTGACGAATATCCATACCACTCACCTTGAGATCAGCCGTCAGACGCTCTATATTTTGCAAGGTGCTATGAATATTGCCTTCATTCATCTCATCATTAAGAGTTGCTATAAGTAGGTTTGTTTCTGACAACAGTGTATCTACTTTTGTCAATAGACCTGTTTGGAGATTATCTATCATTCCAGGTACAACGATTGTAGGCAAGGTATCGCCACGTTGATATTTAGATGCGATGGTAGCATTTGGCAGCACAAGTTCTATAGCCGCTCCTCCGAGCAATCCATCAGCAATCAGTGCCATCTCCGTACCTTGGGGTAGGACAATGTCTTTGTTTATATTTACACCTATAACAAACGCGGGCGTGCGCGAAAAGTCATAAACTACGGATTCTACCAATCCCACTTTATGTCCTAAAATATAGACTGGAGCTTGTTCTGTCAAGCCATTGCTACGTTCGAAGTAACCATAGTAGCAATCTGTAGGGGAAAAGATATTTACCCCTTTCAGGAAATTGAATCCGAAATACAAGATACCCACACATACCAATGCGAGTACACCTACTTTAATTTCTCTTGAATGTTTCATTTTTTGTAATATGTTTCAAATGCATTGAAAATGCCATTTACTATTCCATTTTTTCCTTCCTCACTAGCCAACCACTTCTCCTCTTCTGCGTTACTAAGAAATCCCATTTCTACTAACACACTAGGGCATGCCGACTTCAGTAGCACCCAGAATGCGGCTTGCCGCACACCACGATTGGCACGATTCAGAGTCACAACAAACTGATTTTGAACCAATTCTGCAAAAACCAAACTATTCTCCATATACTGGTTTTGCATCAGTTCAAAGATAATGTAGCTCTCTATCGAATTTGGATCAAACCCTTGATATACTGTTTGATCTTTCTCCAGTTTCATCACCGCATTTTCTCTCATTGCAACATCCAAATTATCATCCATCCTATCCGTTCCCAAGATAAACGTCTCTGCGCCACAAGCCTTGCGATTTTCTGCGGCATTGGTATGAATACTAATAAAGAGGTTAGCGTGATTCTTATTTGCGATGTCAGCACGTTGCTGAAGCGGAAGGAAAACATCTGCATCACGTGTCATGACCACCTTCACTTCAGGGTATCGCTCCTTAATTTTGGTAGACAATCGTTTGGCTACCATCAAATTTAAGTCTTTCTCTTTCAGTCCCTTAACAATCCCAATAGCACCAGCATCATCCCCTCCATGTCCCGCATCTATGACCACTGTAAAAGACATCAGGCTCATGGTGCATACCACTATTAAAATCAGTCTAAACAGATTATTTCTTGTTATTTTTTGCATGTATTTTTTATTTTGCCTGCAAAGGTACAATAAAATTTGTACATACGCAAATTTAGTAATCATATTTTTTGTTATTTTCTTGCTTTATCAAAAAAAAAGTTGTACCTTTGCAGCATAATACAAAAATAGACACAATTATGAGTAGAATCAAAAGCCATTTGAGTATTGCATTATGTATTCTTACACTTGCCATGATGAGTTGTGGCAAACCAGCGGGGCGCACTCTTACATCTGCTACGGGTTCCGTTTATGAGTGTTTAGTTGTAATGAACGATCAGTCTTTGACACAGAGTCAATTGGACACAATAGCAACCCTTTCTCTCACCAATGAAGCTTCAGGATATACTAATCCTATTGCCACAAGTTTTGATTTGGTAGAGGCTGTAATGGGTGCTGATATGCCATGCATGCCTCAAGTAGAGCCCTATTTTCGTTTAACTCATGTCCCCGTTAGTCAGTTTGATGACATGCTTAAACCCACGCGCAATATATTGTTTGTGGACATAAATCCTCAACGCTATACACAAGTTAAGGCAAAGGTTTCTACCAACTATTGGTCAAAGCCTCAAGCTATCTGTCGCATCCAAGCTGCTAGTACAGATGAGTTTGTAACATATTGGCTAAAAAACGGCGAACAAATACGCGATTGGTTTGTAAATCAAGAGATTACGCGTCAAACAACATTTTATCGAGCCAATACCAACAAAGATGCCCGCAGTATTCTTCAGGCACAGGGATATGACATGTTGATTCCAGAAGACTATATCGTTCTGATGGATACAACGTTAGAGGGTGCTACCACCTATAGTCTTCGCCGTCCAATTGCGCTTGATGAAGATGTCCGTTTGCTATGGTGTTGCAACAATAAAGGTAGCATGCGCCGTGATATAGTCGTATATAGCTATCCTTATACCGATGCCCAAACATTTACCCTTGCGTACTTAAATAACAAACGAGACGCCGTATTGAGTCGTGTGATCAAAGGTAGTGTGGAGGGGGCTTATATGGGTACAGAATACAAGGTAATTCCTCCAGAAATGCGTAATATAATTGTCCAAGACAGTGCTCGTGCATACGAAGTACGAGGTCTATGGAAAATTCTCAACGGCGAAGCTATGGGTGGTCCCTATGTAAGTCATACTCGTTTGGACCATGTGAATGGTCGCATTGTAACGACTGAAGTATTCTTGTATGCAGCGGGTCAGAAGAAGCGCACAGCTCTGCGCCAAGCAGAAGCAATTCTCTACACACTCACATTGCCAGAAGATAGCATTAATTAGTGGCAGTTGTTACTCCATATCTATTGGTAGAAGGACTCACGAAATCAGTGGGTTCGAAGAGATTATTTAGCAATATTGACTTTGCCATCAACAAAGGTCAACGCATTGCGCTAATAGCACGTAATGGTATAGGCAAAAGCACTATGCTGGATATCTTGATGGGTAATACACATTATGATAACGGTAAAATCACTTGGCGTAATGATCTAAAAATAAAATACTTACCACAAAAGTTATCAACCTGTGATGCAAGAGGGATATTGGGCGAGACAATAAGTTGGGAAGAATTTCAAAAACTCAGTGGAGGACAGCAAAAGAAACTCCTTTTGGAACTTGTATTAGCAGACGAACCCGATATGGTGCTTCTAGATGAACCAACTAACCACCTTGATCTTGACACGGTCATCTGGTTAGAGAATTATCTCGGGGACAAGCGGGCTGCACGAGGCGAAAAGCCCCTGACGATACTGATGGTCACACACGATCGATATTTTCTAGATAATGTATGTACTGATATTTTTGAGTTAGACGAACATTCGCTATATACCTACCACGGTAATTACGCCTACTATATAGAAAAACGTGCAGAACGTATTGAGGCACAAAATGCGGAAGTAGAAAAAGCCCGTAACCTCTATCGTACAGAGTTGGAATGGATGCGCCGTATGCCCCAAGCTCGTGCTCACAAGGCGCAATACCGTATTGATAATTTTTATGAACTTGAGAAAAAAACCAAGCAACAACGCCAAGAAGCAGATGTACGTTTGACGGTTAAATCAGGTTATATTGGCAATAAGATTTTTGAGGCGAAAGAAGTCTATAAATCGTATGTATCTCCCCAGACTGGTAAGAAGAAAGTCATCTTAGATAATTTTAATTACGTATTTTCGCGCTATGAAAAGTTGGGCATTATCGGCAATAATGGTACGGGTAAAAGTACTTTCGTAAAACTCTTATTAGGGGAAGTAGTAGCCGATAGTGGTAGCTGGGAGATTGGTTCTACTGTACGCTTTGGGTATTATGCACAAACAGGATTGCAGTTTGATGAAAGTAAAAAAGTTATTGATATAGTGCGCGATATAGCAGAAGTGGTAGATTTAGGAAATGGGCAAAAGATGACAGCTACTCAGTTTCTGCAAATGTTTCTCTTTTCCGCTACCCAGCAGTATGACTACGTAAGCAAATTATCTGGTGGTGAACGTCAACGATTGCATTTATGTTCGATATTGATGCGCAGTCCTAATTTCCTGATCTTAGACGAGCCTACCAACGATCTGGACATCCCGACTCTAAATGTATTGGAAGAATATCTCAAAAATTTTCAGGGATGCTTAATTATCGTGAGCCACGACCGGTATTTTATGGACAGAGTGGTGGATCATTTATTCGTCTTCCATGGCGAAGGTACTATACAAGATTTCCCCGGAAATTATACTCAATATCGATTGGAGCAAGGAGCAAAGAACAAGGAGCAAAGACCAATCAGTCAAGATACAAAAACAGAAAAGGTAAAGATAGAGCAGAAGCGTAGATTGAGTTTTAAAGAGAAGAAAGAACTTGAAGAATTAGAAAAGCAAATGCCTTTGCTCGAGGAAGAGAAAGCACAATTGGAAGCGCTACTATCTGGTGGTGCGACCGTGCCTGAAGATATAGCAAAAGCATCTGCACGTTATAAAGTAGTGCAAGAACTTTTGGACGAAGCAGAAATGCGTTGGTTGGAACTAAGTGAGATATAGAGAAGTTTTATCCAAAGAAATCATTTACTCAAAATAAATTTGGGATTTAGATATTCTAATTCGATTTTATTGATCTCTTGCAAATCTGTTTCTGTCGGTATATACGTTTGATCACACCAAATGGATTCTATATTATGTGCTAATGCTTGCGTTGATCGCCACTCCCTTGCATTCGCAATATCTGTTAGATTTCTCACTCGCTGACGCACCGACTCTACCCCATGTTTACTAAGTTTCTCTTGGGATGGAGTGATGGCTTGTTGCAGCATATCAAAATCTACATCGAATAGCAAGGTCCCATGAACTATAGTAGCATTGGACAATGCAAAACACGCATTGCCAGAGACCTTATAATCTCCCACCATAATGTCATTATGGGTAGATTTGACAGCATTGTAACCAAGTTCGCGAAGACAATCTGCCATCTTATCCAAATAGTCCTGAAAAACTTGTTCGCTATGTGGAGATATCGAAAGATAACTTATCATTAGATTTCCCTCGTCGGCATAGACACACCCTCCCCCACTCTTGCGACGATACATCGCAATACCATGCTTCTGACAAAAAGGGATATTCACTTCATTCTCCATGACCTGATGACGACCAAAAATCACAGTAGGAGATACAATCCAAGTGAAGAACATAGACTGTTGAGCTAGATGATTGGCAAAGTATTCTTCGGCCGCTAAATACCATACCAATCGTTTACCCGAAGGGAGTTTTATCAAGATATTATCCGACATATGTACTTAATTTGCGACAAAAGTACACATTTTTTTCGATTTATACAACATCTCTGAAAAAAACAGCTCTAAAATTTGCCATTTTGCATTCTTTTTTGTACTTTTGCAAAGAATTTCACAAACCCGACATAGATTATGACAAATTCCAACATTGAGCTCAGCCTTATGGATGCTGAGGAGAAACAACAATTAGAGTATATCTGGAATCATATCCCTACTGAAGATCGTCAGGGAATGACCGAAGCTGACGTGCTGATGGTGTTAGATTTGATGGATGATTATTTAGTATCACAGGGACTGTTAGAGGAGGCAGATAACACGGATGAAGTGACCTATTTGGAAGGTGAGATAGATGAGACAGAGCAGCTCAACTATCTCATAGAACAAACCCAAGAGTTAGGGCGTCCACTCACTAGCGAGCAGTTGCAGCTCATCATGGATGGTGAATTGCAATATGGTATCCAGCAAGGCTACTACGAAGAGGAATGTTAACGCATCTTCATATACGTAACTACGCGCTTATTTCTCACCTAGATATTGATTTCCACGAAGGATTCTCAGTGATGACAGGTGAGACGGGTGCAGGCAAGAGTATCATCCTAGGTGCACTTAACTTGGTTATGGGTGCACGTGCCGATATAAAAAGTATCACCGAGGGAGAAGAGCGTTGCATCATCGAAGCCACATTTAGACCGCCTAAAACTATCAGATATCAGACCGATACGCTATTAGACCACTCGCAAAGCGAGTTGTTAGACACACTGATTATCCGTCGCGAGCTCAATACCAATGGTCGTTCACGATCATTCGTAAATGATGAAGTGGTAACACAAGCTGAGTTAAAAGAATTAGCACGTCAACTCATAGATATCCATTCTCAGCATGAATCGCTAATGCTGAGTGATGATCTTTTTCAGTTGCAGATTGTGGATACGATTGCCAATAATCAAGTGGAGCAAGCAGCCTACTCAGCAGCCTATGAACAATATACTCAAGCCCAACAGCAGCTGTACCAATTCCAACAACGAGCAGCCAAGGCACAGGCTGATGCCGACTATACCGCATTTCAATGGCAACAATTGGAAGATGCACATTTGCAGCCTGATGAAATGGCAGAATTAGAGGAAGAGGAATATCGCTTGTCACATGCTGAGGATATCCAGGCAACCTTAACCCAAGCCCTCCAATACTTAGATGGTGAGGGCAATGGGGCCTTGTCACTCATCCACAGTACACGCCTCAATCATGCAGATACCACACTTGCAGACCGCCTAACAAGTCTAGAAATCGAGCTAAAAGATATCATTTCTGATATTCATCGCCTCTATGACCGTACCGAGTATAATCCTCAACGGCTAAACGAGGTACAAGAGCGTCAAAGTATGCTTCAGACACTGATGAAAAAACATCGTGTACAAACGATAGATGAACTTATTACATTGCACACCGAATTAGGGTATCAGATGCAGCAACTCGCAAATTATGATGAGGATATAGCCCGCTTACAAAGAGAAGTAGATATTGCGCATGTTGCATTGTCGGTTGCAGCTGAAGCGCTCACGACATCTCGCCTATCAACCTGTGACTTTATAGCTTCTCGCCTAATAGAAGATATGAAACGCTTGGGTGTGAAGCACGCCAATGTGGCTGTGGATATACAACCGTTAGAGGCATTTACTCCTACAGGCAAAGACGATGTGCAAATACTCTTTGCAGCCAATCTGAATCAGTCGCTCCGCCGTGTGTCAGAGATTGCTTCCGGAGGTGAAATCAGTCGATTGATGTTATGTATTAAGTCATTGATTGCAACTACCAACGGATTACCAACAATAATCTTTGATGAAATAGACACGGGCGTTAGCGGAGTGATTGCTAGTCAGATGGGCGATATCATGCAGCATATTGCATCTTCACGTCAAGTAATTAGTATCACCCATTTACCCCAAGTCACAATAAAAGGTGAACACCACTATTTGGTATATAAAGAAGATACAGAAACCCGCACTGAAACGCATATTCGTAAACTGACCGCTCATGAACATCAGTTAGAGGTTGAAAAGATGCGCCAACTATAAGATACACGACACCATGCTTCCACTCGCTGAACGATTGCGTCCAAAGACGCTCAATGAATATATAGGTCAAAAGCACCTCGTAGGTGAAGGGGCAATCCTTCGCCAAATGATAGAAAACGGGAATCTATCGTCCTTTATCTTATGGGGGCCTCCTGGTGTAGGTAAGACTACCTTGGCTCGCATTATTGCACATCAACTAGAGCGTCCCTTCTATACACTGTCGGCTGTCACTAGCGGTGTGAAAGAAGTGCGCGAAGTCATAGAGAAAGCCAAGAGAGTGGTTCAAAATAGTGCAGGATTGTTCAGTGTTGTTCAAAATAATTCAACGGCCAAATCTGTATCTCCTATCCTATTTATTGACGAGATTCACCGTTTCTCTAAATCGCAACAAGATAGTCTATTAGGTGCGGTAGAAGATGGAACAATCA
This sequence comes from Paludibacteraceae bacterium, assembly GCA_045658785.1. Lineage (GTDB taxonomy): Bacteria > Bacteroidota > Bacteroidia > Bacteroidales > Paludibacteraceae > Colicola. The sequence goes on along the minus strand of JAZOVR010000108.1, from coordinate 20,541 downwards.
CACTGATTGGTGCTACCACAGAAAACCCATCGTTCGAAGTCATCACACCTCTGCTTAGCCGTTGTCAAGTGTATGTGCTAAAGCATCTGGAGAAAACTGATTTGCAAGAGCTATTGAACCGTGCGCTCCACGAAGACGAATATATCCGTAGCTTGAATATCGAACTCAAAGAGGCTGAAAGTATTTTCCGCTATTCTGGTGGCGATGCACGTAAACTATTGAATATCATCGAACTGGTCACCAACTCGGGCGTCAAGGTTATCGACAATGAGACTGTGACCAAGCAATTGCAGCAGAATCCTGTAGCCTATGACAAAGATGGCGAATTGCACTACGATATTATTTCAGCATTCATAAAGTCCATCCGCGGTAGTGACCCTGACGCAGCCTTATACTGGTTGGCGCGCATGGTAGCAGCAGGCGAGGATCCTAAGTTTATTGCTCGTCGATTGGTTATCTCTGCCAGCGAAGATATCGGTTTGGCTAATCCCAATGCGATGTTGGTGGCCAATGCATGTTTCGATACATTGCAGAAGATTGGCTGGCCAGAAGGACGTATCCCACTAGCGATGGCGACGGTCTATCTAGCCACTTCGCAAAAATCCAATTCTGCCTATTTAGCTATTAATCAAGCATTAGATTTGGTTGAGCAAACAGGCAATTTGCCTGTACCATTGCATTTGCGCAATGCTCCTACTCAACTCATGGACGAATTAGGCTATGGTGAAGGGTATCAATATGCCCACGACTTCCCCAATCATTTCGTAAAGCAGCAGTTCATGCCCGATGCACTACAAGGTACACAGCTCTGGCATGCTCAAGGTTCACCTCAAGAACAAAAGATGGCCGATTGGATGAAATATTTGTGGGGTAAAGTAGAAGGAGAAAGGTAAAGATTATGGCAGGAGTATATATTCACATACCCTTTTGCAAAAGTCGTTGCAAGTATTGCGATTTCTTCTCAACTACCGATATAGAGAAACAAGCGCGTTATGTAGAGGCCCTATTGGCCGAATGGCAACAGCGACAAAGTGAGATTACCGATAATATAGAAACAATATACATAGGTGGTGGTACGCCCAGCATATTGGATTGTACAACACTATCAAAGATTACTCACGCATTTGCCAAATCATCTCCACTAGAGTTCACTCTAGAAGCCAATCCTGGAGATTTCACCAGAGAGAAAGCACAATCATGGCGCGATATGGGTATCAATCGCCTAAGCATAGGCATACAAAGTTTTGATGATCAACTCCTCACTCTCATTGGCAGACGACATACTGGGGAGCAAGCACGTCAAGCAGTAGCCATCGCGCAGTCTGTAGGTTTTGACAATATCTCTATAGACCTCATGTATGCGTTGCCTGGACAAACCATGCAGATGTGGCAAAACGATGTAGATGTGGCATTGCAATTAGGGATACAACATATCTCCGCATATGGGCTAATCTACGAAGAAGATACTGCACTTACCACGCTACTCGAACATGGGGTAATAGAATCCGTAGATGAGGATACAGAAATGAGGATGTATGATTATCTGGTGGAGCGATTGAAAGCGAATGGGTTTGTGCATTATGAAGTAAGTAACTTCGCATTGCCAGATTACCAATCTAAGCATAACTCTAACTATTGGCACGATATACCCTACATAGGTTTAGGTGCGAGTGCACATAGTTATAATGGCGAAAAGAGGAGTTGGAATATATGTGACTTAGACTTGTATATTGAGCATATGCTCCAGCGTCAGTTGCAACCAGAAGTAGAGTTGCTCACTGATGAGCAGCGACATATAGAACACATCATGTTAGGACTACGCACCAACTCAGGGATAGACATTGATACTATCGAAATGAGCAAAGCAGAACCCTATTTGGCTCAAGGATTGCTAATCCAAGAGGGGAAGCGCATAATGGCAACACCCCAAGGATTTCATATATTAAATAGGATAATTGAAGACTTGATATGAAAACAGACAACACATTGTTTAAAAAGAAATTTGCGGCATGGTTTTGGTGTATATTTAGTACAGGAATCGTGGCAATCGTCCTAGTGTTTTGGATGATTACTAATGGGTGGTTAGGTTATCTGCCCCCTTTGGATGAATTGCAGAATCCAAAGAATAAGTATGCTACCGAAGTGATATCAGCGGATATGCAACTATTAGGTCGCTATTATCGCAACGAAAATCGCGTCAGCGTGACATATCCAGAAATCTCACCCAATATGATTAACGCCCTCATAGCCACAGAAGATGTGCGCTACTATGAACATACGGGTGTTGATCTGAAATCACTATTCCGTGCTGTTATCAAGCTCGGAAAGGCAGGTGGAGGTAGTACTATCACCCAGCAACTGGCCAAACAACTATGGTCTCCACAAGCCAACAACATCTTCGAGCGTGCACTGCAAAAGCCCATCGAATGGGTGATTGCCACGAAGCTGGAGCGTCTGTACTCCAAAGAGGAGATACTGACTATGTATCTAAACCAGTTTGATTTCCTGTATAATGCAGTCGGTATCAAGTCAGCAGCACAGGTATATTTTAGCACAACCCCTTCTGAACTCAAATTAGAGGAGGCTGCCATGTTGGTAGGTATGTGTAAGAACCCATCTATGTACAACCCTCGTCGTCGTCCAGAGAATGCCCTCAACAGACGAAATACGGTCCTGAACCAAATGGAAAAATACGACTACATCACTCAACAGGTATGTGACTCGCTTAAACTCCTTCCTATCGAACTCAAATATCAGTCAGTGGATCACAAACAAGGTATCGCCCCTTATTTTAGAGAATATCTGCGCCAGGTACTGACTGCCAAAGAGCCAAAGAAGAGCAATTACTCCGAATGGAATATGCATCAATACGAGATAGACTGCCGTCAGTGGGAAGAGAATCCTCTATATGGCTTCTGCAATAAAAACCACAAACCCGATGGCACACCCTACGATCTCTATCAAGATGGTTTGCGTGTATATACTACCATCGACTCACGTATGCAGCAATATGCAGAAGAGGCAGTAAGTGAGCATATGCAAGAGTTGCAAAAGAGTTTCTTCCGCGAAAAACGCAAGAAATCCTATGCCCCCTTCTCCCAAGACTTGACGTCCGAAGATATTGATGCCATCATGAATCGCTCAATGCGTCAGACCGATCGCTATCGTGCGCTGAAGAAACAGGGACTGAGTGAGACGGAGATTAAGAAATCGTTTAACACCCCCGTGGCGATGCGTGTATTCTCGTACAACGGACTGATTGACACCACGATGACGCCTATGGATTCGATCAAGTGGAACAAGCATTTCCTGCGTTGTGGTTTCATGTCAATGGATGCTCATTCAGGTGCAGTAAAGGCCTATGTAGGAGGTCCCAACTTTACACATTTTCAGTACGACATGGTCACTTCTGGTCGTCGCCAAGTGGGCTCAACTATCAAACCATATCTCTTTACCTTGGCTATGGATGAGGGTATGTGGCCATGCGATAGCACAGTCAACGACTCTATTACGCTCATTGATGGGAATGGGGTGGCATGGACACCTAGAGATGACCACCACGACAACCAAGGTGAGATGGTCACCCTCAACTGGGGATTAGAAAAATCGAGTAACTGGATTACTGCCTATCTCATGTCGCTGTTTACGCCAGAACAACTCGTGCGCATGATGCGGTCTTTCGGTATCGAAGGGCAACTGGATCCTGTAGTGAGTTTGTGCCTCGGTCCATGCGAAGTGAGCGTCAAGGAGATGGTAGATGCTTATACTACATTCCCCAATAAAGGAATACGTGTAGAGCCACTGTATGTGACACGCATTGAAGATAATAATGGCAATATCTTAGCAACCTTCATACCACAAACCTATGAAATTATCAGCGAAACGACCTCTTATAAGATGATCTATATGTTGCAAAACGTTATGGACCACGGCACAGGTGTGCGCGCTCGTTTCCGCTACGGTCTGAAAGCTCCAATGGGTGGTAAGACGGGTACTTCTCAGAACCACTCCGATGGTTGGTTTGTGGGCTTCACCCCATCGCTGGTGAGTGGTGTGTGGGTAGGTGGCGAAGACCGCAGTATCCACTTCGATAATATGTCTGCTGGTCAGGGTGCTAACATGGCTCTGCCTATCTGGGCAATCTACATGCAGAAGGTTTATGCCGATGAAGAGTTGGGTTATAACGTGGAAGAGCCATTTGATGTACCAGAATGGTTTGACCCAGAAGCAGGCTGCAAATAGACAAATGTTGCAACTTTGTGTACTACATGTGTAAAATCGAAATGCTATGCGAAAAATAAATCTATTGCTTGTTTGTCTGCTCAGCTGTGTGGCGGTATGGGCGCAGAGTTTGGAGATCAAAAAAGAGTTTACGAAAGAACCCTACTCCTCTGCTTTGGTGAAGTTTGCGAACGAGTTTCGTGAACACGAGATGCCCGACATGCCTCCTGGCGAGCGTTTCCCCTATGCTGCCATCTGCGTGAATCTGGAAGGTGACGGCGGCGAGGTGGCAGCCGCGAAGCGCACGTTGTCGGTAGAGATGGGAATGGCAAAGGTGCAAGAGCGTGTGACGGACAAGGATAATATGATTATCTTTCTGGTATCCTCTTCGGCAGCGCGTGTGTCGTTGACCTGCGGCGATGGTTGCTCGAAAGTGCGGATATTGGATTTGCCTTGCTTGGAGTCGAATGCGGTGTATTCGGGTACGGTGCATTTTGTGCCATACCAAGATAATATCGTGGTGAAAGCACCCAAACGCCAGTTCTTTAAGTTTCGCGTTACACCAGACAATGCCGTGGTGACCATTGTGGAGAATGGTACGCAAGAGATTCTGCCTATGCGCGAGGGAGGTATAGCGAGCAAAATGCTCAATTATGGAACCTACACTTACAGTATTGCTGCGGATAAATACCATACGAAGGAGGGTACTTTTACTGTATCAGCTACGCAAGCCGAAATGAAGGTGGACTTACTTCCGCAGTTTGGTTGGCTGACTGTAGCTGGGGATAATACCTCGCAAGGGGGCTATGTTTTTGCTACAAATGCCGCTACTGGTGGTATGATACAATTGGGTACTATACCATTAAATAACAAAGAGATGAGTTCGGGCGTTTATACGCTGCGTATTCAAAAAGAGAAATACAAAGACTATTCCACTACGATTACTATTGAGGATGGAAAGACTACGACTCTTCAACCTGTGCTGGAAGCGAATTTTGCGCAAGTGACTTTGACAACGCATGAGGGTGCCGATATTTATTTGGATGGTAGTCGTTTGGGTACAACTCGTTGGACAGGCACCTTGGAGTTAGGCGATCATAGTGTAGAAGCGCGCCAAGCGAGCCACCATACTGCATATACGAATGTGCGTATCACGGCACAAAGCGCAGGACAGACTATTACGCTCAATAATCCTTTGCCTATCTATGGCTCGCTTGTTGTAGATGGTTCGCCTGCGGATGTGGCAGTATATGTGGATGGCAAGAAGGTAGGCACCAGTCCGTTGCTCGTTAGTGAGTTGCCGATAGGCGAGCATACCGTGCGCTTGGAGAAAGAGGGGTATGCAAAACAGGAAAAGACGGTGCAGATTGCTGAAGGACAAGAGCATATGCTGGAATATACATTAGCAAAGAATACTCAACTGTCAGGTTCAATAGCTGGACACGGGTATGTGGATCTGGGATTGAGTGTGAAATGGGCGACGTGCAACGTAGGTGCCAATAAACCAGAGGATTACGGAGATTATTTCGCTTGGGGTGAAACGCAACCAAAGAGCAAGTATGATTGGAGTACGTATAAATGGTGTAAGGGTAGCAAGGAGAGTCAAACCAAATATTGCACAAGCAGCAGTTACGGCACAGTGGATAATAAAACCGTTCTTGAAGCGGCTGACGATGCAGCTCGTGCGAAGTGGGGTGGTAGTTGGCGTATGCCGACCAAGGCAGAGCAAGATGAGTTGCGCGAGAAATGCACGTGGACATGGACAACCCAAAATGGAGTGAATGGTTACAAAGTGACCAGCAAGAGCAACGGCAAGAGTATTTTCCTCCCCGCAGCGGGCTGCCGCTACGTCAGTTCGCTCCGCTACGCAGGCAGCAGCGGCCGCTACTGGTCGAGTTCGCTCGGCACGGACGGCCCGAGCGACGCGTACTACTTGGGCTTCGGTGCGAGTGACGTGGGTTGGTACTACGACTACCGTTTCTATGGGCAATCCGTGCGCCCAGTATGTCCGTAGTGGACCCCACCTAGCTTCCTCTTAAGCTTAAGGTGAGGGATAAGTGATGGGAAATGTGAGGGAAAATGTGTGACAGCTGTGACAGCTGTGACGGCTGTTTCTTATGTCTCGTCCACGTATATGTACGTACACGCGTGGACGAGGTTATAGATTTTGCTGTCACAGCTGTCACAGCTGTCACAAAAAAAGGTGCGTTTTTGGGCAGATTGGCAGTTGTAGTCACAAGCTATCTACAGCGTATCTACAGCGCATCTACAGCGGATTAGGAAGGGAATGATGAAGGAAAAAGCGACCAAACGAGGGCGAAACAACAAAGTAAGAACAACGAAGAATAAATTATTAACCAATGATGAGAAAGTTTTTTTATAGCTGCATTTGTATCGTGGCATTGATATGCAGCAGTTGCGAAACAGATACACCCAGCTTGAGAGCCGTGATCACTGGTGACGCTACAGAAATGAATTCGAATTCGGTTGTATTGCATGGTATAATCAATGGCAATCCACGTGAGTATTCACATCTGAAGTGTGGCTTTATGATTGCTACATCGCACTTCGATATTGTCAACCGCAAAGGAGATGTCTGGGAGGCAGAATTAGAGGGAAAGAACTTTCAGATAACTCTGCAAAATCTGCGTCATGGTACCAAATATTACTATGCGGCTTATATCCTGATTGACCATGTAGAATATAAATATGGTACTATCAAGAAGTTTACTGTTACCAAACAATCTAGTGAAGAAGAAAATCAGCCGTCTTTTGTGGCTAAACCATTCTCGGTAGGTATGTCTAAGAAAGTGTATTTTTCTCAAGGTAACCTACAATATCATCCCAAGAAAAATGTATGGCGGTTTGCAGAAAAGCAAACAGATTGTATAAGCTATCAAAATAATTATATATCACCGAGTTATGACGGATGGATAGATGCGTTTGGTTGGGGAACAGGTAGTAATCCTACCCATACGAGTACGGAGAATATGGATTATCAGACTTTTGTGGATTGGGGAGTGAATAGCATAGGTAGTGATGCGCCTAATACATGGCGTGCGTTGAGAGCTGAGGAGTGGAATTACATTGTATCCACCCGTCGCAATGCGCATCAACTGAAGGGTGTTGCCGCTGTGGATGGCGTAGATGGTCTGATCTTATTGCCCGATGACTGGGTGTGTCCCACAGGTGTGACATTTAAGTCAGGATGCCACACAGGTAACTACTGGGGCGGATATGGTGATTATCAGAAGATTACCAAAGATCAGTGGGCGAAGATGTCGGCTGGTGGTGCTGTTTTTCTGCCAGCTTCTGGCTACCGAGAAGGGACTACGATGCATGATGTACGTGTGATGGGGGTCTATTGGACACCTAGTCCCTATTATTTGGAGAATTATGTTTACTCCTTTGGTTTTGGTTCGGGAGAAATAGGTTTGTTTTACGGCTATGAGCGTCATCAAGGCTTGTCTGTACGATTGGTACGTGAGTTATAGAAGAATTATCACACCCAATTTAGATATTTTTTAAACTCTTTTTGATATTATTCGAGAAAAAAATGCGTTCTTGCTTGTACAAACAAAAAAAAAGTAGTAACTTTGCAAGTTGAAACGTATATCTTAAAATGATAAGTGTAGAACATCTCAGTATAGAATATTCGTCGCGTCCTATATTGGACGACATTACTTTTCTCGTCAATTCGCGCGATCGCATAGCTCTTGTAGGCAAGAATGGTGCCGGTAAGACCACCCTACTCCGTCTGCTGGCTGGTGTGGAAACTCCCACAGCAGGTCGCATCAACAAGATGGGTGACATAACCATAGGCTATTTGCCACAAGTAATGATGCACGTGGATGGAAAAACGCTGAGGGAGGATGTTGTTTCGGTTATCGGTAATCGGGGATCGGATATCGGGGATGAGGCGAGGTTTATTGCGGAGATGGATCGTACGATTATCGGTTTGGGCTTTGAGCGCAAGGACTTCGACCGCCCCTGTTCGGAGTTCTCTGGCGGATGGCGCATGCGTATTGAACTGGCAAAGATATTGCTCCAACACCCAGATGTACTACTTCTTGATGAGCCCACCAACCACCTTGACATCGAGTCTATCCAATGGTTGGAGGATTTTCTGAAGACCAACGGTAGTGCGCTCGTATTGGTGAGCCACGACCGCGCATTTCTGGACAATGTGACTACCAGGACAATAGAGATTACACTTGGTCGTATTTATGACTATAACGCCCCCTATTCGCAATTTAAAGTACTTCGTCAAGAGCGTCATGAGCAACAAGTGCGTGCCTATCAGAATCAGCAGAAGATGATTCAAGAGACAGAGGAATTCATTGAGCGATTCCGCTATAAAGCTACCAAGGCAGTACAAGTACAGTCGCGCATCAAGCAACTGGAGAAACTGGAGCGATTGGAGGTAGATATCGAAGATAATTCGCGCTTGAGTTTGCGTTTTCCACCCGCTCCACGCAGCGGTGACTTCCCCGTGATAGTGGAGGATTTGCGCAAGGACTTTGGCGAACATACGGTATTTCAGGGTGCAAACTTCACTATTCGTCGTGGCGAGAAAGTGGCATTTGTAGGCAAGAATGGCGAAGGCAAAACAACGCTGGTGCGTTGTATCATGGGGCAATTGGATTATATGGGTACACTCAAGATTGGGCATAATGTGAAGATTGGGTACTTCGCGCAGAACCAAGCTGCTTTGCTCGATGGCGAACTGACTGTTTTTCAGACGATTGATAATGTGGCAGTAGGCGATATTCGCACACAGATTCGCAATATATTGGGAGCATTTATGTTCGGTGGAGAAGCCTCAGAGAAGAAAGTAAAAGTGCTTTCAGGTGGTGAGCGCAGCCGACTAGCAATGATACGTTTGCTGCTGGAGCCATGTAACTTATTGATTCTTGATGAGCCAACCAACCACCTCGACATGCAGTCGAAGGATGTACTGAAAACGGCACTGAAGGAATTTAATGGGACGGTGATTTGTGTGAGCCATGATCGAGATTTCTTGGATGGATTGGTGGACAAGGTGTATGAGTTTGGTGGCGGAAAGGTACGTGAACACTTGGGCGGCATCTACGATTTCCTGCGCAGCAAAAAGATTGATTCGTTGCAGGAACTGGAAAAGAAGACCGATGAGGCGATGAGGCGAAAAGGCGATGAGGCGAAAGGCGAGGTTACTTCTGCAAAGTTGGATTACGCTGCACAGAAAGCCGCTGCAGCAGCGCGCCGAAAAAAAGAGAAGCAAATTGCTGACATCGAAGCTGCCATTGCAAAGTTGGAGCAAGAACAACAGGAAATGGAGAGATTATTGGCGGATGTGGCACATCAAACGGCTGAAAACTTCCAACGATATGACCATATTAAGCGCGAAATGGAGCAACGACTGTATGAGTGGGAAATACTGAACGAAGAAGACTAATATGAAAGAGATTGTTGAATATATCATTACATTTTTGCTATATGGAAACCACGAAGCCATAAAGCAAGTGGGATATACTGCTGACGAGAGCCAGTGGGATAAATATCGCGTAGTGATTGTGCCTAACGGACATTTGGGCAAAGAGATTGTCATGCCTGATTTTAAAGAGGCGAAAGGCGAAAGGCGAGAGGCCGAAAGTGAGGAAAATCGGAGATGGATAATCAGGACGGATATTATTTACAACACCTTCTTTTTTATCTCTCGAGCAGAAGAACTAATCAATCCTCAGCGCGACGAGCATGGTCGATTCTTGGCGAAACATTCTATTTTGGGGCAGAATAACCGTCTGATGATACCTACGGTGGATGAGTATTCGCGCCTGCTGATGAAACTCATGGGATTGCCATTGCCTACTCCATCCTTTAGCAAAATATATTTGACCCACGACGTAGATTCGATTGACCAATATCGTCATTGGCGCGGGGCATTGGGAGGTATCCTGCGTGGCAAAGCGCGCGAAGTGATAGCAGCACTCAAAGATATACACAACGACCCTGCCTTTACCTTCTCATGGTTGATTTCGCAAGATAAACAAGTAGAAAATGCCGAGGTGGTGTATTTTATCAAAGATACTTATGGCAAGGGTTACGACTATCCCCAATACGATTTGCATGGCAAGGATTTTGAAATCGTAGAACAATTGATTAAAACCAACGGTGCAAAGCTGGGTATACATTCCAGTTATTATGGTTCTATATCCACTACCGCAGAGTTGTATGGGCATATTGTTAATCAGCCTACATTCTTACCACAAAAGCAGATTTATCATCGTAGTCATTACCTGAACTGTTCCATTGACCAAATGCAACGTTATGCAAACTTGCTTATTAGTGATGACTTCACTATGATGTTCCCCGATCAAGTGGGTTTCCGCCTGCAAACAACTCGTGCGGTGCGCTGGATTAATCCTAAGACGATGCAACTCACCAATTTAGTACTCCATCCTTTAACCGTCATGGACTGCACATTGAGCAATCCACAATACATGAACCTCAGCGAAGATGAGGCATATTTCGAGTGTCAACGATTGTTTGAAAAGATACATCAGAACGCAGGCGAAGTGGTACTCTTGTGGCATAATACTATCATTACAGATGATGGTTATCATCGCTCATTGTATCCTAAATTATTGAGTTTATTGAAATGAAAAACAACAAACGCATACTCATACTTTGTGAAGCTATTGCCCCACCCGCTTATTCTCCACGTATTATTACATTGGTAGAATATCTGCAGCAACATGGATGGCATTGTGAAATAGTAACGGAAATGGACAACGACATCCCTTTGGAATCAACGGTTTGTACCATTCATCAAATGCCTACCTACCACCATTTGATGGCTGACAAAGTGTTTGGTGCGAAGGAAAATGCTCTATTCCATTATGCCTGTCAGAAGGTTGATATCGCAACATTTGACTTGATATTCTGTGGTTCATATTACTATTTTCCTCTGCAAGCAGCCGCCAAATTAGCCAGAAAATTTCACTTACCACTCGTAGTGGATCTTCGCGATATTACAGAACAATGGGGAAACTTAGATTATTACACACGCTCGTTAACAGGAATACCATTTATTGATAACCTCGCAAAAAAACTATACACCCATATCCATACCCGCCAACGTAACCGCGTACTCAAACAAGCCAATATAGTAACAACCGTATCACCATGGCATCAACAAACCCTTGCACAATACAATCCTAATACGTACTTGATATACAATGGTTTTGATGCAGATACATTCTATCCTATAACTACCCCATCCAGCAGTTTTGATATCACATTCATTGGCAAATTTTACTCACATTATCAACATTGTCCACACTATTTACTACATGCACTTACTGAACTCATCGAAACAAAAAAAATACAGCGTAGTGATATTCATGTACATTTCTACACCAATTCCCAAGGACAAAATATAATTGCTACATTGGCAAAACAACATGCTCTATCGGATGTGATACAAGTACATGATTATATACCTCGTTCTAGTATTCTTCCAATCATGCATCAGTCTTCTATTCTCTTGGTCTTAACAACACCTGCCAAATTAAATGGAACACATGGCATCATGGGTACTAAATTCTATGAGATATTAGGAGTTGAAAAACCATGTCTTTGCCTCAACTCCGATGAAGAATGCCTTGCTGATGCGATCCAGAAGACCCATGCAGGTTTGGCAGCAACCAGTGTGGAGGAGGTCAAAACATTCATCATGGAGAAATACCAAGAATGGCTACAACATGGCTATACCCGACAAGCAGTCATCAACAAGGAGCAATTTACTCGTCAACATGAAGCTGAGCAATTCGAACAACTATTTATTGAAACACTGAAACTTTGAAACACTTGAACACAATCTCCGTCATAGTACCTATTTACAATGCTGAACCCTATCTAGGTCGTTGTATCGAATCTTTGATACACCAACCTCATCAAGCACTGCAAATCATCCTTGTCAATGATGGTTCTACTGATAATAGTCTAACCATCGCAAGAAAGTATGCTGAACAAGATAATCGGATTGAAGTGTATTCCTTGTCAAAGAATCAAGGACAATCTGCTGCTCGCAATTGGGGATTGCAACATGCTACTGGTGAATATATTTCTTTTGTAGATGCTGACGATTATATTGATGAGGATTTCTATACGTATATGCTCCAGCATATTGGGCAATTAGACTGTGTACAAATAGGATATAGACGAGTCACTCAACATGGCAAGATATTGATAAAAAAACTCCCAAAGCATTTCTACCAATTTACTTCTCCATGCATGCGTCTTTACCGCCGAACAATTTTCACCACGCATGGTTTGTATTTTCCCGAAGGCATGATTTACGAGGATGTCATTTTTTCATTGGATTTTTGGGCGATTAAACCCACCTACAAAATGCTATCCTATATGGGCTATAACTACCTAGCCAATACCCAATCCACTACAGCGACACGTAATCTGGTGGCAAAAGAGCTGCTTTTTGCGACACTTAGAGATAAACAAGAACAAAGCCAGTCTATCTTTCATAAACTGCTTGTATTATACACTATTATTCGACTAAAATTCCACTTTAAGCGCTATGACTAACCAACAACTCCTAGATATACTCCATTCAGAAGTAATTCCTGCCATAGGTTGCACAGAGCCAATTGCTGTGGCATTGTGCGTGGCGCGTGCCAAAGAGCTATTGGGTTGCGAACCCGATGCGATAACGGTTTACCTCTCAAAGAATGTCTATAAGAATGCCCTCGCGGTAGGTATTCCCAATACGGGTATGACGGGCTTACCTATTGCCATCGCACTGGGCGCCACAGTGGGTAAATCTAAGTATATGCTGGAGGTGCTGCGCGATGCAACACCCGAAACAGTAGCATATGCCAAGGACTATATGCTACGCGTGCCTGCTGAGATTCATATCAACTACGAGGCGCCAAGTATCCTCTATATCCATGTCGAAGTGCGCAAAGGCGACCAAACGGCACAAGCCACTATCATGGATGAGCATACCAACTTTGTGGAATCAGGAACAAGGAGTCAAGAACCAAGACTAAATAGCAAAATAGAAACAACAGAAAAAGCATTATCTCTCCGCCGTGTATATGACTTTGCCATGGAGGTAGATATCCATGATATTACCTTCTTGAAAGATGGTGCTGAGATGAATACCGCAGCAGCAGAGACATCTTTTGCAGATCAATATGGTCATGGATTAGGACGACTATTGCGAGCCAATACGCTCACTGCAACACCCGAAATGGAAAAGCTCTTCGGCAACACCCTCTTCACCAAAATCATCAGCTACACTTGTGGTGCGTGCGATGCGCGTATGTCGGGTGCGATGGTGCAAGTCATGAGCAACTCTGGCTCTGGTAATCAGGGTATTTCGTGTTCTATTCCCGTGTATTTGTATGCAAAAGAGAATCATTGCACAGAAGAGCAAACACTTCGCGCTCTGGTGCTCAGCAATCTCACGGTCATCTACATCAAGCAGTCGCTGGGTCGATTGTCAGCACTATGCGGTTGCGTAGTGGCTGCCACGGGTTCAGCAGCAGGCATCACCTACTTGATGGGAGGTAATTATGAGGAGATTACCTATGCTATCAAGAATATGATAGCTAATATCTCGGGTATGATTTGCGATGGTGCCAAGCCTGGCTGTGCGTTGAAGGTCACCAGCGGCGTCGCTACGGCCATCTTCAGCGCGTACTTAGCCATGCAACACTCCTATGCCGATTCCACCGAAGGTATCGTAGAGGACGATATCGATCGCACCATACGCAATCTCACCCGCATTGGCCACGATGGAATGAAGGTAACCGACGACCTCATCCTCGATATTATGACTCACAAACAATAACCACGTATGAACAAATTTAAACATATTCGGGCATATTACTCTGGTTGGATTCTCCCATTGGTAGATTTCCTTATCCTTTACCCTACTCTTCTGATCATGAAGCGCAGGACCACTAATGGCATCCAGATCCAGTACTACGGCGATAAAAAACTGATTGAGCAAGACATCCGCCACGGCGCATTCTTCATGACCAACCACCGCGACATCGTGATGGACGCAGCATGGCTCACTTTCCTACTCCGCACACGCTATTTCATACATCCTTATTTCGGCATAGGTAACAATCTATTCGGCAAATGGTGGATTGAACATGTGGTGCGTTTCTTGCGCGCGTTTGTGGTTATCCGCAATGGTGGGTTCCGCGATCAAGTGAATAATGCTACAACCTTATCCCAGTATATCCGTCACTTGCGCAAGCGCCACAAATCTATCTGGTTAGCGCAACGCGAAGGTCGTGCAAAAGATGGTAATGACGTCACTCAACCAGGCGTATTAAAAATGCTGACTATTGATGCGGAAGACTTCTTCGAGAGCGTGAAAGAGTTGAATATCTGCCCAGTCAGCATCTCCTACGAATACGATCCTTGCGACTACCTCAAGGCACGTGAGATGCAGCTCAAACGCGATAATCCGAAGTGGCGCAAGTCCCGTAAAGACGATCTCGTGTCGATGAAAGTGGGTATTGAGGGGCAGAAAGGTCGTATAGTCTATCGGTTGACGCCATCTATCAACCACGATATTGATGCCGCATTGGCAGAGCATCCTGAGTTGCGCGACCTAAGTCGTAACGAGCAGATTCAATTTGTATGCCAACTCATTGATAAACATATACATTTGGCATACGAAATATACACAAGAAACGAGGAGTTTGATCAATATATCAACAAACAACTCCAACGAATCAATTTATCCAATAAAGATACATCATTCTTAAAACAAAAACTCTACGAGATGTATAACTATCCCGTAGAGAATCATCGTAAAGCAAATAATCTATACTTCTGCTAACCCACTTCTACCGACGTATCAATTTTTCGAATCAACCCTTTAAGCACATCGCCAGGTCCAAACTCATAGAATGTGTTCGCTCCGTCGGCTATCATCTGCTGTACGCTTTGTGTCCAACGGACAGGTGAAGTGAGTTGCTCTAGGACTTGACGTTGGATGGTATGTTTATCAGTTTCCCCCTTCGCACTCACATTCTGATAGACAGGGCATTTAGGCGTATGGAACGTAGTATTCATAATCGCCGCTTGCAATCGCTCGGCAGCAGGTTGCATTAATGGTGAATGGAACGCACCACCCACAGGCAACTTCAGCGCACGCTTGGCGCCTGCTTCTTTCAATGCTTTGCATGCTGCATCCACACCGCTCAACGAGCCAGAGATTACCACTTGGCCAGGGCAATTGAAATTTGCTGCGACCACAACATCCTCAATGCTATCACATATTTCTGCCACTTTATCATCAGCCAATGCCAACACAGCTGCCATGGTACCTGGTTGCAATTCACATGCCTCTTGCATAGCTTGTGCGCGTTGACTAACTAGACGCAAACCATTTTCCCATGAGATAGCCTCAGCAGCTACAAGTGCTGAGAACTCACCCAAACTGTGTCCCGCCACCATATCTGGACGAATCACAGTTGAGAATTGACAATGGACAATGGTATGCAGAAAAATAGCTGGTTGCGTAACACGCGTTTGGCGCAAATCCTCATCAGATCCCTCGAACATAATATCCGTAATAGAAAAGCCAAGAATATCATTAGCACGATGCATCATTGTACGTGCCTCTGCATACGCGTCATATAGATTCTTAGCCATGCCCGGAAATTGAGCACCTTGACCAGGGAAAACGAAAGCATTCATGATTATTGAGTGGATTTTTAGAAGTTAAAAGCATTTGTTTATCAAGCAATGTGGAGCTTCTTTACATGTTTTAGGGTGCAAAGGTAGGCAAAATTGGCGACATATGCAAATTTTTAAGCGAAAATTCGATCATTCAAAAAAGTTACAAAGCAAGATATATTTTTATGAAAAATATGCTATTTCTTGCATATATGCTTTTTTTTTTATAACTTTGCACCCAAATTGCGTGTTGTGTGCGCATATGCATGTATAATAATTAAGAATAAAGAAAGATATGGAACTCAGTGAACAAGAAGTAATCCGCAGAGAAAGTCTGCAAAAGATGCGCGATATGGGTATCAACCCCTATCCTGCTGATGAGTATGTAGTTACAGGTTATTCTACAGATATCAAGTCAACCTTCGTTGACGAACAAACCGACGATGCCGAATGGTACACAGGCAAGCCTGTGCGCATTGCGGGTCGTATGATGTCGCGTCGTATCATGGGCAAAGCATCCTTCGTAGAGATTCAAGACTCCAAAGGTCGTATCCAAGTATATGTCAGCCGCGATGATATTCAAGCAGCAGTACCAGAGGGCGAAACAGCAACAACCGTGGAGCAACAGATGTACAACGTAGTATTCAAGAAACTGCTTGATATAGGTGACTTCGTAGGTATTGAGGGCTTTGTATTCCGCACCCAAATGGGCGAGATCAGCGTACACGCACAAAAACTTACTGTGCTGGCTAAATCGCTCCGCCCACTCCCTATCGTGAAATACAAAGACGGTGTGGCATACGACGGCTTCAACGACCCTGAGCAACGCTACCGTCAACGTTATGTGGACCTCGTGGTGAACGAGGGTGTGAAGGACGTCTTCCTCAAACGTGCAACCATCATCCGCACCATGCGTCAGGTGTTTGACGAGGCAGGTTACACCGAGGTGGAAACCCCAATGCTGCAAGCTATTGCAGGTGGTGCAAGTGCTCGTCCGTTCATTACTCACCACAACGCTTTGGACGTGGATATGTACATGCGTATTGCTACCGAGCTCTACCTCAAGCGCCTCATCGTAGGTGGTTTCGAGGGCGTGTACGAGATTGGTCGTAACTTCCGCAACGAGGGCATGGACCGCACCCACAACCCAGAGTTTACTTGCATGGAGCTCTACGTGCAATACAAAGATTACAATTGGATGATGTCCTTCACCGAGCAACTGCTGGAGAAGATCGCCATCGCCGTAAACGGCACCACCGAGGTGAAGATTGGCGATAATATCGTGAACTTCAAGGCGCCATACCGCCGTCTGCCTATCCTCGAGGCTATCCAAGAGAAGACAGGCTATGACCTCAGCACCATGACCGAAGATGAGATTCGCCAAGTGGCTAAGAAATACGGCGTAGAGGATACCGAGAAGATGGGCAAAGGTAAGCTCATCGACGAGATCTTCGGCGAGACATGCGAGGGCACATTCATTCAGCCTACTTTCATCACCGACTACCCTGTGGAGATGTCGCCACTGACCAAAATGCACCGCTCAAAGCCAGGACTCACCGAGCGTTTTGAGCTGATGGTAAACGGCAAGGAGTTGGCTAACGCATACAGCGAGCTCAACGACCCAATCGACCAATACGAGCGTTTCGTAGAGCAAATGAAGCTCGCCGACAAGGGTGACGATGAGGCAATGATTATTGACCACGATTTTATGCGTGCGCTCGAGTACGGTATGCCTCCTACATCGGGTATCGGTATTGGTATCGACCGCTTGGCTATCTTCATGACAGGACAACCATCTATCCAAGATGTGCTGTTGTTCCCAACTATGAAGCCAGAGAAATAAAGCGTTTGCGCTTTATTTCTCAGTTTAGAGGACGCGCCTATGGCGCTACAGTTTAAAGTTTAAAGGCTAGAATATATGAACGTAGCAATACTAGGTTCAGGCAGTTGGGCGACAGCCCTTGCCAAAATAGTGATGCATAATGTGCCTGATATCAATTGGCACATACGCAAACAAGAAACCATCGACGAGTTTATAGAGATTCGCCGTAATCCCAACCATTTGGAATGGGCATATTTTGATATCTCACGCATTCATTTCTCTGCGGACATCAACGAAGTAGTCGATCAATCCGATTTGATTATCTTGGCTATTCCTTCTCCTTATATTAAAAGGAGTTTGGATGACATAAAAATCGACATGTCAAAAAAATGCGTCATATCCGCCGTGAAAGGAATGATTCCAGATGAGAATATGCTGGTGACGGATTATTTGCATGAGTACTACCATATTCCAGAAGAGAATTTAGGTGTGATTACAGGTCCATGTCATGCAGAAGAGATTGCATTGGAGCGCCTGAGTTACCTGACCGTTGGCTGCAAGGATGCAGCAAAGGCCAATTTGTGGCAAAAGCTCTTTGACACACCTTACGTGCGCACCACTCCCAGTCAGGATGTGGATGGATTGGAGTATGCCAGCATCATGAAGAATATCTATGCCATCGCAGCAGGTATCTGCAAGAGCTTGCATTACGGCGATAACTTCCAAGCCGTGCTGCTGACCAATGCCATGCACGAGATGATGCGTTTCGCTAAAGCTAAATCGGATATCCCACGCGATATTACCGACAGTGGTTATCTGGGCGATGTACTGGTGACCGCCTACTCCAACTTCTCACGCAACCGCCAATTCGGACAAATGATTGGCATGGGCTACAGCGTGAAAGCCGCACAAACGGAGATGGAGATGGTAGCAGAGGGCTACTACGGCACCAAAGCCATTTGGCTCGCCAATCAAGATGTGCAAGTAGATTTGCCCATCGTAGAGGCAGTATATCAAATCCTATACAACAGAAGATCTGCTAAAGCAATTATCAAAGAACTAACTAAGAAATTTCAATAATTATTAAAAATTCATAATTCATAATTATGACAAAAGATATTCAATTTTCTTATGCCAAAGCCGTTAGCGCAGAGGCGGTGGCTGCCTACGAGCAGCAAGTGAAAGCATGCCAAGAGATGTTGGTAAATGGTACAGGTGCAGGCAACGACTTCCTCGGTTGGATGAACTTGCCAGCCGATATCCGTCCACAACTCAGTGACATCCAAGCAACAGCAGATTTGCTTCGCCGTGAATGTGAAATAATCGTATGCATAGGTATTGGTGGTTCGTATTTGGGCGCGAAGGCAGTAATTGATGCGCTCAGCAGCAGCTTCGCATGGCTCGAGGGCGAAAAACCAGCTATCGTATATGCTGGACAAAACATCGGCGAGGATTACCTCTACGAGTTACAAGCACTCCTCAAGAACAAGAAATTCGGTATTATCTCTATCTCTAAATCAGGTACTACCACTGAGCCTGCATTGGCTTTTCGCCTTCTCAAGACTCAACTCGAGGAGCAACAAGGCAAAGAGGCTGCTAAGCAACTCATCGTTTGTATCACCGACGCTAAGAAAGGTGCGCTCCGCACATTGGCTACTCAAGAGGGATACAAGACCTTCGTGATTGAGGATAATATCGGTGGTCGTTTCTCAGTACTCTCTCCTGTAGGCTTGTTGCCAATCGCATGTGCAGGCTATGATATCAATGCCCTGATTGACGGTGCAGAGCGCATGATGAAGGTGTGCGGCATTGATACCCCACTCGCAGAGAACCCTGCTGCGCAATATGCTGCTGCACGCAACTACCTCTATGGCGAGCAAGGCAAGAAGATTGAGCTCTTGGTGAACTACCACCCTAAATTGCACTTCGTGAGCGAATGGTGGAAGCAACTCTATGGCGAGTCAGAGGGCAAGGAGAACAAGGGTATTTTCCCTGCTAGTGTGGACTTCACCACCGACCTCCACTCAATGGGTCAATACGTACAAGAGGGCGAGCGCCACTTGTTTGAGACCGTGATTACGGTAGAGGAGAGCAACCATATGGTAGCATTCCCACACGATGAGGCTAATCTCGATGGCCTCAACTTCCTTGCAGGCAAGCGCGTGGACGAAGTGAATAAGATGGCTGAGCTTGGCACCATGCTCGCGCATATCGATGGCGGTGTGCCTAACATGAAGATTACCTTGCCTAAGCTCAACGAGTATTATTTGGGCGAGTTGATCTATTTCTTCGAGCGCGGTTGCGGTATCTCAGGTTATATCTTGGGTGTGAATCCATTCAACCAACCTGGTGTAGAGGCATACAAGAAGAATATGTTTGCTCTCCTCGACAAACCAGGCTACGAGGCAGAGTCAGCAGCTATCAAAGCACGTCTGTGATTTCAAATAGATAAAAGGTGTATCTTATACAAACAACCCCCTGGCGTAAAACCAGGGGGTTGTTTGTATATAGTAAGTATAGTTATATTACTGTCCGCGGGTGTAGTTAGGAGTCTCAGATGTGATGGTGATGTCGTGTGGGTGACTCTCGGTCATACCAGCAGCCGTAACACGCACGAACTTAGCAGTCTTGAGTTCGTCTAAGTTATGAGCACCTACATAACCCATACCTGAGCGAAGACCACCCATGAGTTGGAAGATAGTCTCGGAAACATGACCTTTGTATGGTACACGACCTACGATACCTTCTGGCACGAGTTTGTTGACATTGGTCTCTTTGCCTTGGAAATAGCGATC
>JAZOVR010000107.1:0-13313 GCA_045658785.1 Paludibacteraceae bacterium | reverse complement strand
AAAAGCTATCAAGCAAGTTGGTGATAACGTACAACAGGGTGAAAATATCGGTTTTACCCATGACAAATTAATCTTTGAATTGTGGGATAACGACAAAGCCATTGACCCTGAAAAATTCATTGTATTTTAAGGGGACTTAATCATGAAATATAAGCAAATCATATATTTAATCTGTTGCTGCATTGGTATGAGTTCTTGTAGCATATCTGCTCGTATCAAACGTGCTGACAAAAAATACAACATCGGCGAATACTACCAAGCAGCCGATATGTATAAGCAAGTATATAGCCGTATCAGCCCAAAAGAAAAGGCTGCACGTGCACATGTAGCATTTCATCAAGGAGAATGTTATCGAGTACTCAACAATAGCAAAGCTCTTTCCGCATACAAGAATGCGATTAGATACCATTATCCAGACTCTATTGTTTACCTACACTATGCGCAAGTGCTTCAATATCAAGGAAAATATAAAGATGCAGCTGCGCAATACGACATTTATCTGCAATCACATCCCAATGACTATGTAGCCCTTGCAGGCAAATTTGCATGTGGACAAATAGATACTTGGCGTCAGCAACCATCGCGCTATAAGATTGCTCCAGCCAAAGAGTTCAACGCTAAACGCTCATCCAATTTCTCACCCAATTTCATAGGGGAAGAGGGTGACGCACTCATATTTACCTCTAATCGACAAGAACAAAAATCCAGTAGTAAAACCAAAGTGCGTACATCATCTGTTACTGGTATGCCATCCTTCAATCTGTACTCTGCACGCAAAAACGCAGCTGGAAAATGGGAGGATATAGAATTATGCGAGGGACTATACAACGAAACTGAAACCGAGGAAGAAAACCAGCAAAAACAAACTACTACAGCCGAATTGGGAGTTGCATGCTTAACTTCTGATGGAAAAACGATGTATTTCACCTATTCCAAACCTATTAATGGGCAAGATCTTGGCGCTAAAATATATGTATCGCAACGAGCTAGTGGAGAATGGAGCGAAGCACAAGAACTTAAGTTATTCAAAGATAGTAGTATCACCGTTGGTCATCCAGCAATTAATCTCACTGGAGATACACTTTATTTTGTAAGTGATGCACCAGGAGGATACGGAGGAAAAGACATCTATATGGCTATTTCAAATGGTAGTGAGTGGGACGATATACGTAATCTTGGAGCATCAATCAACACTTCTGATGATGAGTTATTCCCATATATTAGACACGATGGTCGGCTCTACTTTGCATCTAAAGGACATCCTACTTATGGCGGATTAGACATCTTCTACGCTACTCCAAAAGATACCACTTGGGAGATATTTAATATGGGAGCTCCTTTCAACTCTACTAGTGATGATTTTGGCATTACTTTTTCTGGAAAAGAAGAGGAAGGTTTTTTCTCATCCAATAGAGGACAGAAAAAAGGTTATGACCTTATTTATTCCTTCGTTCTACCCCAACTAGAGTTCCTTGTAGAAGGCAATGTCACTGACAATAATGGCGAAAATCTATCCGATGCAACCATACGACTTGTCGGTAATGATGGAACGAATATCAAAACGCAAATTCGAAGAGATGGCACGTACCGACTGAAACTCAATCCTAAAACACAATATGCAATGTTGGTCAATGCCAGAGGATATCTCAACGAGAAACAAACTTTCTCAACAGTAGGCCTGACGGATAGCTACACCTACCAACATAATTTTGCGCTTTCACCCATATCCAAACCAGTAAAAATGGGTAATATATTCTTTAAATTTGGTAGTTGGGAACTCACTGAAGACTCAGAAGAGGGGCTACAAGCACTAGTCAAACTATTGAATGACAACCCAAACATCACCATTGAAATGGCTGCACATACAGATATGATTGGTAGCAATGAGGCCAACCAAGAATTGTCGCTCAAGCGCGCACAATCAGTGGTCAGCTACCTCATCAAATATGGTATCGAAAAAGAGCGTTTGACTCCTGTTGGATATGGTGAAGAGAAACCTGTAGTTGTGGACGAACTGGTACACAAGCAATATCCTTATTTACCTAAGGATCAAGTTCTTGAAGAAGCATTCATCACAACCTTATCTGCAGATAAACAAGAGGTTTGTAACTCACTCAACCGTCGTACCGAGTTCCGAGTACTTAAAACTACGTATAATCTATATTAAGCATCAACTATCATGAAACAATATCTTGATTTATGTCGTCGCGTCATGGACGAAGGTACCCTCAAAGCTGATCGTACTGGTACAGGTACCAAGTCAGTTTTTGGTCATCAAATGCGCTTTAATCTTGAGGAAGGTTTTCCACTCTTAACGACCAAGAAACTCCACCTCAAGTCTATTATCTACGAACTATTATGGTTCCTACGTGGTGATACCAATGTCAAATACCTCCAGGAACACGGTGTACGCATTTGGAACGAATGGGCAGATGAAAATGGCGAATTAGGTCCTGTTTATGGTCACCAATGGCGCTCTTGGCCTGACTATCAAGGCGGACATATCGACCAGATTAAACTGCTCGTTGAGCAAATTAAAAACAATCCAAACTCTCGCCGCCATATTGTCAGCGCGTGGAATGTAGCCGAAGTCAATAATATGGCTTTACCACCTTGCCACACCCTCTTCCAATTTTATGTAGCAGACGGACGACTCAGCTTGCAGCTATACCAGCGTTCTGCAGATATATTTCTTGGTGTACCATTCAATATCGCCTCATATGCACTTCTACTTATGATGATGGCGCAGGTTACAGGTCTAAAGGCTGGTGATTTCGTGCATACTTTTGGGGATGCGCATATATATACCAATCACTTTGAGCAAGTGCAACTCCAACTCGCACGCGACACGCGCGCGTTACCTAAAATGATTATTAACCCTGAGGTAAAAGACTTGTTCGATTTCAAGTTTGAGGACTTTACACTCATGGACTACGATCCACATCCACATATCCCTGGCGTAGTAGCCGTATAACTCGCACAAATGAAAATCATTGTAGCTATAGCTGAAAACAATGCGATTGGCAAAGCAGGCGACTTGCTATGCCACTTGCCCAATGACCTAAAGCATTTCAAAGAACTCACCTCAGGTGCTACGGTCGTTATGGGAAAGAAGACTTTCTTCTCACTACCTCGTCGACCATTGCCTAATCGACGTAATATCGTACTCACACGCGACCTGATTTTCGCTTATGAGCAGACAGAGGTAGCACATTCGATAGAAGAATTGCAAGGTATGCTTGCTCACGACGAACAAGTATTCATCATCGGAGGTGGTGAAATTTATCGTCAATTCATACCATTGGTTGAAGAATTACATATTACTCATATTCACCACACATGGGAGGACGCTGATACCTTCTTCCCTGAGATTGATCCTACTATCTGGCAATGCACGAGCGAAGAGCGCTTTACTTCAGACGACAGACATGCATTCGCTTACACATTTGCTACATATGTTAGAAAATAGATATATCTCCATATTATCTCACACATGCGTAAATTTATTTTCATGGCTACACTAGCCCTATTCACAGCAGCTTGCAATACTGAGCAAGAATCTACAAAGAAGCCTATCACGAAGCCTCAAATAACTATCCCAAGCGGAAGACTTACCCCAGAAGCTCTTTGGGCCATGGGACGTATCAATAGCGTGCACCCAGACGAGCAATCAGGACGTATCGCCTATACAATAAGCTACTACAGCGTGGAAGAAAACCGCTCCACATCATGGATACGCGTATGCCAACATGCCCAATCGCCAATTGCCAATAGCCAATCGCCACTCGAACTCATCGACGAGTTCGTTGGACACTCACCTGCTTGGCATAATGGACAATTATGCTACATCAACAAAGATGGGCAAGTGGTTATCGGCGACAAGATACTCACAGGATTTGACAAAGATATCGAGGGATTTCTACTCTCCCCACAAGGCGACAAGGTCATCCTTATCGCACAAGTTAAGACCATCCCTACCACCGCAGACAAACATCCTGATCTGCCACTTGCCTCTGGACGCGTGGTGGACGACCTCATGTACAAGCATTGGGACGAATGGACCGAAACCGCACCACATCCTTTCCTTTGCGACCTCTCAACTCTCAACTCTAAACTCTCAACTCTAAACTGTATCGACCTCCTCGAGGGTACACCATACGAGTCACCGATGAAGCCATTCGGCGGCGTGGAGCAATTGGCCTGGAGTCCAGACGGAAAAACAATTGCATATACCTGCCGCAAAAAAAGCGGTTTAGAATATGCTATCTCTACCAATTCCGATATCTATCTATACGACCTAACTACTGGCACACATACCAACCTCACCGAAGGTAATGGTGGTTATGATACCAATCCCAGCTATTCACCTGATGGACAATGGATTGCTTGGCAATCTATGGAGCGTGACGGCTACGAGAGTGATGAGAATCGACTCATGATCCAGAATCTCCAAACAGGCGAGCGTCGTTTCCTCACACAAGGTATGGGAACCAATGTAGATACTTATTATTGGAAGGACAACAACTCACTCGTATTCAGCGCCGTATGGCACGGATGCTCCATGCTCTACGAAGTAAAAACAACTTATGAACTCCCTAACTCCTCAACTCCTCAACCCAAAGTGTTGACCACAGGCCAATACGACTATGTACCTGGTGGTAATATCGGCGATATCTACTACTGCCTACGCCACTCTATGTGCGAAGCAAATGATATCTTCGCCTTTACACCCTACACCCTACACTCTACACCTACCCAACTCACCCACGAGAACGACAATATCTACTCACAAATCACCATGGGTACTGTCGTTCCTCGTTGGCAAAAGACTACCGATGGCAAGCAAATGCTCACATGGATTATCTATCCTCCTCATTTCGACCCAAACAAGAAATACCCTACTCTGCTCTACTGCGAGGGCGGTCCACAATCACCTGTGAGTCAGTTTTGGAGTTTCCGTTGGAACTTCATGATGATGGCTGCCAATGACTACATTATTGTGGCCCCTAACCGCCGTGGTCTTCCAGGCTTTGGAAACGAGTGGAACGAGCAAATTAGCGGTGATTACGGAGGTCAATGTATGAAAGACTACCTGAGTGCCATAGACGAGTTTGTGGCTAGCGAACCATATGTAGATAAAGATCGATTGGGTTGCGTAGGTGCATCTTTTGGCGGCTTCAGCGTGTATTGGTTAGCAGGACACCATGACAAGCGTTTCAAAGCTTTCATTGCACACGATGGTATCTTCAATATGGAGATGCAATACCTCGAGACCGAAGAGAAATGGTTTGCCAATTGGGATATGGGCGGTGCTTATTGGGACAAAAGTAACAAGATTGCTCAGCGCACTTTCGCCAACTCACCTCACCTGTTTGTGGACAAATGGGACACACCTATCCTCTGTATCCACGGCGAGAAAGACTATCGTATCCTCGCTAACCAAAGTATGGCAGCCTTCGATGCAGCCAAGATGCGCGGCGTAGAAGCACAACTGCTCATCTTCCCAGATGAAAACCACTGGGTGCTCAAACCACAAAACGGTATTCTTTGGCAACGTACTTTCTTTGCGTGGCTCGACAAATACCTCAAATAAACAATCCAGAACAATACCAAACTATGCTACAGAATAAAACAGCCCTTATCACTGGCGCTTCGCGCGGTATCGGTCGTGCAATTGCTCTCATGTATGCCGAGCAAGGATGCAATATCGCATTCACATATATCAACGAAGATCAAGAGGCCGCTGAATTAGTAGAGCAACTCCAATCTCTGAGTGTCCAAGTACTATGCATCAAAAGTGATGCCTCTGATTTCAATGCCGCACACCAAGTTATCCAACAAGTGGCAGATACCTTCAAGACCATAGATATTCTCGTCTGCAACGCGGGCATCACGCGCGATACACTGCTCATGCGAATGAGCGAACAGCAATGGGATGATGTACTCAACGTCAACCTTAAATCGGTCTTCAACTATTGTCATGCGATCACGCCCTACATGCTACGCCAACGTAGCGGTAGTATTATTGCAATGTCATCTATTGTAGGACAATCAGGCAACCCTGGACAAACCAACTATGCTGCCTCCAAAGCAGGAGTCATTGCACTGGTCAAATCGCTTAGCAAAGAGCTTGCTAGCCGTAATGTGCGTGTCAACGCAATTGCGCCAGGGTTCATTCTCACTGATATGACCCTAGCTCTAAGCGAAGAGACACGTGCAGAGATGATTAAGATGATTCCTATGAGACGTTGTGGAACACCAGAAGAAGTTGCCAAAGTAGCCCTATTCCTTGCCTCTGACCTCTCCAGTTACTTATCTGGACAAGTCATCGGAGTCAATGGTGCCATGGGATGAAAGGTTTAGAGGAATTACGCAAGACCTCACCTACCCTCACCTATATAAGAAACGACTCTCGGCGGAGAGTCGTTTCCTTTTGTAGTGCTACCGGGAATCGAACCCGGGTTTACGGCGTGAGAGGCCGTTGTCCTAGGCCACTAGACGATAGCACCGTGACCATATGTCATACTTCCTTTTCGAAAGCGAGTGCAAAGGTACTGCTTTTTTTGGACATGACCAAATATTTTCGAAAAAAAATGTGAAAATCATGTATTTTTTATGTTTTTTTTCAAGTTTTGATCCCAAAAACAAGGATTTTTGACAGAAAAGTTGTAATTTTGCACATCCATATATACCCATATATCAATTTAAGGAACTTCTACTATTAACAAGTCATGAAAAAAAATCTCTTATCCTTTGCACTTTTAGCAGTCTGTTTGACTATCTTTGCACAAACAGACACTGCAAAAGTTGCTAGCGACACCATTGAGGGCTTTCGCTTTACCACAGTAGATAGTATTGCTATCACACCTGTCAAGGACCAGAACCGCAGCGGCACATGCTGGAGCTACTCTACCATCGGTTTCCTTGAGAGCGAACTCCTGCGTATGGGCAAGGGCGAATATGACCTTAGCGAGATGTTTGTGGTACACCATACGATGCTCGATCGTGCCGAATACGTAGTTCGCATGTACGGCAAAGCCCAATTCGCACCAGGCGGTTCGGCATATGATGTAATCTATTGTCTAAAAAACTATGGTCTTGTTCCACAGCAGGTTATGCCAGGTATCCAATATGGTAGTACCCCCGCTGACACGTTGCCAGTTCACACCGAATTGGACGCTGTGGCAGGTGGCATAGTAGATGCTGTAGCTAATAGCGGACTCAAAAAACTCACACCCGTATGGAAAAAAGCCCTCAGCGCAGTATATGACACCTATCTTGGCAAGTGCCCTGCTACTTTCGTGTATAATGGCAAAGAGTATACTCCTAAAAGTTTTGCAGAGGAGTTGGGGTTGAATGCCGATGACTATGTCAGCATTACCAGTTACACCCACCACCCATTCTACACCACTTTTGCACTCGAAGTACCCGACAACTGGCGTATGGACCAAATGTACAACGTGCCAATGGATACAATGATGCTTATCATCGACAACGCACTCGCCAATGGATACACCTTGGCTTGGGGCGCAGACGTCAGCGAGATGTGCTTTACACGCAAAGGATTGGGCGTAGTGCCTGAAGAGGAAAAGGCAGCAGATCTTAGCGGTAGCGATGCTGCGCGTTGGCTTGGATTGTCGGCTACCGACAAACGCGAAGAGCTTACCAAAAAACCATTGCCAGAGAAGACTATCACCCAACAGATGCGCCAAGCAGCCTACGATAGTTGGGAAAATACCGACGACCATGGCATGCAGATCTTCGGTACTGCCAAAGACCAAAACGGCAAACGTTACTACATGGTCAAGAACTCATGGGGTACCAAGAAAAGCGAATACAAGGGCATTTGGTACGTATCTGAAGCATATATGCAATACAAGACCAACGACGTGCTTGTGCACAAGAATGCCATTCCAAAAGACATCCGCAAGAAATTAGGAATAAAATAAAATACTGCCATTTTGTCAGTATCTGACAGAAATGCCGTGTCAAAATCACTTTGGCACGGCATTTGTTTATATTAAGGCAAAGCATCTAGTGCTGCTAGTGCTTACTAGTCCAACTAGTCTAACTAGTGCTACTAGTACTACTAGCTTAACTAGCACAAATCAACTAGTATTAACTAAAAAAACTTAAATACAATGGGAAAAATTATTGGTATTGACTTAGGAACAACTAACTCCTGTGTCGCAGTTATGGAAGGCAATGAGCCTGTAGTTATCACCAACTCCGAGGGTAAACGTACTACCCCTTCAGTGATTGGTTTCGTAGATGGTGGCGAGCGCAAAGTGGGCGACCCTGCTAAGCGTCAAGCAATCACCAACCCTACTCGCACCGTATATTCAATCAAGCGTTTCATGGGTGAGACCTATGACCGTCTTGCTAACGAGGTTGCGCGCGTACCTTATAAAGTAGTAAAGGGCGACAACAACACCCCACGCGTGGATATCGACGGCCGTCTTTACACCCCACAAGAGATCTCAGCTATCATCCTCCAAAAGATGAAGAAGACCGCTGAAGACTATCTTGGTCAAGAGGTGACAGAGGCAGTTATCACCGTACCTGCATACTTCAACGATAGCCAACGCCAAGCTACCAAAGAAGCGGGCGAGATCGCAGGTCTCAACGTGCGTCGTATCGTGAACGAGCCTACTGCTGCTGCTTTGGCTTATGGTCTCGACAAGAGCGACAAGGACATGAAGATCGTAGTATTCGACTGCGGTGGTGGTACACACGACGTATCTGTGCTCGAACTCGGTGATGGCGTATTCGAGGTAAAATCTACCGACGGTGACACCCACCTTGGTGGTGATGATTTCGATCACCGCATTATCGACTGGCTCGTACAAGAGTTCAAGAACGACAACGCAGGTGCAGACTTGAGCAAAGACCCAATGGCTATGCAACGCCTCAAAGAGGCTGCTGAGAAAGCTAAGATCGAGCTCTCTAACACCACTTCTTCAGAGATCAACTTGCCATACATCATGCCAGTTGACGGTGTGCCAGCACACTTGGTGAAGACCCTCACCCGTGCTAAGTTCGAGCAACTCGTGGACGACCTCGTTCAACGCACCATCGCTCCATGCCGTACCGCGCTCCAAAACGCAGGTCTTAGCGTAGGCGATATCGACGAGATCATCCTCGTAGGTGGTTCTACCCGTATCCCTGCTATCCAAGCAGCAGTGGAGAAATTCTTCGGCAAAGCGCCATCTAAGGGTGTTAACCCAGACGAGGTAGTAGCTCTTGGTGCAGCTATCCAAGGTGGTGTCTTGACGGGCGATGTGAAGGATGTTCTCCTCCTTGACGTAACCCCACTCTCACTCGGTATCGAGACTATGGGTGGCGTGATGACCAAGATGATTGAGGCCAACACCACTATCCCTACCAAGAAAGCAGAGACCTTCACCACAGCCGTTGATAATCAGCCATCTGTAGAGATCAAGGTATATCAAGGCGAGCGTCCAATGGCGCAACAAAACAAACTCATCGGTAGCTTCCACCTTGATGGTATCATGCCAGCACGCCGTGGCGAACCACAAATTGAAGTGACTTTCGATATTGATGCCAACGGTATCCTCAACGTTACCGCTAAAGATAAAGCTACTGGCAAGGAACAAAAGATCCGCATCGAGGCTTCTAGCGGCTTGAGCGATGAGGAGATCAAGCGCATGAAAGCAGAGGCAGAGGCGAATGCAGAGGCAGATAAGAAAGAGGCAGAGCGTATTGCTAAACTCAACCAAGCCGACGCTACTATCTTCCAAACCGAGAAGCAACTCGCTGAACTCGGCGACAAGATCCCTGCTGACAAGAAGGCTCCTATCGAGGAGGCACTCAAGAACCTCAAGGCAGCTTACGAGAAGAAGGATGCAGACGCATGCGAGGCGGCTAACCAAGCCCTCATGACCGCTTTCCAAGCAGCTAGCGCTGAGATGTACAACGCACAAGCTCAGGCTGGCCCTCAACCCGGCGCTGACTTCACAGGCGGTGCACAAGGTGGCACTCAAAACGGCGGCAATAGCAACCAAGGCGCAGCCGAGGACGTGGACTTCGAAGAAGTAAAATAATCGTTTGAGTTTACGAAATAAGACGTAAAACTTCTTACAAACAATCAAGAAGGTAGTCAGCCAATGACTACCTTCTTTTTATATAAAATTCGCTGCTCGCACCGCACTATTACCGCACTATTACCGCACAATAACCGCACTATTCAGAGCACTCACAGAACCTCATAGGTACGTATTATAAAACTTCGGGGAAGAAGCTATTATTGACAGAGAAAACTCCATGAACCGCTGAACTATCTATAAGCTATTTCCCTGTACATCATACCTACTGCCATCTGGCATCAGTAAGTATAAACGGCCATTGATAATCATTTTACGTGGCATAGGTTGGTGAACCGTATCACGCTCTACTGCTGTAGATTCATCGCAAATTGCAGTCACTTGCGAACTACACTGAATACTACCTTTGTTGTTACCCATGTACAAACCTTGGTTGGTATATTTCAAATCCGCAGTTTGATTACCCGAGCCATCATTCCATATAATCATCCAGTTGTTATTAATCGCGGGAGCAGAAGCTGGAATCTCATAGCGATAAACATTGTCGTACAGACGAGTAGCTGCCTGACCTGGCCAATTACCACAGATTTGTGTAGTACTACCATCCGTAAACCAAATGTAGCAGTTGATATTGCTTCCAAAATCACTCGATTTCTCAAAGAACACCACACGTTCATCCGCTGAGTTCAAGCACATTTCCTTAGGTTGTGGATGGGGTTGTACATTAGGCTCTTCTCCTGTATCTCCACCACCACAAATAGTTGTTACTCTGCGTTGATAGCCATTCATTGTATATAATCCACGCATGGTGAAGCTCAAATCAGCAGTTTGTTTACCCGCGTTGTTGTTATTCCAAATAATCATCCATTGGCTCTCATCACCTGTCAGATCATCTGGAAGAACAAACTTAAATGTACCACCGCCGAGGTGAGTCGCTCGTTGTCCTGGCCATGCACCAAGTAGATTAGTTTCAGTACCTTTGATCCACATATATACCGAAGCCGAAGTGCCAAAGTCTTGAGTAGTTTGGAAGAACACAGCGCGTTCTGTTGCG
Source organism: Paludibacteraceae bacterium (assembly GCA_045658785.1). Taxonomy (GTDB): domain Bacteria; phylum Bacteroidota; class Bacteroidia; order Bacteroidales; family Paludibacteraceae; genus Colicola. The sequence goes on along the minus strand of JAZOVR010000107.1, from coordinate 2,195 downwards.
CTCTCCACACATGGTTCTACGGTCTCACCCCATTCAGAGGTTCCACCATTACCGCTATTACTTCCTCCAAAACGCTCGTCTAATTCCTCTTGCGTGCCGTCCCAACTGGGGTAACTACCTGCATTCTTCGTACCATACACATATTTGCCATCTTCACCTACCTTGCCAGGAGCTTTGGTCTTTTCTGTATCTAGTACATACACGCGCATATTACCCTTTCCTGAGCAATTGGCTTTCAATGTACCATTCGTCACCTGGATCACCTCACCTGTTACACAATCAGTATATTTACCATTCAAAATATTGCTAAATGTAGCACCACCAGAGATGCATACCAACGCATATGAGTCGGTAGTGGCATCGGTATAACGGCGTTTGAAAGCAAAACTACCCGAACAACCATCCGTAGAATATTGCCCCTTACGCAAGGCGGGAACCGCCATACGGATCTTTGCGAGGCGTTGGATATGCAAAGCCAAAGGGTGCTTTAGTGTTTGAGCGATATTTCCAGAAGCATTGCTATACTCCGCAAAGTCTGTTACATGGATATCTCCTTTGATGTAACCACCGTAGTATGCGCGACCCGTCTCTTTCAAAGCAATATTTGGACCATTATCAATCACACAACCTTTCTTGAACTGTATCTCCGAACCATAATAGAGACAAGGGATACCGCGGAAAGTAAACATCAATGCCAAGTTCTCTGCCCATGTATCTTCGCTTTGGTTAAATCGTGTACTCTCTGGCGCACCATCGGGAGCATAATCGTGAGAATCCACATATACCACATTCCATGTAGCATCGTTGTAGTATTTATCGCCATACTTTACGCCCCACGCTTCGCCGGCTGTCTTGAAGTTCCAATGCATCGTAAAGTCAATCACACTCAATCCCGAATTTTTAGCATAATCAGGAGCATGGTAGGTATTACCATTGAGAAATGCATTGCTGGAGTTAGGCAACGACGAATCACCCATATCATCCTTGCCCTGTTGTTCTACAGAAGTGATATTGGTGTGATTGCCCTTCTGACCTTCCATCACAACTAGATTATCCCACGATGTCTCACTCGTATCCCAAGCATAGTCCCTACTCTCTTTCCATGTATAGTAAAATGGAGAGCAGTTTTCGTGGTTGCGATACACCACATTGCGTTCGCGTGCGCAAATCTCTGCATACATAAAGAAGTCACCACCATTACGCTTCGCCTTGTATTGCTCTGCAAGCACCTCAAACTGAGGAATGAAATTTTTGTTGAATGTCAAACGAGAGATATGTCCCCCCGTATCAATACGAAAGCCATCCACACCCATCTTGATAAACTCGCCGTAGCAACGCACGAGATAGTTAGCCACATAGGCATTCTCTGTATTCAGATCCACACAGTCGCCTGCTATTTGTCCATACCAACGAGAGTAGTCATCCCAGTTCCACTCGTTGCCTACATGGTGCCAGTAGTTGTGAGTGTCATGGTTTTGACCATCGGTATTCTTCATCTGCGCAAGGCGTTTGTCATGCTGCTGCCCACCATTGAGGGACAAGTAATTATCTGGCAATGGACCACCATCTTTTTGGGTGTAAGGAATCAAACACTCGTTGATTTTGCTTTGATCAGCATCCCAATCACGGGTAAATAATTTGCACAAATTCTCCTCACCAAAATTGCCTGTGTGGTTGAGTACGATATCCAAGATGATCTTCATCCCCTTGGCATGCGCTGCATCTATCAAGTTTTGAAACTTCACATCCTCGCTCTCATAGCGACGATCCACCTTGGAGAAGTTGCGTGCATGATAGCCATGGTAGTCATAACCCGAAGCATTCTCCACTACTGGAGTAATCCATACTGCGGTAAAACCTAGCGCCTTGATGTAGTCTAGTTTCTCAATCAATCCTTTGAAATCGCCACGCCATGCTGGGTCACCCACATTGTAGTTTTGTGCGTCCCAACATTGGGTATCATTCGCAGGGTCGCCATTGTAAAAACGGGTAGTCATTACAAAATAGATTTGCTCATCACGAAAATCTGTACGCGATGGGAATAAGGTAGCCGCTTGTACTACAGTAGTAGATATTAGCAGAATAGTGAATAGTATAATTTTTCTCATAAAAAAACATTGCTGATTTTTAATTACATACATATTTCATGAATTATGTTGCTACGAATTAGGACTGCAAAGGTACTAAAAATAAAT
>JAZOVR010000106.1:0-12663 GCA_045658785.1 Paludibacteraceae bacterium | reverse complement strand
CATTGGTCTATGAGTTGCAAGAGCGTGGATTAAATGTGCAATCCGAAGTGCCTGTAGAGGTTTTCTACAAAGGACATTTAGTAGAGAACTCACTGCGTTTGGATATACTCGTTGAAGATCAAATAGTCATAGAACTAAAATCAGTAGAAGAGCTACTACCTGTTCATTATAAGCAACTTAAAACATATTTAAGATTGTACAAAAAAGAACAAGGTTGGTTGATAAATTTTGGAGCGTATGATTTTACCGAAGGACTGCGTTCCGTAAAAGTCGATCAAAAACCCACTACATTTACTGAAGATTAGTGATGAGTTTTGGATGTTCCCAAAACGAAGAGCGAAGGCAATAAAAACAAACAACATTGTAAAATAAGATTTAATTAAGATTTCTGCCCGACAGGGCAAGGAGATAAAACAAATAACATTATGGCAAAAAGAGCATTAGTCAGCGTAAGCGACAAATCAGGATTGGTAGATTTCGTGAAAGGTCTGCAAACAGCAGGCTGGGAAATCATCGCTACAGGCGGTACACAAAAATTATTAGATAACTCAGGCGTTAACACCATCGGTATCAGCGATGTAACTGGTTTCCCTGAGATCTGTGACGGTCGCGTTAAGACCCTTCACCCTAAGGTACATGGTGGTCTTCTCGCACGCCGTGACGAACCATCTCACCTCCAAGCACTAGAGGAGAACGGTATCTCGTTCATCGACCTCGTGTGCGTGAACCTCTATCCATTCCGCGAGACCATCGCCAAAGAGGGGGTAAGCATGGCAGACGCAATTGAGAACATCGACATAGGTGGTCCATCTATGCTCCGTTCAGCAGCAAAGAACTACAACGATGTGACCGTGGTTTGCGATCCAGCAGACTACGACACTATCCTCGCTGAGATCAACGCTACAGGCAACACCACACTCGAGACTCGTCTCCAACTCTCTGCGAAGGCATACACCCACACCGCGCAATACGATGCTTGCATCGCTACTTACATGCGCGAGAAAGCAGGATTGAACGAGAAACTCTTCCTCGAGTTCGACCTCAAGCAAGGTCTTCGTTATGGCGAGAACCCTCACCAATCTGCGAAGTTCTATGCTTCTACCAAAGCTATTCCATTCTCACTCGCTAGCGGCAAACAACTCCAAGGCAAGGAGATGTCTTACAACAATATCCAAGATGCTAATGCGGCGCTCAATATCGCTCGCGACTTCCAAGAGCCATTCTGCGTAGCCCTCAAGCACATGAACCCATGTGGTGCTGCTGTGGCTGCTACTATCGAAGAGGCATGGCAAAAAGCATATGAGGCAGACACCGTAAGTATCTACGGCGGTATCGTGATCTGCAACCGCACTATCACCAAGGAGATTGCACTCGGCATGAAGCCTATCTTCCTTGAGATTGTGATTGCTCCTGACTTCACCGACGAGGCAATGGAGATCTTCGCTACCAAGAAGAACCTCCGCGTGATTCAAGTGGACATGACTCCAAGCACCGAAGCTATCGACCAATATGTGAGCGTCAACGGCGGTTTGCTTGTGCAACACCTCGATACCCAAATTGAGACCATCACTGCTGACATGTGCGCTACTAAGGTGCAACCTGATGCTGCTACACTTGCAGACATGCAATTCGGATGGAATATCGTTAAGCACGTGAAATCCAATGCGATAGTAGTAGTTAAGAACGGCCAAACATTGGGCGTAGGTGCAGGTCAAATGAACCGCGAAGGTAGTGCTGTGATCGCTATGAAGCAAGCGCACGCTGCTGGTGTGACCGAAGGGCTTATCCTCGCTTCTGACGGTTTCTTGCCATTCGACGACACCGTAGCATTGGCGGCTCAATATGGCGTAACTGCTATTGTTCAACCAGGCGGCAGCATCCGCGACAACGACTGCGTAGTGAAGGCTGACGAACTCGGTATCTGCATGCTCATGACTGGCACACGCCACTTCAAGCACTAATATATCAATGATACCATAAAAGAGAGCCCTTCATGAGTGAAGGGCTCTCTTTGTGTATGAATCTATGTGATTAACAGTTATAGTATGATCGAAAAATCTCTGTCAGTATAGGTAAGTGGTAATGGGCGACAATTGTAGGTGGAAGCCATCGTTTCACCATATGCTCCTGCACTGCGAATGGAGAGCAAGTCGCCACGCTGAGTGAGAGGCAACAAAATGTCCTTATCAAACACATCGCTAGATTCGCAGATAGGTCCCACTACGTCATATCTCTCCATTTGCTCTGAGCGAGAACTCAAGTTAATAATCTTATGTTTTGCCTGATACAACGCAGGACGAATCAACTCAGTCATTCCTGCATCTACGATAGCAAATTGCTTGGTACTAGTCTGTTTTACATACAATACACGTGTTATCAGACTACCACATTGCGCCACCACAGCACGCCCCAATTCGAAGTGCAGCGACTGTTCAGGTCGTAGATGCAAATGCTGCACAAATACCTTGAAGTATGCCTTAAAATCGGCGATAGGTCGTTCGTCAGGCGACTGATAATCAATGCCTAATCCACCGCCCACATTGATAACAGATGGATAGATGTCATGTTTATGCAATTGATGTTGAATTTCGTTGATTCGCTGGCACAATGCCACGTAATCTTGCATATTGGTGATTTGACTACCGATGTGGAAATGCAGGCCTTCAAATGAGACATTGTCCAATCGCTGTGCCAGCTGTACCACTTGCAGCATATCCTTGAGTGCAATGCCGAACTTATTCTCTGCCATGCCCGTGATGATGTGGGTATGGGTATGGGCCTCTACATCCGGATTGATACGCAGGCATACGCGTGCTATTTTCCCTTCACGAGCAGCTAACTCATTGATTATCTCCAATTCGGGGATGCTCTCCACGTTGAAGCAGAAGATATTATTTCTCAATGCAGTCAATATCTCCCAATCGCTCTTCCCTACTCCAGCATACACTATCTTATCCGCAGGAAAACCAGCCTCTATAGCCTTCTGCACTTCACCACCGCTCACGCAATCGGCTCCCCAACCAGTCTGCTGAATCATCTCCAGCAAACGAGGATTGGCATTTGCCTTCATGGCATAATGCACATGATAATTGGGATATGGTGCAATCTCTTTCTGAATAGCATCCAAAGTCGCCTTCAACAATGCAGTATCGTAGTAGTAAAACGGAGTTTGTGGAAGCATAATTAACTATCAATTAAACAAATACTTGCTGAGCGATTCCAGGGCACGTTTCTTATCGTATGCAGACACCAGGAAAGATATATTGTGGTTGCTACCACCATAGGAAATCATACGCACGGGTATATCTTTCAACGCCTCTGTAGCTATCGCTTCAAAGCCCACATTGCGCCAATCCAGATCGCCTACCACACAGATGATACACATATTATCATCCACCTCTACCACACCGAGTTTCTTGAGTTCGTTCAGAATAGGTTGCAAATGCGTCTTATCGTCAACGGACACCGACACACCTACCTCTGACGTGCAAATCATGTCGATGCTAGTCTTGTAGTTCTCAAATACCTCAAACACCTTGCGCAAGAAACCATATGCCAACAACATGCGGCTACTGGTGATATTAATCGCCACGATATTGTCTTTTGCCGCCACTGCCTTAATCTTGCGATGCTCCACCATATTGCTAATCACGGTACCTGGCGCGGCAGGATCCATCGTATTGAGCAACTTCACTGGCACATTGGCGTATTTGGCAGGTTGAATGCAGGTTGGGTGCAATATTTTAGCACCGAAATATGCCAACTCTGCAGCTTCATCAAAGTGCAAATGATTCACAGGCGTAGTATTCTCTACAAAACGGGGATCATTGTTATGCATGCCATCAATATCCGTCCAAATCTGAATCTCGGAAGCTGCTAATGCACCACCGAGCAAGGAGGCGGTATAGTCGCTACCACCGCGTTGCAAATTGTCTATTTCGCCTGTGGCATTGAGGCATATAAATCCTTGAGTAATATATATTTGCTTATCTGGATAGAGTGCCAATTGTTTGCTTGCTTGCTCCTGAATGTACTTCAAGTCGGGTTCACCATCTTGGTTGGTGCGCATAAACTCCAAGGCAGGCAACAATACCACATTATACCCCTGCTCTAACAGGTAGTTGGTCATCATATTGGTACTCAATATCTCACCTTGAGCCACGATAATCTTCTCCTCACGAGCCGTGAAATCACCTTTGGTAAACGAACGGATATAATCAAAAATGCCGTGCAGTAATTGCCATGTCTGCTGTTTGTATTCCTCGCTAGAATATAGTTCATCGATATGCTTGCGGTATTTATCTTCCAACTTGGTGATATACGCATTGGCCCCTTCTTGATTTTGCTTGTACAGGTAGTCTGATATTTCCAGCAGACTATTGGTGGTACCAGACATAGCGGACAAAACCACGAGGTTTTGCTCGCCGTCAGCAATCAAATTAACTACACTTTTCATTCTTTGTGGCGATCCAACGGATGTGCCACCAAATTTCATTACTTTCATATATCTCCAATCTCTTAACTATTCTATACTACTCTTTCTCTCCTATCGCAGCCAATCCTCCTTGTGCAGTCTCTTTGTAGAGCGAAGGCAAGTCATGTCCTGTCTGCTTCATCACATCCACTACTCGGTCAAACGATACACTGTGTTTGCCATCTGAGAAGGCCGCATACATATTGCTATCTAGCGCGCGCGCAGCCGCAAATGCGTTGCGCTCTATACATGGTATCTGCACCAAGCCGCACACAGGATCACAAGTCATACCTAAGTGGTGTTCTAGTCCCATCTCTGCGGCATACTCAATCTGTGCCAAGGTGCCGCCAAACAACTGGTTTACAGCGCCTGATGCCATTGCGCAAGCCACACCTACCTCACCCTGGCAACCCACTTCGGCACCTGAGATAGAGGCATTCTCTTTTACCACATTTCCGATCAATCCTGCTGTCGCCAACGCATGTAAGATACGCGTTTCGGAGAAGTCTCGCGAACGGCCAGTGTGGTACAACACCGCTGGTAACACGCCACACGAACCACAAGTAGGAGCAGTCACAATCTTACCACCAGAGGCATTCTCTTCGCTCACAGCCAGTGCATAGGAGAATACCAATCCGCGCGTACGCAGGTTATCCTTGTAGCCTGCCACTTTGATATAGTAGCTTGCCGCTTTGCGACGGAGGTGCAGAGGTCCTGGCAACACACCTTCGCGATCCAAACCACGGTCTACCGCTTCGCACATCACATGCCATACCTCACGTAGATAATCCCAAATCTCCTTACCTTCGTAGTGCTCTACATACTCCCAATAGTCCCACCCCATCTTATCACAATAGTCCTTTATATCGCTCAAACGCGACAAGGGATAAATATCTGGTAATTCAGATGTTTGAATCAAGCACTCATCATTGTCGGGATCTTCTGCCAATGCTCCACCGCCTACAGAATAGACGGTCCACTCACCGAGTAACTGCCCTGCCACATCCCATGCACAGAATCGCATACCGTTGGGATGAAATGGCAAAAACTCATCGTGCCATACAATCTCCACCGATGGGATCACATCTATGATGGCTGCATCGGTCAAGTGTCCCTTACCTGTAGCAGATAGACTGCCATACAAATGGGCTTGATAACGAGCAGCACCTGCATAACGCTCCAGAAAGACCTCAGCCGCCTTTCGTGGTCCCATAGTATGGCTACTACTTGGACCATAGCCGATACGAAATATCTCACGAATTGTTTTCATTATTCTAATTAGGTAGTAAGATTATATCACTTATTCTTAATGGTATCAAATCCCTGTCCAAAGACACCACTGACGTTCGCTTGGCTAACAAAGGCATTGGGGTCAATCGACTTGATGATATGGAAAATCATTTGGCTCTCTTGTTTGCGAGCCAAAACAGTAACCACCCGTATTGGTTGTTGGCTGTACCACCCTGTTCCGTCAAGGACAGTTACACCGCGATGGACAGTCTGATTGATAGCAGTAGCGATCTCATCGTATTTGGTAGAGAATATAAAGAACTGCACCGATTGACGCATGCGAGACATAATCCAATCGAGAGCTGCCGTATAACTGACAGTCATGCAGAGACCATAGAGAATACGTTTGATCTTGAAGTCAACGATATCCATTCCTTCTACATAGAACTGCTCTGGAATAGGCAGGAAATAGCTACTCGCAATGATAACAGCATCGCATATGACCATGACTTTGCCCAGGGAGACATCCTTGTAGTTATTGACAATCATCGCCACGATATCCGTACCGCCTGATGAACCATTGTTGAGCATGACAATGCCTAGGCTCATACCGAAGATCACACCTCCCACGATACATGCGGTCACGGGATCTTCAATGAGCGGCTCTGAGCGCATAGGGATGACGCGATACCAAAAGGCAAGTGCTAGTGCGCCTACAAGCGTGCGTATACAAAATTTCCAGCCAACGGTTAGTGCTGCGATGACGAGGAGTATGATGTTGATGGTTAGGGAGCTAATCCATAAAGGAATAGAGCCACCATACTCAGGGAAGAGGTCTGTAAAAAGACCTTGAGTAGCATAATAGATGATGGAACAAATACCTGTGAGTCCGGCACCCACCACATTTTGTGGCACGAAGATCCAATTGACCATCAGAGCAAATGGAAAGAGCGCAAGTATGATCATTAGATACTCGCGTATGGTGCGTTGGATGGGAGTTTTTTGCAAGAGTGGTTCCACGAATTATGCTTTTTCTTTGATAGATTCAAATCCTTGTCCAAATACGCCACGCACTTGACTCTGACTGACAAAAGCGTTAGGGTCGATGGCGTTAACGAGGCGGAAGATGGTAGCAGACTCGTGTTGGCGAGCAATGGTAGTGACTACCTTGATTGGTTCTTTGGAATAGCCACCTTGTGCCTCCATAAGTGTCACACCACGAGGCACTTGCGTCATGATGGCTTCAGCTATCTCCTCGTATTTGGTAGAGAAAATGAAGAACTGCACCGATTGGCGAGTGCGGTTGAGTACCCAATCCACGGCTGTACCAGCCATGAAGGTATAACAGAGACCAAATAGAATCTTCTCTAATCCTTTTCCGAAAGGCAATTCCTTGATTTCAGGCAAGAAATATGCACATAGGATGATCACAATATCGCATGCCATCAGCACACGACCCATAGGCAAGTGCTTGTATTTGTTGACAATCATTGCCACGATATCTACTCCACCGGTACTACCATTGTTGAGGAATACCACACCCAAGAAGCAACCCATGAACAAACCACCCAAGATAACTGCCATGAACGGATCGGAAATCACTGGTTCAGCAGGAATCTCGATAACTTTCAGCCAAATAGTGTACCAGAGTACACCCCAAAGTGTGCGCACGCAATAGCGCCAACCCACGGTAAAGAACGCCGCAATAAGCAAAGCGAGATTGCACACAAACGAACTCAGCCAAATAGGAATGAATTTGTCTGATGCAAAGTACAAAATCTCACAAAGACCAGTTAGTCCACCGCCGACGATGGTATGTGGCACCAATATCCAGTTCACCGCAATGGCATAAGGGATAGTGGCAATGATAATCATTATATACTCTTTGATAGCTATCAGCGGTTTCATTCGCTGATAATCCTTGAGTAGTTCGCGAAGTTTTCCTTTAGACATATTATGTTGTTAGATCGCCTTCGGCTGTTAGACCGCTGGCGCTGTTAGATGTTAGACCTTATTAAATATTATACTTTTTCGATGCGTGCAACGAGGTTGCGATCGCCCCAACCATTGTCCACACGGCAAACTGGAAGCCAGAACTTGTTTTCGCGTACCCAGGCAGCAGGATAAGCTGCTTTCTCGCGGCTATAAGGATGGCTCCACTCGTCTGCAACTACCTCATATTCAGCGTGTGGCGAGTTGACGAGGACATTTTCTTTAGCATCTACTTCGCCATTTTCTACTTCGGCAATCTCTTTGCGAATGGTTAGTAGCGCATCGATAAATTTATCTACTTCGCAGAGTGATTCACTCTCTGTAGGCTCAATCATGAGAGTTCCGTGTACAGGGAAAGAGAGGGTTGGTGCGTGGTAGCCAAAATCCATGAGTCGTTTAGCTATATCGGACTCTGTGATGCCAATGGAGTGGAACTGACGGCAGTCAAGAATGAGCTCGTGACCTACTCTACCTGTCACACCAGTATAAACGATGCCGTAAGCATCTTTGAGTTTAGCTGCCATATAGTTAGCAGAGAGGATAGCTGCTGCTGTGGACTCACGCAATCCCTCTTCGCCCATCATGCGGATGTAGCCGTATGAGATGAGTGCCATGTTGGCATTGCCGTAGAGTGCGCTAGATACGCGGTTGTTCTCAGCTTGAGGCATTGCACTAACCAAGTGCTCCGCACAGCAGATTGCACCTACACCAGGGCCACCACCGCCGTGAGGGCTAGCAAAGGACTTGTGGAGGTTGAGGTGGCAGACATCGGCACCGATGATACCTGGATTGGTATAACCGATTTGTGCGTTCATGTTCGCACCATCCATATAGACTTGTCCGCCGCAGTCGTGTACGATTTGGCACATCTCACGGATTGCCATCTCGAAAATACCGTGGGTAGATGGGTATGTGATCATACAACCTGCGAGGTTGTCACGGTTTTGCTCAGCTTTCTCACGCCAGTCAGCGAGGTCGGTGTTACCGTTCTCATCGCATTTCACCACAACAGGAATCATACCTGCTTGCGCACAAGAGGCAGGGTTAGTGCCGTGGGCTGAAGCAGGGATAAGGAGGATATTGCGATGATCTTGACCTTGTTGGTGGAGATACTCACGGATAGTCACGAGACCTGCATACTCGCCTGCCGCACCCGAAGTAGGTTGGAGGTTGCATGCCGCGAAGCCCGTGATGGTTGCCAATTGTTGCTCAAGTTCTTCAAGTACCTCTTGATAACCAGCCACTTGCTCTACTGGAGCCAATGGGTGAACGCCCATGAATCCAGGATAAGTAACTGGGATCATAGCAGCTGCAGGATTGAGCTTCATGGTGCAAGAGCCAAGAGGAATCATGCTGTGTGTGAGAGATATATCTTTACGCTCTAGGCGTTTGAGGTAACGCATCATTTCGGTCTCGGTATGATAGCGAACAAAGACCTCCTCTTGCAAGTAGTCCACTTCGCGTACATTCTCCTCTGAGATAGCCCAAAGACCATTGAATGCCTCGTCGCTATCCTCGTATTGAGCGAGGTTGTCACTGGCAGCAGCAAAGAGGTCGATGATGTCATTCATATCGTCCACGGTGACGGTCTCATCGAGTGAGAGCCCTACCCACCCCTCTGCGTCGTAGTAGAGGTTGATGCCACGCTCTTCTGCCTCTTGGCGAATGCGCTCAACGGTAGTCTCAACAGGGATAATCTTCAGTGTATCAAAGAATTCGGTATTCTCTTGCTCGTAGCCGTAGGCTTGAAGCATCTCGCTGAGGTATGCTGCTTTGCCGTGAATACCTTCGGCGATTTCACGAATACCTTCTGCACCGTGATAGACGCCGTACATACCAACCATGATAGCAGAGAGAGCTTCGGCGGTACAGATATTGGAGGTTGCTTTCTCGCGTTTGATATGTTGCTCGCGTGTTTGGAGCGCAAGGCGGAAAGCAGGTTTATCGTGAGTGTCCTTGCTCAGACCGATGATACGACCTGGCATATCGCGTTTGTACTCCTCGCGGGTAGCCATATAGCCAGCTGTAGGACCGCCATATCCAAGGGGCAAGCCCATGCGTTGAGCTGTACCGCACATGATGTCGGCGTTGAGTGGTTTGAGGAGTGCCAAAGCCATGAGGTCGGCAATGACAGTCACTTTCATGCCTGCAGCGTGGCAGTCGTCAATAAAAGTTGTATAGTCTTCAATAGCACCTTCGGCATTAGGCCATTGCACGATAGCGCCGAAGAAAGGACCATTGGCTGCAAGCCAGTCTGGAGTGACTTGCGCATAATCCACCATCACGAGGTCGATATCTTGCCCCTTCGCGCGCGTGCGCATAACATATAAGGTATTCTCAAAAATCTTTTTGTCTACCAAGACTTTCTTCACCCCTGCTTTGACCATGTCACGGCTACGCAGGTTGCGCATCATGGTCACTGCTTCGGCTGCAGCAGTCGCTTCGTCAAGAAGCGAGCAGTTAGCGAGGGGAAGCCCAGTGAGATCGCTGATCATGGTTTGATATACAAACAGCGCTTCGAGGCGACCTTGACTGATCTCTGCTTGGTAAGGGGTGTATGATGTGTACCAAACAGGGTTCTCTAATATATTGCGTTGAATAACCGCAGGAGTGATACTACCATACCATCCGCGACCGATATACGAGCGATAGAGTTGGTTCTTCGCTGCCATTTGGTGCATGGTAGAGAGGTGTTCTTGCTCGGTGAGTGGCTCATCAAGGTCAAGCGGCTCGTCCATAAGGATATCTGCTGGCATGGTTTGTGCGATGAGTTCATCCACGCTCTTCACTCCGATTACTTCCAACATCTGCTGTTGGTCTTGCTCTGTCAGACCAATATGTCTGCTTTTCAAGTAGTTAGTTTTCACAATATACTGCTTTTAGAGTTAATACACATTTTAGGGTGCAAAGTTAGTAATTTTTTTGAATATATACAAGAGGATAGTAAAAAATACTCTTTTTTTTGCACATATACATTTTTTTTCGTACCTTTGCAGTCGATTCCTACGCTAACATTAACATTTAATTCAATATTTTATGAAGAAGATTATTTTATTCTTTAGTGTAGCTGCTATTGTTTGCAGTTGCTCTACTCCTCAAGCAACAACTTATTCTACTCCTCAAGCAACAACTTATTCTACTCCTAAAGCAACGAGTTATTCTTACTCAGAGTACCAAACTATTTCTCCTTCGCAGTCTGTTTACACTGTTCCTGTAATTGCAGATCTTGATGTCGCCAAAGAGCGTATTACCTATGCAGAGCGTATAAATAAGAATATTACAACTTTAACCGATGCGGAAGTTGAGGCACTCGCTTCTCGTGAGAAAGAGGTTGTTATAGCCAATGCTGCAAAGGCGAATAATGCAGATGTTATCGTAGCTCCAACAATTAATATTACAACAGATGCTAACAAAAATCTTGTAATTGTTGTAAATGGCTATCCTGCGACATACAAAAATTTTCGCAATGCGACAGAAGCCGACAGATGGATTATAGAAAATACAGACAATGCTACTACAAAACAGACTGAACCTGTAGAGGAAAAAGAGGAAAATACAAATCTTTTAAAAAATCTTTTCCAAAAGAGAAACTAATATTATAAGTATATAAATTTTAATTAAACAATGAAAAGAGTATTCTCTACTATATTATTGCTCTTAGTACTTTCTTTTTCTTATCCCATTTTCTCTCAGCAAAGAAATGTAGTAATCAATACGAGTTCTGTTGATCGCACTGTTATTACTACTGATCCTGATGTAGATATATGGACGCAACTAGAACAAGAGCGTATTGCTACTGAAAGAGTTGAACAAGCACGTATTGCTGCTGAAAGAGCTGAACAAGCGCGTATTGCTGCTGAGAATGCAGAGCAAGCACATATTGCAGATAAGAAAGGTACACAACCAATTGCTATTACCAATGATTTCCAAACTAAATGCGCTCAGATACACAAACAAATAATAAAATTATCTGAACATTACTATGGAGGTCTGGTGCTCAAAAAATATAATAACATATATAAATCTATGCCCCAAACGGAAGAGAATATGCTCAATTTGCAAAAGATTCAGTATGTTGTTATTTCATATTTAAATAGCAAAGGAAGTGCATATCCTACTCTTGAAAAAGAACTCAAGAATGCTGCTTCGGTAGAAGCTGAAATACAGATCTTTTTGTCTTATTACAAAGAATAGGTATTATCATTTGATATAAGATACGGTGCGCTGAAACGCACCGTATTTTTTTGTATTTGGTAGGTTAAATGTCGCTAAAATTCTTTGGTGATACCCTGAGTATGTATCGGTGAAGTTACGGCAATCATTCGGCGAGGTCACGATGAGGTCACGATGAAGTCACGATGAGGTCACGATGTGGATAGGTGGCAGATAAGGGGCAATAAATAGGGGAACAACGGGAGAAGTTGATAGTTGATAGTTGACAGTTAGGAATTGGGGTGAGTTTTGCGGGTGAGAGAGATTTCGTGCTTGATGAAATCGTATAATCGAGCAGGTACTGGTGGTTTGCCATTGGCATTGGGCATACGCTGGTGTTTGCTTGCCTCACGCAATGCCTGCAAATGTTTCTCTTGCCAAAGCGTTTTTTGTGCTGGATCGTGCAAAATGGCACATGCCTCCTCGTTGATACTACGGAAATTTTGTACGACAGCATGGGCTGCCATCTCTTTCTTCTTTGCTTTCGAATACTCAGGTTTGCGGCAATAGGCTGCCCAGCCCGTTCTGCCAGGAATAGGGCGAAGATAGTGGTCATTGTCGATTGAGCCACCAATACTCTCTAAAAAGGATGCTACGTGTACAATCATAGTTGGTATAAATTTTGCGGTTAAATTTTCTGCAAAGATACAAAAAAATCCATACATATGCAAGTAAAGTGAACTTTTTTTGCATATATACATTTTTTTTACTACCTTTGCTATTGTTTATGAACTTTCAACGCATCACACCCTAAA
>JAZOVR010000105.1:0-18505 GCA_045658785.1 Paludibacteraceae bacterium | reverse complement strand
TTATCATTGTTCATTGGTCTTACCCAAAATGTATAACGACCAGCCTCAGGTAATGTGGCTGTTAGGGTAGTTTTGTTGATGGTATTTTCTGCAATCTTTTTGTCGTTTTTGTTATAGAGACGGATTTTAAAATAGGAGGCTTCACTTTCCCATGATACGTTCATTTTTAATCCCTCGGTAGTTAATAGGCAGTTGCGTATAGATATCCCCTCCGTTCTATGATGCTGATAGATTGTTCCCGTTACTTGTATGCTACTTTCTTCACTAGGAACCTGTCCGAGAATCACGATATTGTCGCCGCTCTTCAGTTCCTCTCCAGTGGTGTAATCCTGATCATTTATCCATTGTATTTGGTTGCAGAATAGGCTACTTTCTTTGTCGCCGTTGTCTGAGATCATGCAATTAGCATATTGCTGTGTGAGGATTTCATCGGGGGTGCTAAGCATGTGGGAAATGGTGCCTCTCACTATATAGAGCATGCGACTATCATTATTTCTAGCTTTGGCGAAAGCAATCGCTTCCGAGGCTGATAGAGCGGTTGCTGGCTCGTATGTAACTGTTTGTGTGTATGGTAGATAGTTGCCATTACTCAATTGACTCCATGTACATGAATCAATGACTGCGTAGCCTGCATATTGGTTGAAATTGACAGTCATAATATAATGTACTCCCAACTTTCCGTTAGCATCTTGTAGCAGGGTAAGTTGCAATTCAGTAGGGGTATATTGCTGGCACTCAGCTCCATTGCCGAAGGCGCAAACCACCTTAGATAGGGGAATGCTATTGCTGGTGGCAGCACTCTTTTTATCTAGTATATAGGATCCAATGACAGAATTATCGCTGTTGGCATTGAGTTGGCAGCGAATGAGTACATCATTGTTGCTGGTGTTTTGCCAGAAAGATGGTGTATATAGATCCATCTCCCAATTGTGGGTACCCGCAATGTGAGTGAAATCTGCTTGCAGAGTATCTGGCAACTGTGGCGCTGTAGTCTCGTGGAACAAAATGCTATCGGCAGTTAGGGTAAAAGGATAACGTGTCGCTCCTTTTCCAGCAACCAAAATTGGGTATATTTCCTCTGTTTCATTGATGAGGCATATCGCAAGTTCATATTCTCCTGGTGTGAGCGATGTAGGCAGTTTGCCCGAAATGGGGTAATTAGGATAGTAATAACCTGGCTTAAGGTCGATCTTATAGGGAGTAACTTGATTTACAAGTTGTTGTTGACTGTCGTAAATAAAGAAACCTATATTTCCTTTGGCATTGGCAAGTCCTTGACTAGCAAGGATTGTTTGCTCAAATTTAATATATTCGTTTCTCTTGTCTTGTGCTTTGCTAGAGCGTACTTGGCCATCTACGCTAAGAAGTGGTTTTGGGGTCCCACCTTGATCTGGACGTAAGTTCGTGTAGGCGCACACATCTACCGTAAAGGCAAGGTTTTGTGCACTACCTCCTGTGCCATGTTGACCAGGATCCAATGCAGAGAGAGAGTAATAGCCGTCTCCAGAGCCATTCCATCCCCAGTTGATATGCAAATAACCATTGCTTTGCATACCATCGCACACAAAGGCATGTCCTTCGTAATTAACGGTGCTGCCGCTGATGTAAATTGGTAGTCCTTCTTGCAAATCAGCTGCAATAGCTGTGAGAATTTTATCTTCGGACATATAATCCTTGAGTAGAGGTGTCAAACCTGCATCATAGCCAAAGTATTTGTGCATAGCTTGGAGGGAAATTTGTGATACGGCTCCACTTGCGGATGGTGAATAACTCATATTACAAGCCACACCCACATGGTATATCAGTTCTGCTACTGCATCGGCTTGTTCCTGAGTATAAGACTTGTTGTATCTAGGAATCATGTTTGCCCAATCATATGTGGCTTTAGAGAAGTCGACCGTTATTTGGGTGCCATTTTTTAGCCGATAGGAGTTGCTACCGATACCGTGGATAGGGTATTGGTGCTTATACATGATTTGGCTAAGTGCTGTAGCTACACAGCCAGCTACCGAACGCTCACCATCTACAATAGGACACATGTTGTTGTATGGTTTTCCTTGTCCCCATTGTGTTTCTCCTAAAAGTGGAGCAATGTCAGGATATTGTGTGTTCAAAGATGGATTAGCAGCTGCTCGTTGGGGTGAGAGGGCAGCGTATGCGAGTTCTTCTGCATACATCTTCAACCATAACTGCATGTTGCATGGAATGTTGTCGGGGTTAAATTTGCCATGGTCAGCATAGCCCAAAACGGTACGGGCATTATTTACTGCGGAGACTAATACAAATCCTTCTTCTTGTTGGTCATTGAATACATAGACTGCAGGTGTGAAACCGTCTGCTTGATATTGGGTGTGTGCTAATTCTACGGGAGTGCTAATTCCTGAAGCTTGGTTTGCACGTTGAATCCGCAGCATAGGTGCAGCCGAAAAATGACGTTGCTGAAGAAACTCACTAGCAATCTGTGCTGCCTCTTGAGGGGTGCGTGCAAATAAGATGCACGCACATAACATGATAAATAAAGTAGTATATAGTCTCTGCATAGTTATTTTATTGCGGAATAGTATCCGATTATTCTTCATCTTTATACCAACTAGCGTACATTGCGTAGTTATGGGCAATCTTGCGATTAATCTCGTTGGTTTGCTCTGGGTCTGCTTTCTTGATGAATTTAGCGGGTACACCGCCCCATACTTCGTATGGACCAATTTGTGTATTCTTGAGTACCAACGAACCTGCAGCCACAATCGCACCTTCGCCAACTACCACACCGTCAAGTAGGGTAGATCCCATGCCAATGAGGGCGTAGTCATGTACGTCAGCGCCGTGGATAGTCACATTATGTCCCACAGACACATAGTCGCCAATGGTGATGGTACTCTTCTCATATAGTGTATGCAATACGGATCCGTCTTGGATATTCACATGGTTGCCAATCTTAATCCAATTGACATCACCACGCAAGACTGCATTGAACCAAATGGAGCAACCATCGCCGATGACAGTATCACCGACAATAGTTGCATTCTCTGCCAAAAAGCAATCTTTGCCTATTTGAGGAGTGAATCCTCGTACAGGAACAATCAGAGCCATGATTATCGTGCAGCAATGATAGCGCAGAAGTCAGCAGCCTTGAGGCTAGCGCCACCAATCAAACCACCATCTACATCTGGATTAGCGAAGAGTTCAGCAGCGTTCTTAGCATTGCAGCTACCACCGTAGAGGATTGTGCAATCGTCAGCTACTTGCTCGCCGTATTTCTCAGCAACGAGGCTGCGGATATATGCATGGATCTCTTGTGCTTGCTCTGGAGTAGCGGTCAAACCTGTACCGATAGCCCATACTGGCTCGTATGCCAACACGATCTTACCGAAGTCCTCAGCGCTGAGGTGGAATACAGAACCCTCGAGTTGTGCTTTTACAACCTCGTTTTGCTTGCCAGCCTCACGCTCTTCTTTTACCTCACCAATGCAGAAGATTGGTTGGAGGTTGTTAGCGAGTGCCAACTCTACTTTGTCTTTCAAAATCTCGTAGGTCTCACCATAGTAAGCACGACGCTCAGAGTGACCGAGGATGCAGTACTCAGCACCTGTAGAAGCCACCATAGCTGCGCTTACCTCACCAGTGTATGCACCTTTTTCTTTGTCTGCGCAGTTCTCAGCAGCTACAGCGATTGGGCTGTCTTTCAACAACTCAGCTACAGTAGCTAAGTGAATGAATGGAGTGCCGATAACTACAGCACATGCAGGGTTAACAACTTGATTCTTCAACTCGGTAGCCAATGCTACACCTTCTTGCAGGGTCATGTTCATTTTCCAGTTGCCTGCAACCATTTTTGTTCTCATTGTCTTGAAATATTGTTTAATTGTTACTAATTAGTATTATCTGTGCCTATAAACTCTAAACTGTAGGCGCCGCCGTCCTATAAACTACAATCGTATTAGCGATTGCGAATATTATACTTATCTATTACTACTCCGTTTTGCACTACGATCACACCTGGGTTGGCACGCACAATCGTCTTCAGCGTCACAGGATCGCAAGTGCAGATACCGTCACTCAGAGTTGGATACTCATGGCTAAAAGTACTAATCTCATCGGTGCCAGATCCTGTGAGGATATAGCATTGCTCCATATTCATCACACAGTTTTCGTACAATCTCTCTACTTTCGCCAGTTGCTTTTTGTCTGTCTTCTTGATGTCGTACATCACCACCAATGTTACTGGCTCTTCACTCTCCAAAATGTCCCACGTCAAGTCCTCATAATTTGCATTTATTATCTCAAAATCATGAATAGGAGGCTCATAACCTTTTTGGATGAGTTTTGATTCTTGACGCACGAATGTCCATGTGCTATCGCCCTTGGGATAGTTCTCCAACGTGAATGTTTCTTCCACACCATCTTTTTCATACACGAACGAGAATTCATATACATCTGGTGCTGCATCTTCTGGATACTCCATCTGCGTAGGCAAGTGATTTCCAATCTTATACGGACGGAAATCTACCACAGGTAGGTGGCGATAGGTATATTCCATAAAGGCAAACGTGATACTTGCAGTTACGAAGGCGATGATTACCTCCATATATCCTCGCCACAATGGATTAACAGATTTACGTAAAAGCACCAATACGGTCGCCAATATAATCAGCACCACATTCTTGCCAAAAGTCTGCCAGTTGGTCAGTACCAATGCATCACCAAAACATCCACAATCGCTCACAGGGTTGGTGAGCGCAATGTAGAGTGTTAATGGCGTCATAACACAATAGAATAAAAGCGATATCCACGCTGTCCATTGCGTACGCACATTCAGTAGCATACATACGCCTAGCAGCAGTTCGAGTATAATCAGTCCACATGCTGCCACCTCTGCCACAGGCAGAAAGTCGGTGAAGAATCCGCCAAAGGCTTTTAGATAGTCTTCTATTTTATATACGGTACCCAGGGGATCAATCGCTTTGACTGCTCCCGAGAATACAAACACCACCCCCAACAGCGTGCGGCAGATAGCGGCTATAATAGTTTTAGTTCGCTTCATTCTCCATCACTTTAATTAGGTAGAAAACGGCGTAGTTGAGCATATCGAAATAGTTACCATCAGCGCCTTCTGAAATCAATGTCTGATTGTCGTTTGCTGTGATGGATTTGTTGCGATTAATCTTTGTCAAGATAATATCGGTCAAACTGCTCGCAAACATGTCTCTCCATGCCTCACCATAATCGTGGTTCTTCTTCAGCATCAGTGCTTTAGCTTCTGCCATATAGTGGTCGTACAACTCAATTGCACGCTCTGCAGTCATGTCCACAGAGTCTGCAAAACCCTCGTGCAACTGGATCAATCCAATAATGCTGTAGTTTACAATAGCCATCATCTCGCCCTCAATGCTCTCGCCCACCATGTTTACGCCTGTTTGCTCAATCTCGCGCACGCGCTTGGCTTTGATAAAGAGTTGGTCGTTCACGGTCTGTGGACGCATAATCCGCCAACTTGGACCATAATCTTTCATCTTCAGCTCATAAATTCTGCGGCACTTACCTGCCACAATATCAAATTGTTCCGATGTTTTCATTATTGCTTATTGATATAAATCTTTGTCATCTTATCGTCTGTGCATTGGATATATACGCCATTAGCGGGTACGTCAAATGGACGATTTTCACCTGATTGCTTGCTATCCACGAGGCGTCCCATCAAATCGTAAAGAACTACGGCTTGTTGTGCATCCAAATCCTCAATACCTGTAATCTTTGTGCTAATCTCAAATTGCACTTCTACCGCCTCACCGATGTAATACTCTTGTGCTTCATCCACTGGGCGAATCCACAGGGTGTATGTGCCGTCAGCTAAATTCTTGAGGGAGGCGGATTTAAAGTTAATAATGTCTTCTGCCTGTATTTCTCCCGCAGCATTGGTTATTCTCACGTGGAAATTAGGTGCGTCGCTCTCCCAGGAGAAATGCACAGTACTTCCTTCGGTGGTAACTTGCAAGTTGCGGATAGAGTAGTCTATATCGCTTGTAATTTGGATGGTGAAGGTGGTTTCCACTGCATCGCCGATGTAGTACTCTTGAGCTTCGTCCACAGGGCGAAGCCATAGGGTATAAGTTCCGTTCTTGAGATTAGCCAAATACACGTTTGTAAAATCGATGATACCATTTGCTGCAACCTCTCCGTTGGCATCGGTTACTTTCACGTGGAAGTAAGGTGCTGCACTTTCAAAGTTAAAGAATACAGTATCTTGATTGGTCGTGACTTGCAAGTTCTTAATGGAGTAATCCACCTCAGGTTGCTCGCCAACTTTGTGCTGATATACATATCCCTTAATCTCAGGAGTGTTACCGTTGTAGTTTTGCACATATCCTAAAACGACTACCTCATCGCCGAGTTTAATCTCGTTACCGGTTACAAAATCGGTATTATCAAGCCATTTGGTGTTGTAACAGTAGAACTGATTGTTGGTCGAACCGTCATCCGAGATATCAAAGCGTGCCGTCTTGTATTGCACAATCTGCTCAGGTGTATTACGCATATTGGAGATGACACCCCCTACAAAATACGACATCTCTGTTGCGTTGGTATGCCCTAAGGCTTTAGTCATTTGTAATGCTTTGGATGCAGGCAACGCAGTAGCCAAGTCAAAAGTATAATCCGTGTTGTATTGGTAAGTATCACCATTGGTGGTGTACCAATCGGGTGTGGTGGTGTACGAACCTTGCTTCACCTCGCCATTCACCTCCATATAATATTGTACCGTCACTTTGTTATTTCCTGCAGGTAGAATAGTCAAGTGTAGTGCTGTAGGAGTATATTGGTAACAAGCACTGTAGTAGCCCTCGGCATACATGGCGTTGGCGTCAATAGTACCTGCCTCCATGGTGTAAGTTCCTATCACCGACTTGTCGCTATTGCTGTGAATGTTACAGCGGATGAGTACATCGGTCTCGGATGGGACGTCTGCCCAAAATTGACTAGAGAACAGATCCACCGACCATGTTTTGCTGCCCTCTACGAGACTAAAGTCAGCGTTGGTGAACTTACGCAATTCTACTTCTGCTTCTGGTGTCTCTTCAAACACAAACTGGCTGCTTGTCACGGTAAATGGTATGCGAACCTCTCCTAATCCTTTGACCAAAATAGGGTGGTCTTTCCCGTTATTATCTACGTAGCGAATTTCCAAATCATAATCCCCTTGTGCTAAGCTGCTAGGCAGGTATCCTGTTAAGGTAATAGCATTGGTGTAGAGATAACCAGGATCTAATTTGAAAGTACCTATTCCCACTTTGTCTACTATTTCTCCTTTGCTATTGTAGATGAAGTAGGTCACTGTACCTGCTGCGGTAGCAATACCTGTGCTGGTGAAGGTTTCCAAACTAAAACCAACTGCTGTTGTTTTGCTAATGGCATCACTTGATGTGCGAGTCAATTTATCAATGGTCACCAATGGCATTGCTTCGCCACCTGCAATAGGCTTAATGTTGGAATAGATGCATACTCTTTCGGTAAAGGCTAGGTTGCTAGCGCTACCACCTGTGCCTTGTACCTCAGGGTCAAGTGCGGATAGAGCAAAATAACCATTGCCACTGCCGTTCCAACCCCAGTTAATATGCAGATAGCCATCGCTTTTCATGCCGTCGCAAACAAAGGCATGACCTTCTTGATTGACGGTTGAACCGCTAACATATACGGGGCGACCCAATTGCAGATCGGAGGCCACTTCTTGTAGAATATCCTCCTCCTTCATAAAGTCCTTTGGCAGAACATTGATAGCTTTATTATATCCAAAGTACTCCGTAATAGCTGCCAATGCGATAGATGAAACGGCTCCGCTGCCGTCCACTGTATAGTCCATTTCGGCTGCTACGCCTACGTGGTACATTAATGTGGCTACAGCATCCGCTTGTGTAGTAGTGTATGAGCCACTGTAGTCTGGAATCATATTTGCCCAGTCGTAGGTCGTGTTGCCAAAGTTAGCACTTACTTTCAGTTTCTTGGTCTCCGTGGTGTATGAATGACTGCCCGTACCTTTGGTAGGGTATTTGTGTGCATACATGATTTGGCTCAAGGCTGTCGCCACGCAACCAGTCACAGCACGTTCGCCATTGATTTGAGGGCACTTGTTGTTGAAAGGTGTGCCTTGTCCCCATTCCACAGTACCCAGAATCGGAGCGATAGTGGGGTAGGTGGCACTTGCGACACGCTTCTTACCTCCCATAGACGTTTGTCCCGCTTGAAGGATGGGCTTGTTCGCCTCGTAGCGAGCCAACTCATCGGCATACATCTGTAGCCAGAATTGCATGTTTTCTGGTACATTCTCTTTGTCAAAATGTCCCTGATCGCTATAACCTAAGATCGTGCGTGCATCGTCTTCTGCAGAAACAAGGACAAAACCATTGTCGTCATTATTGTTGAATACAAATATTGCAGGTGTTGTTTGATTTGCCTGAAATTGTGTATAGGCCAATTCTATATCGTATCCAGCAACTACGTGTTGTGCCGCACCCGTAGATTGCTGATGCTGACTAATAAACAGACGAGCAATCTCCATCGCTTCTTGTGGAGTACGAGCAAATATGCTGCTACTTGCAAGTATATATATTGCGAAGTAAATAATAATCTTTTTCATATCTTTGTTCCTAAAAATAAATTTAGCGCGCAAAGGTACAAAAAAAAATGTATATGTGCAAGAAAAGTTTACTTTTATTACCATAAGCAACATTTTTTTGCAGTAGCTTCGAGGAGAGAACCGCTTGCGGGAGGTACACTCGAAGTACAAAAAAATCTGCACATACGCAATAGTACGACAAAAAATTACTTCCCAAATTCTTGCGATTGTTGTGATCTCCTTACCCGCTTTTTTTGAAATATGCAATAATGGTATCGTTTAAATCAGTGGAATAACTCCTTTTAGGCGAACTGTAGGCTTCGCGACCATTTCGCGACCACTAGAGCATATCTAGAACACAACTAGATCCTATCCCTATCTATTCCATTTCTCTAGCAAAATCGCCCCCTGATTCCTCAGGGAGCGATTCTCTATTATCATGCTTTATCGCCTAATAACCTCTAGACACTAAACAATAGCGTTTAGCGTCCGCTAAACTTAGCGAAGCAAATATTTGTTTCCGTTTTGGATGATGATACCGCGGTATGTCTCATCCACTTGACGACCCATCACGTCGTACATAGGCGCATTCATATCCAATGCAGGACGTACGTCCTCTAGGCTAGTAGAAGTACCCATTGATTTCCAGATAGCATATATAGTACCCTTATAACCCACTGGCAATACCGTCAATGCAGTACCCGTACCTTGGTTATTATCATACCAGCCAATGAAGGTATCATCGTCTTTCACTGGAGTTGGAATCGTGTATGCAGAACCTGTAATCCATTTAGGTAAGTCTACTTCTACGAGAGTGGTGGTAGTAGTACCTTCGGTAGCGCCATTCGCTTTTTGATAAGCAGGACCCCATTTCTCAGGTTTACCAGCTTCGGTAAAGTTAGCAGATGCAGGCCATGAAGTGTGCTCAGATTGCAAGAAGAAGGCAGCGATAGCATAACGCCAAGCGGCTGCGGTGAGATCGTCAGTCAGGTCGCTTTGTACGCTCATAATATAGGTTTGCAACCATTTCCACTCTGCCTTACCAAATACGGTTTGTACTTCAGCAGCGGTCAGTTTGCCGCAGATGATACGGCAACCGCAAGGCGTGTCACCACTGGTGTGTGGTTGGCCTTCACCCTTAGCCTTGATTTCCTCCAAGGTGCCCAAGGTGGTTAATCCTGCAGCAGTTTTGAAGCTTGCCCACAATTCTTCTTGGGTAGGAACTTTCACATCATTACCAGGAGTGGTGGTAGTTACTTCCTTCACCACTTTACCGCCATTGAGTACCCATTCTACATCTGGCTCTTTGGCATCGCTCCAGATAGCATAAACGGTACCGTCGTAGCCAGCAGGGAGGGTGGTGAGTTTGTTGCCTGTGAGATCGTTGGTGTCGTACCAGCCAAGGAAGTCTGCTCCGTCTTTGACAGGAGTTGGGATGGTGTAGGTAGCAGTGATCTTGCTTGGAAGTGTTACCTCTTGGGTAGAAGTAGCACCGCTGTTGCCATGAGCCTCTTTGTATGCAGCGCCCCACATCTCAGGTTTACCAGCAGTGGTAAAGTCTTCAGTCACAGGATATGCATCGTGCTTAGATTGCAAGAAGAAAGCAGCGATAGCATAGCGCCAAGCAGCCGTAGCACCCTCAACAGTGATGTCGGTTTCGATATCTGGCTGAATACCTGCGATATAATCGAAGAGCCATTTCCAATCCGCTTTAGCGTAAACGGCAGTCATCTTGTCGTTATTGAGTTTTGTACAAATCACACGGCAAGCGCAAGGGGTAGCTGCATCGCCGTGAGGGTTGCTTCCACCAGCAGCAATAATCTCAGCCAATGTGCCCAAAGCTGTGATATCTGCAGCGGTCTTGAAGCTACTCCAAAGTTCTTCTTGAGTAGGCACTTTGACTGCATCTGCGCCAGTAACCTCTTTCAACACCTTACCGCCATTGAGTACCCATGTCACTTTAGCTTCGCGCCAGATAGCATATACTGTACCCTTGTAGCCTACAGGGAGTGTCTTGAGTGCAGTACCCTCACCCTTAGCATTGTCGTACCAACCGAGGAAAACATAACCTGCTTTGGTAGGAGTTGGCAAGGTATATGGGGTATTCTCAATATAGTTAGGCAATGTTACTGATACACTACCACCGTTCAATACCCAAGTCACGTCTCCCTTAGGGGTCTCTTGCCAAATAGCATAGAGTTTGCCTTTGAAGCCTGCAGTAAGGGTGGTATATTTGGTACCAGTAGTATTGTTGGTGTTATACCAGCCGAGGAAGTCATATCCCTCCTTGATAGGAGTAGGGATGGTATAAGTGCTCGTAATCTTGCTAGGCAATGAAGCAGACAAATTCTTTGCTACGCGATAAGCATCGCCCCATGCCTCTGGTTTACCTGCGGTAGCAAAGTCAGCAGTGTTAGGCCATTGGGTGCGTTTCTCGCAATTGAAGAAGCTGTGAACACTCCAGCGCCAGAGTGCTTCCATACCTTCAGCTGCAGGATCATCGGTCAATGTATAACCTTGAGCAGCAGATACTTCCTTGATATAATCGCCCAACCATTTGTACTCGGAATTATCTTTGGTCATGATCTCGCACATCTTGGTTGCAGCAAAGGCCGCTACATTCTCGATGGTTTGGTCTGCACGGCTGAGGCTGTAGTAGGTGTTGTAGTATGGCTTGAATGCCTCCCAAAGTTCTGCGTTAGTAGGCACGGTGCCACCAGGAATGATACCACCATTCAATTCCCATTCTACGTCCGGATTAATATCGCCTACGTTGGGTTCGGTACCTTGACCTGCGGTCATGAAGATCTCGCAGTAGCTGGTTTGGTCTGCTTTGACAGTAATCTTTTGTACCACATCCTTGTATCCGCTGGCGTGGAAATACATGGTGTACTCACCAGGAGCGAGGTTCTCATATACGAAGACGCCATTGTATTGGTGGTCGGTGGTATAGTAATTTTGATTCTTGAGCATACGTGCTACGTGGTGGTAGCAGTTGGTCTTGATAACCTCATCTTTTGAGTTGCGCAGTACGACTTTTGCACCATTGATAGGATGATACTCATCGTTGGTACCTGGTTTTGGTTTGTAGAAGTTGTGTGTCAACTTTTTATCCTTGGTACGGATATAACCCATGATATAACCTTTGGTTTCAGGTTTTGGGTTGCCATACCATGCTTGGATACCACGATAGTGGCGTACACCTTCTTGGCGGCACCAGTCTGGGTTCATCGCACGGTGACGTGCAGGGCTATACACGTGGAAGTAACCTTCTACCAAGTAACCAGGATCGCCATGCTTCAACACGCCGAAGTAACCCGTATAACCATTCACTGTGGACTGACTACCCATTTGGGTAATATCGCCATAGATACCAGGGTTTGTCATAGTCCAATAGGAGTTGAACTCCATCTTGTTGTCGTGGATAATAAAGGTGTGAGGCCAAGCAGCGATAGCCATCTTATCACTATTCTTTACATAAGGATTGTGGTTTGGACGGCTCATCGTACCACGATAGAAATACGATGGATAGTTCACCAGCGCGTTTCCGTAGTCATCGGTACCAGCAGCATTGGAGTGCACTGAGATAAAGTAGTCTGAACCCCAGTTCTCTGATTCCATAGCAATTACTGACAACTTCTTGTCGCATGTACTACCACTTTGCATACTCGTACCACCTGATTGGGTACGAGACATCTTCACAGTGTGACCTGCTGCAATGAGTTTCTCTTGGAGCGCGTAGCACTTCCACATATTGGTATTTGACTCCCAGAACCCTAACGTATCACCATAATTAGGATAGTTGATAGTACGCATGTTACGGCAGTTAGCTGTATTCCATGAGCCGTGACCAGGATTGACATAGATTTTCGCTGCACTAGCAGACATTAACACTACACATAGTGCAAATATAGATAATAAAAACTTTTTCATATGTGTATCCTCCTTTATTTAACAGTTAATAAATAGGTTTTTCCCTGTAAAGTAGAGAAGACAACTTTTCCTTCTGCTGCGAAAGGATACATCGCGATCATATCAGGACTTGTTAAAACTTGTACTTTGCCATCCAATGTATATGCCATAATAGCCGATGTTTGAGTAAAGTGACCATCATCTTGATCGTTCATCGAGATAATAATCTCATTGTTGTACCACTGTGGCGCACGGCAATCCCAACCAATAAAACGGCTGTTACGACCATCAATATCGCATACGTAGCAACCCATTTCACTAACATAATAGAGAATCTTCTGCTTATTAGGAGAAAGGGAAGCCCATATGTAGTTCACATTATTGCCTTGTGGAGCAATTTGAATACGCTTACCATTCTTCACGACATACATCATGCACTCGCTGTTTTGCAATACAATATTGCTACCAGGGAGCACCATCATGTCGTGATTGGCTTGTTTTTGAGCGATAGTAGCCGTTTTTTGCTCTGCAAAATTTTTGTGCATAATGTTGTTGTAACGGCTTTTGTTTTCACCTGTAAAACGCTCACGATATACAAGTTCGTTACCATCGCGACTTACTTGCACATTAAAACCGGCACCTTCTGCATCGGTAATAACGCTCAACTCTCCAGTAGCGATGTCGTAACGTTTCAAACCTTGGTTCGAACCATTTGTCATTAGCACGTAATCGCCATTAGGGCTTATACCTGCTACACGAGCATCCTGATAGGAAGCTCCTCTCAATTCTTGCACAGAAGTCACTTGAAGAATCTGTGCGCTTGCTAGCATACTAACCACGCATGCTGCAACAAGCATAATTGTTTTTCGCATAGTTTTTAAATTATAAAGTTACATTATTTTTGTTGACCAGTCACACCATATATACGCTCACCTTGGAGTATATATACTTGTTGGTTCAGCATAACCTTAATTGCTTTAGCTGAACTTTTAACTTCGCTTACAGATGTGGTTGACGAATTATCATCTACCAAAATCACAGCATAATCATAGGATGGCAATGTAGGCGCTACAACGAAATAACCATTCAATCCATTGATTGTTACACCCTCTGTATGCTCTTGAAGTTTTCCATCAACAGCCACTTCAATCACTTTGTGATCCGCTTCTGGAGTCACATTAGCACGGATAAATAGTCCACGGAATTGTACATCATCCACACTTGGTGCTTCCTCTACAGGGTTAACGATAGTCACATCGTAGAAGAAGAAATCCTCCACTACATCCTCTTGAGGCTTAATAATAAATGGTTGATTAGCAGCTATATCCTCTCCTTCTCTTAACGCATGGAATTGCAGTTGAAGTTCGCTATCGTAATCGCTATTCATCGTTACATTGGCGATATCATAGAGATAGATCTCTGGTGTCTTACCACCTTGCTCCTCATCAAAAATACGATTGCCCTCACGATCCGTCACTTGCTTAATAATATCTGCGTTGATGGCGAATGGGAGCGATATAGCATTATACACACCACCTGTTAATTGACGGGTAACACCCATATCACTCTTCTTGCCGTCAAGGAGAACCACCAAATCATCTTGAGCGGTAATTTCTCTGCCACGCAAGTCTATCGCACTAGTATCGCCCGTCGCATCATACAGCTCAAAGCCCTCCATCACACGCAATTCTAACCATCTAGCCCAAATATGGGTGCTATCGGCATGAGCCAAATCAAACACTTCATCTTTCAATTTCGACTCTTCACTTGCATGATAGTAGCCATCGGCATTACCATAGCGCCAGTTCTCAAGCACCCAACCATGACGTTTCACCTTAGGCATTGCGTCACCATCGTTGAGAGTTGTGTTGAATGTAGCATTCCACCATTTGTTCTCCCATTGAGCAGGCTGACCCGCTGTCTCGAATGCATTTTGAGTTGCAAAGAAGTCATTGGCTGCTTGCTCCCATGTTTCTTCTGCTAGCACCGTAGAATCAACGGATGCAATATAATCGCCAAGCCATTTCCATGTAGATGAGTCATCGGTCAAGAGAGCAACGATGGTATTGGTTTGCATATCCTCCTCGAATTGCTCTAGCAAATCTTGATTGGTCACTTCATAACCAGTTGGATAAGGATGCCATGTCATAGCCGCAACAGGTACAATGGTAGCATAGTCATATGCCGCTACGGTGCCATCTACTGCGAAATATCCTCGCTCTCCCAGCAAAGTGGCGGGATCGGTCATTGCCACAAGACTTCCATCATCCCCTACAGTGAGGATCTGGATTCCTTCTGCAGGAACCAACTGAGCTGGACTATGCCATCCGACAAAGGTTACGCCTTCTTGCAACTCTTTCTCACCATATCTAACCACTGTCACATCATGGAAAATAATCTTGCCCTCAATCGTCTCTTGTGGAACCATCAAGAATGGCGTATTTGCAGGAATCTGTTCACCCGCTTTCAACGCTTGTACGGTCAAACGCAATTCAGACAGGCTATCCACTGCTACCACATCATAAGATTGATATAAATATATTCTTGGCATCTTGCCACCTTTTGATGGGTCAAAAATATAATTACCAGACTCATCGGTCACTTGCAAAAGTGTCTCGCGACTGATATCAAATGGCAAAGCCACTGCATTGTAAACACCTATATGGAATGTGTGTTTCATTGGCAAGTCCATAGTCTTTCCATCAATGAGCAACAACAAGTCTTCGGTCGCATTGAGTGTCCAAGTACGTATATCTATTGCACTGGTATCACCAGACTCTCTATAACTCTCATATCCCTCATACAAGCATGCTTCTACCCAGCGTACCCATACGTGCGCGCTATCTAGTTTGCTCTCTTCTAGCGCATTATTCTTGACTTTAGACTCCTCGCTGAAGTAGTAGTAACCATCTTCATTACCATAGCGCCAATCCTCAAGTGCCCATCCGTGGCGTTTCACCTTTGGCAATGGAGTGCCGTTTGCCACCTCGGCTGGGAATGTTGCATCCCACCATTTCTTCTCCCATTGTGCAGGTTGACCGGCTGTAGCAAAAGCACCTTGAGCGGCGAAGAAATCAACTGTTGCTTGCTCCCAACTTGCGTTTGCATCTACAGTCTTGATATAATCGCCCAACCATTTCCAATTGGACTCTGCACTGGTCAATAGCGTTGCCAAATCTGCTCCTACTGTATCTTCTACAAATTGATCCAACAAGTCCATATTAGTCACCTGATAGCCCAAAGGATAAGGGTGCCATGTGAAGTTCTCTGGCATTTCAAACGCGTATTGCTCGCGCACGGTGGTGATCTTCTCACCGCTATAAGGCATCGCAAAAGCGCTCAACATACCATTAGAACTACCTACAATATACAAGTTCTCTCCATAGTCTATGGCCATATCATTCAAATAACGTCCCATGCCAGACACATGGATATTCTGCCAATTAGGGCGACCGCTATTGCCATCCATACGGGTAACACTTGCGCCACCACCATCGGTAGAATTGACAATGAATACGTCAAACAGACCATTGCTGCCGCCACCATTATCTTTACCCTTGATCATCCATGTTTGGTTGCTTGCATTGCATGCAGAATTGTTATACGTAGATTTATAGAGCAACAAACCTGCACCACCATAGAACTCAGAGTTGTAGTTGGTATAATCAGCTGAGGTTCCGTCCAATTTCACGTGACCCAAGTTAGGCTCTTTGGTCTTTCCATTACCCTCTACGCCATCGCTACCATCGGCGCGGTTGCCACCGAACCAATAACTTCCATCTAGTCCATAGCGCATGGTAACATGCTCAAACACAAGGCCATAACCACCGTTATTAAAGGCTGGAATTGGTTTGAGTGCACCGGTCTTCACGTTGTACTCATATGCACGGAAACCAGTCATATCCAGTTGCACCGCAGGTTTGTTGACGGTATAGAGCAAGAGAGTGAGGTCGTCGCCTTTACCCTTGACATCCATACCGCACACAGGACCAATATATTGCTCCACCCCATTGATATCCTTATAGGTAAAGGTATAATCTGCACGACGTGTACCATGCAACACAGGTGTCCACTTATTAAAGTCATTACGATCCACCTCCCACACGGCTACACCATCACGGTTACCATCCGCATCGGTAGCTTGACGTTGGTGCATATCGTTGGAGCATACGAAGATACGTCCCTCTTCGGATATACGTACACGCCATGGTTGATAGCCTTTGCGCGCTAGTCCGCTGAAGGTATGATCGATCACAAACCAAGAGAAGTCATATCCACCCGTATAGCGATTGGTATTGCGTTGCACAAAATCTGCATCCAAGACGTACATACCTGCTTTACCTTTGGTAAAGTAACCAGCAAGGTCGCCACCTTGCTCGTACTGATAACCCTCATTCACGAAGATCTTACCAAAGTTCTTAGAGTCAGGGTTCTTATCCACCGCTACACCAAATGGGCAGTAGATACGGTGTGACAGGCCATACTCGCGTGGTGCGGTATTGCTTCGATCTCCTTGTACTGCAATGGAAACATAGAGTGGTTTTCCCTTAGGAATCTCTTTGCCATGTTTGTCCAATCCTGAAGAAAGATCGATGGTAAAGGTCTTGTTTTGTCCTTGACGGCAATCGTTTTTGCCTACGCCATAGATATAGAATTTCTTTGGATTATTCTTGTCATCAGATAGGTGAATTTGCACGCCGTCTGCATAACCACCATCGCCATCAATGTAAGCATCTGCGTTGAGTGAGAACTTCACGGTCAACTTTTGTGTTGCCTCATCCCATGAAGATGTCAAATCATATGCATATGGATTCAAACCAGAAGTACCCATCGCCTCGCCCACATCAGGGGTAGTACCTTGACCAGATACCATAAACAACTGCAAATAGGTTGTTTGATCCGCAGTGACAGTCACGGTGCGTTTTAGATCCGCATAACCTGCCTTATGAACCGAAATAGTATAGGTTCCAGGATTCAAATCGTCATAAACGAATACACCGTTGTACTCATCATCGGTGGTGTAGATTAGTTTACCGATATTATCCTTGTCGCTTGCAGCGTAGTTGTAGGAGTCGGTCTTTACCACTTTGCCATTCGCATCACGCAATACGACTTGTGCGCCATTGATAGGCATATAGATGTCATTTCCCGAGCGACCAGTGTAGTTAGTCTGATTGATTTGTCGCTCTTGGGTACGAATATATCCCATGATATATCCCTTGGTCTCTTTAGCTGTACCAAAGTGTGCTTTGATACCACGCGCAAAGCGCAGACCCTCTTGACGGCACCAGTCGGTGTTCATCGCGCGGTGACGGGCTGGTTGATAGGTATGGAAATAACCCTCTGCCAAAGTACCAGGACGGTATTGGTAGTTGAGCACACCGTAGTCCCATCCGTTCATACTCAAACCACCACGAATACACATGCTAGTCTCTGAGTAATAAGAGTTATACTCCATACCCGCTGACCAGATAGCAAACAAGTGTGGCCAGAGCGACTTCTCACCTGCGATACTACCCGCATTGGTTTCCGAATTGTCGTAACCTTTGTGGATGAGCGCTGGGTAGTTGGTTGTATAACCATCCACGTGCGCATTGGAGTGTACGGATACGAAGTAGTCAGAGCCGAAGGACTGTGACTCTTGTGCGATAATGTGCAACTCGCGGTTCTCACCGTAGAAGCAGCTATTGCGTGATTTCATCACGGTATAACCAGCATCTTTGAGCTTCTTCTCAAAGTACCACGCTTTCCACAAGTTGGTGTTGGATTCCCAAAATCCTGCTGTATCATTGTAGGAAGGGTGAGTGATAGTAAGCATGTTTCGGCTATCCGCATTCCAACCACCATGACCTGGGTCGATATACACTTTAATCGCGCTAGCTGACACCGCCAAACATAAAAGAAAAACAGAAGATAATAGTTTTTTCATTGTTATATTTTATTTAAGATTATACTCGCACATATTAGCCTGCAAAATTACAAAAAAAA
>JAZOVR010000104.1:0-4726 GCA_045658785.1 Paludibacteraceae bacterium | reverse complement strand
AATTAACTAAAAAACTGATACAATCAAAGGTAAATGCATAGATTTCTCACCCCGCTACTGTTCACTGGCGGGGTGAGGTTTTATATTGTTATTCTTCTTGCTCGTATCAATGCTCGTACTAAAGTGCTCCTTTGTAAAACGGAAAACGGAAAGGTGAAAAGTGAAAACTGAATTTTGCCAAAGACAGGATTGAAATTGCAAAATACAATTTTTTTCAAATAAACATTTGCACATATCAAAGATTTTCATTACCTTTGCAGCAAATTATCGAACAACCGCTTTATGAGTGCAACTGATTATCTAAATAATGCACAAGCTTGGTTAGCTCAGCAATCTCAACGAACAATCGATTATCAATGGGAGATTCAGCACCACAACCAAATGCACAAAACCTACGAAACGTCCTTGTAGGTCTATCTCGTTTTGAGCAGTTTCCTGTAGCAATCCAATGGGCTAGAGAAAACCATTGTGTTGTAGATATGTTTGGCGCTTTTGCAAAAGAGCGACATTTGTTGTTGTTTCAAAGTGGCAATGAAAGCGAGAATTGGATCGATCCTGCAACCAACTTGGTATATAAGATGAATAACCTTATGCATGTAGGAGGAGATCTGAGCAAACTCTTTGATAGAATAGAACTCTATAATAGTCTATTTCCACATCTTGCGTTGCAGTTTGTGGGTTTGCATGTTATGAGTGATACAAATGCATATCCGGTTTTTACTCAGCCATTTGTAGATAATGTACGTTTTGCAACAACGGCAGAGATACTTGCTTATATGAAATCACGTGGATTTGAAGCGCAAGAGCGTAATGGGGTATTCTCAGATGGACATTATCTCTTGAGCGATATCAAACCTAAAAATGTATTAGCATCTGAAGACGGCTTAGCCATTTTTGTTATTGATGCTGATGTGCAATTGAATTAATATTATCTTTTTTATCCCTCCGGCAAGGGTTCGGTATCCCTTCGGCAAAAACGAAAACTGAAAACTAGAAACCTAATAGCCACCGAAAGCCCATAGATCTCCCACAGATCTCCTATGATGCTCCCGAAACCCGCAGGTAACTTTGTAGAACTTTCAGTACAAATAGATGAAATCTATTTTTTCTTATAATATTTTCTCGCTTCGCTTGCATATGTGCATTTTTTGTTGTAACTTTGCAGCAAAATTGTTCAACGAAATCAACATGAAACGAAATATAGCCATTATAGCAGGAGGAGATAGCTCCGAATACGAGGTATCGCTGCGCAGCGCAGCGGGCATAGAGTCTTTCTTAGCCGACCAAAAACAATACACCACTACCATCGTTCTCCTACGAGGCAACGATTGGAAAGCAAAAGTAAGCGAAAACGAGTGGGCAGAGATAGATAAGAATGACTTTTCGTACACCTACAACGGAGTTAAGCACAGCTTTGATTTTGCATACATCACCATCCACGGCACACCCGGCGAGAATGGCGTATTGCAGGGCTATCTAGACATGATTGGACTCCCCTACTCTTGTTGTGGCGTATTGGCGGCAGCGATGACCTTCAACAAATACACCTGCAACCACTATCTGAAAGGTTTTGGTGTCAAAGTGGCGGAGAGTGTTTTGCTGAGAAAGGCGAAAGGCGAAAGGTTAGAGGTTAAAGGCGAAGATATTATTGAGCAAGTTGGCTTACCATGCTTTATCAAGACCAATGTGGGTGGTTCGTCGTTTGGTGTAACCAAAGTAAAAACCTTGGAAGAGGTTGAGCCTGCCATCAAGAAAGCCTTCGCCGAAGGCGACGAGGTCATTTGTGAGGCATTTATGAAGGGTATTGAAATCACTTGCGGTGCCTACAAGACCAAAAACAAAGCTGTCGCCTTCCCTATTACCGAAGTAGTGACTAGCAACGAGTTCTTTGATTACGATGCCAAATACAATGGTCAGGTGGACGAGATCACCCCTGCGCGCATCCCAGACGAAGTGCGCGATGCGGTGCAAGCCATGACATTGAAGATATACGATATTCTCGGATGTAAAGGCATTATTCGAGTGGATTATATATTAACTAGTTTAGAGGACGGCACTAAGTGCCTACAGGACGGCAGCGCCTACAGTTTAGAGGCGAAAGGCGAAAGGCTAGAGATCAACCTCCTAGAAGTGAATACCACACCAGGTATGACCGCTACATCGTTTATCCCACAACAAGTACGTGCCGCAGGATTGAATATTGGCGAAGTGCTTAGTGAAATCATTGAGGACACTCTCTCTAAACAGTAGCGAAGCGTCCACTAAACACTAAACTGCATATGATAGATATAAATAAAGAGATACTTAATCTAGATTGGAAGCGTGAACCATACGGTTTGTACGAGCCTATTGAATATACACTAGCGGCGGGTGGCAAGCGAGTACGTCCACAATTGGCGATGATTGCCAGTCAGCTATTTGGCGGCAAAGATGAAGAAGTGCTGCCAGCGGCATTGGCATTGGAGGTGTTCCACAATTTCACCCTCTTGCACGACGATGTGATGGACAAAGCGGATGTACGTCGTGGTCGTCCAACGGTTCACGTGAAGTGGAACGAAAACACAGCCATTCTCTCAGGCGACCAAATGCTCATCGAAGCATACAAACTGTTATCAGGTGTTCCCGCCGACAAACTACCAAAAGTATTGCAACTCTTCAATAAGATGGCGACAGAGATCTGCGAAGGTCAGCAATACGATGTAGACTTTGAGAGCCAAGAGCATGTCACCATAGATGAGTATCTCAAGATGATTCGCTTGAAGACCTCGGTTCTACTTGCCAATGCACTCCAAACAGGCGCATATATTGCAGGCGCAAGCGAGCAAGCGCAAGAGGCGTTGTATCAGTTTGGTATCAACATCGGATTAGCGTTCCAAATACAGGATGACATTCTAGATGTTTGGGGCGACCCTAAAACCTTCGGCAAAGCCGTAGGAGGCGACATCAGTTGCAACAAGAAGACCTTTGTATATTTGGAGGCGATGAGGCGATTAGGCAATGACGCGATAAGCCTAGAGGCGAAAGAACTAAAGCATTGGTACAGTCAAGTACTAGAGGATAACACAGAGAAGATTGCTGCTGTAAAAGAGATATTTGAGCGTTTGGGCGTGCGTGCGGCGTGCGAAAAAGTAGTTGAAGATTATACTCAAAAAGCCCTTGCATTACTCAACCAACTGCCACAAAACCAAGCTACTGAACAGTTACGAAAATTGGCCGACAAACTCAACACACGTCAGAATTAGCGAAGCGCCCAACCTTTAAACTATAAACTTTCAACTTTAAACTAAAAATAGATATATGCCTTACCGTCGATTACCAAAAACAGACCAAGCACGCCTACATGCGCTCCAAAAAGCAGTACAACAAGCTGGCAATGCTGCGTACAATGACCAAGCTATCAATTATCGCACCCTGACTGAGGCGCAACGATTCTTGATGCAATTTGAGAATCAAGTGGCGCAATACCATGCGAACTTTGATAGCAAGGTGACAGCCAACAAGCAATACCGTCATCGCGTTCGCAATGCACGTATGTACATTTCCCACTTCATCCAAGTGCTGAACTTGGCGGTCATTCGAGGCGAGATTAAGCGTGCACAGAAGGAGCTATACAAACTCGACCCTAAGAGCAATGCCCTGCCCGACCTCAGTACGGAAGAAGGATTGATGGAATGGGGACAGAACATCATCGACGGCGAAAACAAACGTACCGCAGCAGGCGGATTCCCCATCTACAACCCTGCTATCAACAAGGTCAAAGTACACTACGAGATGTTCAAAGAGGATTACACCAGCCATGCCTTGCACAAGAAGACCCACAGCCGCGTATTCGAGGACACCGAGACCCTGCGCAAGCAAGCCGATGAGATCATCTTGAGCATCTGGGATCAGGTGGAGGCTTTCTACAAAGACGAACTCCCATACGCCAAACTGCAGAAGTGCCAAGCCTATGGCATGATATACTACTATCGTACTGGAGAGGCAAAACTGACACCTCAAACCGATCAACAGATCCTCACCCAACGCGCACAGCAAACCACATTAGAACTATAAAAAAAGGGACTCTTTAGTCCCTTTTTACTTTAACAACTCCGTTCGTGGGAGTAATGATATACTGCATTTTCTTATCACGGCGACTAGCTGGCACCTTATCTACCAATTGAAAATCATACCCCACTCCAACTAACGTGGTATTTCTGCCCAAACATGCTATAAATCGGTCATAGTACCCTCCACCACGCCCAAGGCGGTTGCCGCTCTTGTCAAAAGCTACACCAGGTACCAAAACCATATCTATATGCCCCGTATATGGATGCGTCGTGGGCTCTGGGATATTAAATTTTCCACGATGCATCTTGTCATTCCCCTCATAAGGACAAGCTGTCATTGTCTTGCGACGAACCACTGGAAACAAGAAGGTTTTATCCTTCTTATATCGCTTTATCAGCGGCAACACATCCACCTCATTGTGCGTCGGGTAATAGATCAACACTGTTTTCGCACTGCGAAATTCAGGTATATCCTCTATGTGTTCTAGCAACAACGATGACAATTCCTTCACGTTATCTTTGGGCAATAAGCGACGTTTTTGTGCCAAAAGCTCACGCAAACGCTTCTTCTCTTGCTGAAGTTTGTTCGATGGGAATAACTTCAGAATGTCTATAATTACTGATTCAAAAAGCATAATTCTATAAAAAAACTTACAAAAGTACTACTTTTTTTGCAT